>CADCUR010000091.1 GCA_902805935.1 uncultured Pyrinomonadaceae bacterium
TTCATCAGTAACGGGGGATACTTGGGCGAGATTGTTTTGAGAAATTCCGAATATACACAATGCTAAAATCAATAGAAAAAATTTCTTCATAAACAAACTCCTAAAAAACTAAATCTTCGTCCTCATCCTCAAACTGAAAATCATGACGCGCAATCTCCGCCCAAGTTTCCAAAACCGCATCGCCGACATTTTTCGACTGCAAAATCTCTGAAACTTTTTCCTTCAATTCGGGGAACCGCAAAAGCAACATTCCTAAATCTCTGTAATCCGTTCCCGCTTTCGGTTTTCCTTTGCGCGAATAGTAAGAAATCGCCTTACTCGCAAGCAATTCAACCGGCGATAAAACTAAAATGACTTCAATTGTTTCAGTCGCGGGAAATTCGGAAATCATTCGCAAATCAATCAAATGACGATTTCCTTCACTTCTTATCCGGTAAATTCTAAATCCTTTTCCGTCGGCAACAGCTCTGACTCTGACGGCGATATGAAACCTACCGCATAAACATTCTTTTAACTCTTCGGCTAATTCGCCTGCCCGCGTTGAAAGCAAATCAACAACCTGCGTCATTCGCGGTTCAGAAACGTAAGCGTTGACGGCTTGTGCGCCGAACAAAACGACATCCGTTCGACCTTGCAGAAATTCGAGAATCGCCGCTTGAATTTTCGATAACGGCAAAGTTTCGCGCATCGCAAACTCCTGAAATGTCAAAACATCGGCGTTTATCATCTGAAAATTAGTTCTTCAAAATGCTTGCGTCGTCGGTATCAATCGAAAGTCGGTTGCGGAAAAATGCGATGATGATTCCCAAGCCGACCGCCGCTTCCGCCGCCGCAACCGACATCACCATAAAGACGAAAAGCTGTCCGGTCACGTCGGCGTAATAGCGCGAAAAGGCGACGAACGTTAAATTGACGGCGTTCAGCATCAACTCGATACACATAAACATTCCGAGCGCGTTGCGCTTGAAAATCACGCCGACCGCGCCGATGGTAAAAAGTATTCCCGACAGTGCTAAATAAGTTGCTAAACTCGGTTCCATTTTTGTTTTATCCTTTGTCCTTCGTCCTTTGTCTCGTTTGCAAACATTCGAGATTTTACCGAACGAAGCGAAGGACGAAGGACGAAGAACTAATTTACAATCTGATTCGGTATTCGTCTTCGATTTCCTGTTCGTTGCGCCGTTCGAGTTCATTGTTGACGACCAATTCGAGTTTCGTCGGCTCAAACCGGCGCGCTAGAATCACGCCGCCGATAATCGCCATCAGCAATAAAATTCCGACAATCTCGACCGGTAGAAGATATTCCGTATACATTGCCGAACCGATGTTCAAAGTTTTGCCGACGGTTTCGTCCGTGTTGACGGCTTGCTTCGGCGAGCGCATTACCGCATAGAAAACAAAAAATGTCTGCGCCAGCAGAATTAATCCGAGACCGGCGCCGACGGCGTATAAATATCGCAGACGGTTCAGCGGTTTATCGTCGTCGAGATTCAGGAGCATAATGACGAAAACGACGAGAACCATAATCGCGCCCGCGTAAATTAAAATCTGCACGGCGGCGATAAACGGCGCGGCGAGCGTGACATATATGCACGACAAGGCGATAAACACGCCGACCAACGAGATCGCGCTGTAAAGCGGATTTTTATGATAAACCAACGAGATCGCGCACGCGATGGCGAGTCCGGCGAAAATAAAAAATAAAGCGGTAGTAACCATTCTTTAAAGGGATGAAGGATGAAGGATGAGGGATGAATAAATCCCTCGCGCGCCTCACCGATTCAAAAAATAAACAATCAAAATCGTGAAAATTACGTTTGCCAGCGCGAGCGGCAACAGAAATTTCCAGCCGAAATTCATCAGTTGGTCGAAACGGAAGCGCGGCAGCGTTCCGCGAATCCAGATGTAGAAAAACAAAAACGCGCAGATTTTGCCGATGAAACCGATGTGACTGAAAAGCGCGTAGGGAATCGAGCCGACTTCAAAAATGTATGATAAACCCGGAATATACCAGCCGCCCAAAAACAAAACCGTGACCATCACCGACACGGTGAACATATTCACGTATTCCGCCATAAAAAACAGCGCGAATTTGAGAGCCGAGTATTCGGTGTGAAATCCCGCAACAAGTTCGGTTTCGGCTTCGGGCAAATCGAACGGCACGCGGTTGGTTTCGGCAAACGCGGCGATTAGGAAAACGACGAAGCCGATGAATTGCGGAATAATAAACCAGCCGAATGGCGAATTGATCTGGGCGAAGATGATGCCGTTCAAATCGAGCGTTCCGGCGAGCATCACGACGCCGATGACCGACGCGCCCATCGCCAACTCGTAGGAAATCAATTGCGCCGACGACCGCAGCCCGCCCATCAAAGAGTATTTGTTATTCGATGACCAACCAGCGAGCGCGATGCCGTAAACGCCGACTGACGTAATGCCTAAAACAAACAGCACGCCGACATCAATTTGGGCAATCGTCATCGGTAGTTGTCTGATATTGTCGCCTAAATTGTAAGGCAGAAACCCCCAGTCAATCGTTGTAATCGCCGGTCCGAACGGGTAAACGACAATCGGCAAAAGAGCGCAGGTCAGCGCGACAATCGGCGCGAGGTAATAAACGAATTTTGTTGATTTGTCGGGAACGATGTCTTCCTTAAAAATAAATTTGAAAAGGTCGGCGAACGGCTGCAGAACGCCCCACCAACCGACGCGATTTGGTCCGATGCGTCCTTGAATCCAGCCCAAAACTTTGCGCTCCGCCAGAACCGTGTAGGCGACAATCATTAACACGCCTTGAAACGCCAAGAAAATGCCGACGCTGATGACGGCGACTGGAAAAATTGTTTTTACGATTGCTTCCATAGATTTCTAACTTCTTTCGAGCGGTTAAGCCGACTTGATTTAATTCTTTCGTCTAAACTTTTCCGTCTATCATTGTGCCGGCAGAGCGTTTGACATCAGAAATTCTATCGCCCACGCTTGCCGCTTCCGCCTTTTCCGCTACTTTCGGAGTGCCGTCCAAATTAAATTGCACCATCGGCGAGACCAGTAAATTTTCCGGTTTCGGATTGCCGTGCGCCAGCAGGTGAAACTGCGGCGTTTTTTCCGTCATCGTCGTCAAACGGTGAAGTTTGTGTCCGACCTTCGGCGTTTCGATGATTTTGTCGGAACGCTCGGTGATTGCTTCGACCCGCCGACGTAATTCACTCGTTTCCCTCGACAAATCTTTTTTCTCCGAGATTCGATATTTGGCTTGGACGGGTTTGGATTCGTCTTTCAGATGCGGGTAACGCAAGCCGGCGTAAGCCGGAACCGCGTCGGCGAGCGCTCTAAACGCCGCCGTCGCCGAGTAATTATAGCCGAAATCTACGCCCAACTCTTTGGCAATCATCGAAGTGATTATCCAATCGGCTTTCGCCTGATTAAGCGGCTCGATTGCCTGCCTGACTCTTTGCACGAAACCCGTATTGTTCGTATAAGTTCCGTCAACTTCGGCGAAAGATGCGGCTGGCAGCACAACGTCGGCGTAAGCGGTCGTCGCGGTTTCAAACAATTCTTGAACGACGATGAATTCTTTTCTGTCCAAATAACCGTCGGTTAATTTCGCCGGTTGCGACAAACTTCCGCCGATGAGCAGCGCGCGCGAATTTATCAAAACATCGGCGACGGATTTTTTACCCGCCATCATATCGTTCGCGCCGACCGAATTATTGTAAAGCGGCAGCGGGTGAAGCAGCACGCGCCGATTGTCGGAGGCGAAATTGCCCGCCGCGTTTGCGATGACCGCTTGCGCTTCGGGCGACAAGTTTCTGCCGAACATAATAATAAAATCGCCGGTCGCTTCGCCGATGGTTTTTAGAACTTCGTCAATTTCGCTCGCCGCCGCGCCGAGTTTTTTCGTAATCGTGTCGTCGGCTTGGTCGGCGAAAGCCAGCGCGAAAGCGTCGAGCGAATTCGGGTTGACGTGAATAAATTGAGCGGCTTGCGCGGTCAGGCGAATCGGCGTGTCGTGAACGACGATTAATTTAGCGCCGCCGTTGCGAACCGCCTGGCGAATTTGTTTCGCCGTAAAAGTTTGTTCTTCTTCCGGCTCGCCGCCGATTAAAAGAATCGTTTTCGCGTGGCGAATTTCCTTGTGCGTGCAAAGCGGAACGCTCAAATTATCAAACACGGGCGACAAATCGTAAGCGTCCGAGACGGCGTAGTTTTCAGAACCGGCGACTTCGGTCGCAAATCTTTTGAGAGTGAAAATTGATTCGTTGGTTAAACGAGCAGAAGCTATTACGCCAATATCTTTACCGAACTCTTTAAATTTATTAGCGACGTAATGAATCGCTTCGTCCCAAGTCGTCGGAATTAATTTTCCGCCTTTTTTGTAACGAATCAGCGGCGTTTTGAGACGGTCGGGATGATTGATAAATCCGTGTCCGAAACGAGCTTTCACGTCAAGAAATTCGCCGTTCAAGCCGTCAACGTATCGGTCGCGGGCGGCAATTCGATGAACGAAATCGCCGCGCGCGCCGATACTGATTTGCATACCGTCTGACGAATACGTGTCGGTCGAAATCGTATTGTTTAATTCCCAAGGTCTGGTTTCGTGCCGAAACGTGCCGTCGAGCAAAGTTCCCGTTGGGCAAACTTCGATGCAGTTGCCGCATTGCGAGCAATCGAGCCAGCCGCCGTAAGTTCCGATAACTGTATTCACGCCGCGGTTTCCGGCTTCGATGGCGTCTTCGCCCATCCATTCGTCGCACACTCTGGTGCAGCGTTTGCACAAAATGCAGCGCTGCGGGTCGTTGGCGACAATCGGCGAGAGAAATTTTTCCGGCGTGGCGTTTTTCGATTCGACAAAGCGTTCTTCGACATCGCCCCAATCGAAAATCATCTCCTGCAGTTCGCACTCACCGCCGCGGTCGCAAACCGGACAATCGAGCGGGTGGTTCGCCAATAAAAATTCGCCCATCGCGCGCTGCGCTTTTTCGATTTCCGGGCTTTGCGTGGTAACAATCATTCCGTCGGTGCAAGTGATCGTGCAGGAAGTTTGCAGCTTCGGCATTTTTTCGATTCGCACCAGACACATTCGGCACGACGCCTGAAGCGCGAGGTCTTGGTAATAACAAAACGACGGAATGTTAAAGGCTTGCTCGCGGCAGACATCAATCAGGCGAGCGCCTTTTTCGGTTTCAAATTCTTGTCCGTTAATCGTAACTTTGATCGGTTCTGACATTGTTTAAATAAATATGATACAGCTAAAATTTATTCTTTGTTTTCCGGCTTGTTTTCAGCCGTTGCCGCAGTATTGGCGGTGTTTTTCTTTTTGCCTTGCGGACGAGTTTTGCCGAAACTGCCGGCGAAGATTTTTCCTTTGCGCGTTCTTTTGTCTCCTCTGCCCATATTCTTTTTTCTCCTTATGTTATTAAACTATGTTATTAAACTGTTTTTGCTTTCGGTTCGATTGAAGTCGTTTTTTCGCCGTTCAAATACGGCATAAAATCTTCTGGGAAACGCTTGATCGCACCCTGAATCGCCCACGCCGCCGCGTCGCCCAAAGCACAAAACGATTTTCCTTCGATGTTGTCAACTAAATCTAAAATCAACTGCGCGTCTTCGGGTCTGCCGCCGCCGCTCGCAATGCGGTTGAAGATTTTCACCAGCCAATCGGTTCCTTCGCGGCACGGCGTACACCAGCCGCACGATTCGTGTTTGTAAAATTCGGTCAAATTTTTCGTCGAATCAACGATGTCAACCGTTTGGTCAATCACGATAAATCCGCCCGAACCAACCAGAGAACCGGCGGCGACTAAACCTTCGTAATCCATCAAAACTTTTTTACCGATCACGTCGTCGGCTCGCATAATATAAACCGACGAGCCGCCGGGAATCACGCCTTTCAATTGATGGTCGCCGCGGATACCGCCGCAGTCTTCCATAATGAACTTTTCCATATCGGCGTAGCCCATCGGAAGCTCGTAAACGCCCGGTTTTTTGACGTGACCGGAAACTGACCAAAGTTTTGTGCCGCCCGATTTTTCCGTTCCCAAATCGCGCCAGGGAATTCCGCCCATTTCGATAATCTGTGGAACTGCCGTTAAAGTTTCGACGTTATTGACGACTGTCGGCGAAGCGTATAAACCTTCGACCGCGGGAAACGGCGGCTTCATTCGCGGATGTCCGCGATAGCCTTCCAAAGAACTCAAAAGCGCGGTTTCCTCGCCGCAGATATATGCGCCCGCGCCGGTGTGCGTGTAAACTTCGCACGAAAAATCCGAACCCAAAATGTTCTTGCCGACGAGATTCGCTGCTCTGGCTTCCTCGATGGCTTCGTCCATTATGTCAATCAGGTATTTATATTCGCCGCGCGTGTAAATGTAACAAGTTTGCGAACCGAGCGCGAACGCCGCAATCAACATCCCTTCAATCAGCGCATGTGGGTCGCGTTCCATTAAATAGCGGTCTTTAAAAGTTCCGGGTTCCGATTCGCCGAAGCAGAAATATATCGTTTGCAATGCGGACGAATCGGAACCCG
>CADCUR010000092.1 GCA_902805935.1 uncultured Pyrinomonadaceae bacterium
AAATTGCGAAGAAAGTGCAGGAAATTTTTCCGAAAATGTATCTGGCGGGCGGGCTTTCAATTGAAAATGTTAGAAAGGCGATTTTACAAGTAAAGCCTTTTGCCGTTGACTCCTGTAGTTCAGTTGAAGAAGCTAAAGGAATAAAAAATCATACGCGAGTTAAAAACTTTATTTTTCAGGCAAGATAATTTTATGGATTTTCAACCAAACGCACTGGGCTACTGGGGCGAATTCGGCGGGCGGTTTGTTCCCGAAACGCTGATGTCGCCGATTGAAGAATTGACCGGCGCATATTTCGCCGTGCGCGATGACGCTGATTTTCAAACGGAGTTTCTCAATCTTTTGCAGGATTTTTCCGGTCGTCCGACTCCGCTTTTTTACGCGAAAAGGTTGTCGGAGAAATTGGGCGGCGCAAAAATTTATCTCAAGCGCGAAGATTTGTCGCACACGGGTTCGCATAAAATCAACAACGCCGTCGGGCAGATTTTGCTCGCCCGTAGAATGGGCAAAAAACGCATTATCGCCGAAACCGGAGCGGGACAGCACGGCGTGGCGACGGCGACGGTTTGCGCTTTGTTCGGGCTGGAATGCGTTGTTTATATGGGCGACGAAGATATGCGGCGGCAGGCGCTGAATGTTTTTCGGATGCGACTGTTGGGCGCGGAAGTGCGCGGCGTCGGCGCGGGCGCGAAGACTTTGAAAGACGCGATAAACGAAGCGCTGCGCGATTGGGTGACGAATGTTGATTCGACTTATTATTTGCTCGGCAGCGCGCTCGGTCCGCATCCGTATCCGCTGATGGTCAGAGATTTTCAGTCGGTAATCGGGCGCGAAGCTAGACGGCAAATTTTAGAGAAAGAAAATCGGCTGCCCGACGTTTTGGTGGCTTGCGTCGGCGGCGGCTCGAACTCGATTGGGTTGTTTCATCCTTTTTTGGTGGACGAAATCGTGCGGATGATCGGCGTCGAAGCGGGCGGCAAAGGCAATAATCTCGGCGAACACGCGGCGCGTTTTAACAAAGCGGGCGGCGGACGAATCGGCGTGCTGCAAGGCACGAAAAGTTATCTTCTTCAAAATGATGACGGGCAAATCGCGCTGACGCATTCGATTTCCGCCGGATTAGATTACGCTTCGGTCGGACCCGAACACGCTTTTTTGCAGTCAATCGGGCGCGTCGAATACGCGATGGCGACGGACGACGAGGCGCTCGCGGCGTTTCAAACTTTGTCGGAAACCGAAGGCATCATTCCCGCACTCGAATCTTCGCACGGCATCGCGCACGCGGTGAAAATCGCGCCGGAAATGTCGCCCGACGAGATTATGATTGTTAATCTTTCGGGGCGCGGCGATAAGGATGTGAATCAAGTGCAGGAAATGATTGACGGAACGCCGTCGTCTTAGTGGCAAACGTCGCGCTAACGACATAACTCTTGAGCGCAAATGCGTTCATTGCCGGCAAGATGCTGGCGATCCGCTATGAACCGGATTGATGAAAAATTTAAACAGTTAGAAAGCGAAAAGCGCGGCGGCTTTATTCCGTTCATCGTCGCGGGCGATCCGAATCTGGCGGCGACGAAGAATTTGATTTTGCTGCTTGCCGAATCGGGCGCGAGCGTTATCGAACTCGGCGTTCCGTTTTCCGATCCGGTGGCGGACGGCGTAACGATTCAAGCGGCAGCCGAACGCGCTTTGCGAAATCGAATCGGCGTGACGGATGTTTTGGAAACGGTGAAAGAAGTTCGCGTTGAAGGCTGCGAAACGCCGATAATTTTGTTTAGTTATTTCAATCCGATCTTGCAGTTCGGATTGGAAAAATTTGCGAGCGCGATGAAAACGGTCGGCGCGGACGGCGTTTTAATTACTGATCTAGTTCCCGAAGAAGCTGAAGATTTCCGGCGGATTTTAGCCGAAAAAGATTTAGCTTTGATAATGCTCGCCGCGCCGACTTCGAGCGATGAGCGTTTGAAAAAGATTTGCGATAAAGCGAGCGGCTTCGTTTACGCCGTTTCGCGGGCGGGCGTCACCGGCGCGCGAAATGAGATGAGCAATGAAGCGGAAAATTTGGTGAAGCGCTTGAGAACTTTCACCGACTTGCCGATTGCAGTTGGTTTCGGAATTTCCACTGCTGCGCAAATCGAAGAAGTTTGCAAATATGCGGATGCGGCGGTTGTCGGTTCGGCAATCGTTAAGGAAATCGAGCGCTCGATCGAATTGGTTGATGTAATTGAAAATGTTCGCAAATTTGTAGAAAACTTGTCGCCAAACTGACTTTCGGCTACCAACTTGCATTAGTATTTATTGTTTGAACCAACAATGAAATTTAGGCGTTTTTCCGCCTGATAAATTTCTTGAATTGCCCGTCAGCTTGGCAGTTTGCCAAAAGGCAGACGAAAAATTAGAGTTGAAAATTTAAAATTATGTTAATTGTAATGAAACCCGACGCGCCGCGTTCAGATGTCGAGCGCGTCATCGAAACAATCGAAAAACTCGGCTACAAGCCGCACGAATTACCGGGCGAAAATCGGACCGCTATCGGAATTACCGGCAATCCGGGCGCGATTGATCCGGCGCATTTTGAAAATATGCCGGGCGTGGCGGACGCGATTCGCGTGACGAAGCCTTACAAACTCATCTCGAAAGATTTGCGTCCCGAAAAATCAATCGTCAAAGTCGGCACGGCGGAAATCGGCGGCGGCGAACTGGCGATTATTGCCGGACCGTGCGCGATTGAAAACCGAGAACAAGTTTTCAGCGTGGCGAAAGCCGTCGCGGATAGCGGCGCGAAGTTTTTTCGCGGCGGCGCGTTCAAACCGCGCACTTCACCTTACGCTTTCCAAGGAATGGGCGAAGACGGTTTGAAAATTTTGGCGGACGTGCGCGACGAATACGATTTGAGTATCGTCACCGAAGCGATGGACGAGCGCGGCGTTGATTTGGTGGAAAAATACGGCGACTGCATTCAAATCGGCGCGCGTAATATGCAGAATTTTTCGCTTTTGAAATACGTCGGGCAAACGCGCAAGCCGGTTCTTTTGAAACGCGGTTTGTCGGCAACGCTCGACGAATTATTGCTCGCCGCCGAATATATTATGGCGGAGGGAAATTACGACGTGATTTTGTGCGAGCGTGGCATTCGCACATTTGCGGCGCACGCCCGTAACACGCTGGATTTATCAATCGTTCCGGCGATTCACAATGTTTCGCATCTTCCCGTAATTGTTGACCCGTCGCACGGCACTGGCAGAAATTATATGGTCAATCCGATGGCGCGCGCCGGAGTCGCGGTCGGCGCTGACGGCTTGATTATCGAAGTTCATTCCAATCCCGAACAGGCGCTTTGCGACGGCGCGCAGGCTTTAACGCCTGTGCAATATCTGGCTCTCGTTCAAGAAGTTAAAGCGATTCACAAGGCTTTATCGCCCGTAGTTAATAATTTTGAATCGGCGTCCGTCGTTTAATCAAAAAAGCGATACGATTTTGCAAATCTTGACGAATTGAATTTTCACGAACTAAATAAAAAAGACCGCGCCTGTTTCCCGAAAACAAACGCGGTCTTTTTTTGATTACTCCGTTGTCGCCTTTTGCCTATTTTGCCAAACGGAGCTTGAAAAAACTGTAAAATTGGATGTAGCAGCAAAGCATCGCCGTCACGATGAGCAACGTCATCGGAAGAAATCGAAATGTTTCCGGCAAAACGACGCCCAGAGATTGCTTGAACATCGCGCCGAGCAAAATTGCGAAACCGGCGATTAAACTTCTGCCCAAAAGCCAATTCGCAAACGTCGGTTTCTCCTCCGAAAGAAGAAAATACGGCAGCACGGCAACCGTCAAAAGCGTGAAAAACAGAAAAATATTATCTACGCTCAGCGAGAAAAACGTCCTCCCGAATTCGATTGCCAAAAAGAAAAGAACAAACGAGGTGTCAACTGAGAGATTTTTTCCCCCAATTGTTTCGGTCTGAAATCTTTTGATGCGCGATTCCGTTTTCATAAATTTTTCTAATCTTAAAATACACGAACAACTTTCAATTGCGTGTATTTAGCTGACGAACTTGGATAATAGTTGAGCGCGGAAACGACTTGAAACTTCCCGAACATCCGAGCTATTTCCGCGCTTTTTCTTCTTCCGATTCCGACGCGAATCGCGCCGCTCGTCCTTATTTTTTATTCGGACTGCTGAACTGCGTGTATGCGACGCGGAACAACTCCGACAAAGCCTTCGCCGTTTCCGGCGTCAGATTTCTATCGGCGCGAAGATGCGCTTCGATGATTTCCGGCATCGCTTCGTGCGGGTAATAAACCACCGCTTCGACCGATTCGTTGACGCCCTGTTTTTTCATCACGCGGTCAACCGGCATATCGAGCCACGAGGTTAATCGCGCGATGTTGTCGGCGTCCGGTTTGCCCGTTCCGTTTTCGATGCGCGAAAGCGTCGAAGCCGAAACGTCCGTTGCGTCCGCCACGTCGCGCAAGCTCATTCCCAATTCTTCCCGGCGGCGTTTGATGGCGCGTCCGAGTTCGATTGTGTTAATCAGACTTTCGTTTTTGTAAGCCATAATTTTTCTCCATTTTACCTGTCAAATTTGCAAGTGTTTTGTCCTTGCGCCCGTCCTATCCGAAAAGAATTTAACACACGAAAAATTTATTTGCAACACTGCGTTTCACGCTTGCAACAAAAAATATGTTCTGATACAATGTTTCATAGATGAAACGAAAATGTTTTATTCACGACCAAACAGTTGAATTTATAACGGTTTGCAAATTTCCAAAGAGGTAAGAAAAATGACAGCAGTAGCAGTAGAAAAAAATTTAACGGATAAAAAAGACAAACGAGCAAAATCAATTGCGGCGATGGGATTGGTCAACCGCGAAGGCGACCGGTTTATGGTTTCGACGCCGAGTTTGCGCGGCAAACAAACTTCATACGAAGTTTGGCGCAGCGAAACCGGGAAAATCCGCTGCAATTGTTTGGAATTTGAAGAAGCCGCTGTCAGCGATTTGAGTTTTCGATGCGAGCATATTTTGGCAGTCAAATACGCCCTGGTCGCAAAGAATATCGAATCGGCTACGAAACAACCTGTGAAAGTCGAAACTCAAGTTGAAGTAAAACCGACCGAAGCGGTTGTCGAAGACACGAGCGCAACTGAGTCATCTACCGATGCAGAATTGCCGAACGAGGAAGACGAATTCGATAACGAATCCGAAGTCCGAAATTCGCAAGTCCAAATCGAAATGTCCAAAGATGGCGAACAGAAGGCGGACGACGTTCGGGAAAATGTTTCGGAGAATGGACACACTGAAACGCGAAAAGTTCCTGAGCCGAGTCATCTTGCGAACACACAAGGAGACAAAAAAATGACACAAGCGAATACAAATGAAACGTCGTTAGCGATTGCCGAAGAATCGGCTGATGCGGAAACGGCAAACAACGTATTAAATTTTACGACCACGTTGCGCGAGCTGCGCAAAAACGTTGATCCGGAATTGGTCAAACAGCGCGAAGGCTGGCGCGATCGCAACGGCAACACGCATTACGTTGATTATGTTGAATGGCACACGGTCGCCGACATTTTGGACGAAAACGCTCCGAACTGGATGCACACGGTCAAAGACATTCGTCAAATCGGCGATATTTTCACCGTGACCGTCGCTATCACGATTGACGGCATCACGCGCGAAGGCATCGGCACCGGAACGGCTGACACCGAACTCGGAATCAAGAAAGCCGAACACGACGCTCTGAAACGCGCGGCTGTGAAATTCGGCATCGCCCGCGATTTGTATAAAAAAGAATCCGACCGCATCGAACGCGAGGGCGCGGTTCCGCCTCCGACCAATAACGACGGCTTCCCTTCCAATCCGATTGCCAAAAGCCTCTCGGATTTGGTGACGGCGAAACAACTCGGAATGATTCGCGCTATTTCACGTGAAATCGGCGTTGATCCGGAAGTCGAATGCCAAAACGTGATGCAGTGCAAAACCGACGAATTATCGAAAAAAGCGGCTTCGGGTTTAATTCAACATCTTCAGGATATGCAAAAGGGCAATGAAGTCGCCCAGCCGCAGCCGATGCGCCGCGCCGGGTAAATCTAATTACGAATTATCAATTACGAATTACGAATTGAAGAGAATTACTCCGACATTCGTAATTTGTAATTGAAAAAGATTTTGAGTTGCGTTGACCGTCCTGCTTTCTCCAAAAGCCAGAAAACACCTCGCGCGCAACTCAAAACCTCACTTTAGTTTTCTTCCACAAAAAAGACCAAGCGGGAAAAATTTAAATTAAAGAGAGGGAAAATTTATGTCAGAACAAGCAGTAGCAGAAGCGGCAGAGCAAACGGCAATGCCGAAACACGGTGAATTTTGTTGGAACGATTTGGCGACGACGAACGTCGAAGCCTGCAAACGATTTTACGGCGAATTGTTCGGCTGGCAATTCAAGGAAAGCGACGCGACCGGAATGGCTTATACGGAATTCAGCGTTGATGGTCGTAAGTAC
>CADCUR010000093.1 GCA_902805935.1 uncultured Pyrinomonadaceae bacterium
ATTGAAAAGCCTAAAACTCTACATCAATTCGTTCCGCGAAATAAAGATTTTCCACGAGCATTTGATAAACGTCATTTTAGAAGATTTCGTCCGGGCGTGCGACCCGCTGAAAGTCGAGATGGAAGGCGATTTTAACGTGCGCGGCAATATCAAAACCGTCGTTCGGGCGAGCTATGCTAAGGGATGAGAAATGAAAGGTAAAGGATGTATTAAGTAGGCAGAAGGCGGTTTGCAATCTAAATTTTCTGTCTGTTGCTGACTGCCCTGCCAACTGTTTTATTCATCCATCGTCCTTCATCCCTTTAATGCATCATCACGCTCGGCTGTGTAACGAGATGTTTGTGACAGGCGTTTTCGACGAGTTTATTTATTTTGTCTTCGATTTTGGGTTTTTTGGCTAACCCCGCGTTGATAATTTCCGAGACGACCAGGAATCTGGCTTTTTCCAAAAAAGTTTGTTCGCGCGACGAAAGTTTTTTTTCGTGGCTGAGAAACGTGAGTTTCTTTAAAACGTCCGCCGCCTCGAAAACGTCGCCCGATTGCAATTTGTGATTGAATTCGCGCGAGCGTTCTTTCCAGTCGGGCGAAACTTCGCCGAAATCGGCGGCTAGACGGTTTTTCAAACGCTGATACTGCCGCGAAGTGATGACGGGTCGAACGCCGACCGTCTCGGCGTTCGCCGTCGGAACGAAGATTACCGAATTATCGCTCAAAACTCGCAGCGCGTAGAAACTCATCAGTCGTTCGCCGATTTTTTTTCGCTCGATCTCTTCAATCAGACACACGCCTCGATTCGGGTAAGCAACTTTTTGCCCAACGCTTAATTCCATAACTGCTTTCTCCTTCTAATTGAAAATAATAAAGAACGAAACAACAGATGCCGTCGCTGCACACTCGCGCCCGTATTTTTGAATTGATTTTATTGTAACACGAAATTGTTTGACCTTAAGAGAAATTTACACAATCGCGCGCCAGATGAACGAGAGGTTAAGCGGATTTTGAAGGAAGTTCGACCGAGAAAGTCGAACCTTTCCCTGGATTGGATGCGACGGAAACCTCGCCGCCGTGCAGCCGCGCCAGATGTTTGACAATTGCCAAACCCAAACCCGTCCCGCCGATTTCGCGCGAGCGAGCGCGGTCGGTGCGATAAAATCGCTCGAAGATTCGCTGGAGATGTTCGGCGGAAATTCCCTCGCCGGTGTCGGTGACGGAAATTATGTCCCGGTCGTCTTTTCGGGCAAAGCCGACGGTTACGCTGCCCGCTTTGACATTAAATTTCACGGCGTTATCAACTAGATTCGTCAGCATCTGTTCGAGCCGCACCGCGTCGGCGAAGACGAATGTTTCCTTCGGAACTTCATTTTTTAGTTTAACGCGCTGCTGTTTGGCTTTGCCGGAAAGGTTGGTGAAAATTTCTTCGATTAACGAATGAAGATTAACCGATTTCGGCGCGAGCGCGATACCGCCCGATTCGATAAACGAGAGTTCGAGAATATCGTCAATCAGATGATGCATCCGCTGGGCGTTTCGGCGAATCACCTTCAAAAACCGCCGGTTGTTTTCCTCGTCATTGATCGCGCCGTCTTCGAGCGTTTCGACAAACGCGAGAATCGAAGTCAGAGGCGTGCGAAGTTCGTGCGAGACGTTCGAGAGAAATTCCTGACGCACTCGCTCCAGGCGTTCAATCTGCGTGATGTCGTAGAAAATTCCGATGGCGCCTTTTGTTTTCTCGAATTCAATCGGCGCGATATGCACGTCGTATTTGCGCCGCTCGATGCTCGGAAGTTCAAGCTCGATGTCCGAAGACGCACCTTCTTCAAGAGCCTTGCGAAACGCTTCGTGCAGCGCCAAATCCCGCACGACTTCGCTCAGTCGTTTGTCTTCGAGCGCGCCGTTGTTGCGGGCGAAAGCGTTATACGCCGCCCGGTTCGACGCGAGAATGCGCGTGTCCTTGCCGACGACAATCACGCTTTCGCGCATCGTTTTGAGAATTTCGCTCAAAATCGGGCGTGAAGTTTTTTCGACAGATTCCTTGCCGGAAAACCAGGCGGTTAAAAGACTCATTACTTTAAAGTCCTTTGTTCTTAGTCCTTCGCTCGCATCAGGGAAGATTCGATACTTAACCAAACGAACCAAGGATAAAGGACTATTTGAATTCGACAAACCGATAACCGACGCCGACCACTGTTTCGATGCAGTTGCCGCAATCGCCGAGTTTTTGGCGCAGACGGCGGATGTGAACGTCTAGCGTGCGCGTGTCGCCGAAATAACTGTAGCCCCAAACATTATCAAGAAGATTCTGACGCGTCGCCACTCGTCCGGCGCTTTTTATCAGATAGGTCAGCAGCGCGAATTCCTTGCGCGTGAGTTTCACGTCCGCATCCTGGCAGGTCACGCGCATATCGGCAAAATCAATCGTGATTTTGCCGTCTTCGTAGCGCTCAATCGTATCTTTTTCGACGCGGCGCAAAACCGCCCGCACGCGCGCCACGACTTCTTTGACGGAAAACGGCTTGACGATATAATCGTCGGCGCCGACTTCGAGACCGGCGATTTTATCAATCTCGGCGGCTTTGGCGGTCAGCATAATAACCGGCGTGCGCTCGGTCAGCGGCTCGCGCCTGAGACGTCGGCAAAGTTCCATTCCGCTCATTCCCGGCAGCATCAAATCGAGAATAATCAGCGCGGGCGGATTTTTTTCGTCGAGCGCCAGGCGCAAACCCTTCTCGCCCGATTCGGCGACGACGGGACGAAAGCCTTCGCGCTTAAAATTGTATTGCAAACTCTCGGCAATATCAGCGTCGTCTTCGATGATTAGGATTTCCTGCAACATATATTCAAGGTGGAACAGGAAAAAAGGAAAAAGCAATCCATCCGATGAAATTTCAACCATTGAATACGAGCAAAAACTTTTTCACTTTTTCACTTTTTCCCTGTTTCACTTTATTGGTGTTTAATAAAAACCGCTTCTTTTATATAAACGGTAAGTTCGCAAACGTCCTTGACGTAATCGCCGATGCGTTCCAGATTTTTAGCGACGAATAGAAGACGCGCCAGACGGATTGTTTTTCCCGCGTCTTTCGACATCGTTTTCATTAAATTACCAACCAAGCGGTCGTAGATTCTGTCCACTTCGCGGTCTTTGGTAATCAGTTCGCGCGCTTTGTCCGCGTCGTTCGACGTAAAAGCGTCGAGCGCCGACTGCAGCATTTCCAAGGCGCGTTCCGCCATTTCGTTTAGCTCGGCGTAATTCTTCAGTTCCGGTTCGTCGTTTAATTCGAGTGCGGCGCGCGCAATGCTCGAAGCGTGGTCGGCGATGCGTTCTAAAATCGGCGTGATTTTGAAAATCGAAATCACCATCCGCAGTTCGCGGGCAGCGGGTCGGCGCAGCGTTAGAACTTCGACGCTCAGACGGTCAATTTCGAGTTCAAGGCAGTCAATCACACGGTCGTTTTCAATCACCTGATTGGCAACCTCGCTGTCGCGCTGCCCGAGGGCATAAAGCGCTCGCTGCAAAGCGAGTTCTGTTTCGCCGCCCATCAAAAGTAATCTGTCGCGCAGGATGTCGAGTTCGCGCTCCAAAAGTTTTCTCTACTCCATTAAATAGAAATGTAGAACAAATCGCCGGATTATAAAAGCGCGAATTCTTAACTTGAATGTAAAGATAGAGCGCGGATTTTAAGCCGATATGAACGGAAGGTTAAATGAATGTTAAATCAAGAGAGCGTTGAGTGCTAAGTTCTCAGTGCTATGTGAAAAGCCGAAAATTATCATTTAAGACTCAGCACTTGGGTTCAGCACTCAGGACTTAACACTACCTTATCTCTTTCGGACGAATCAGATTTCGCAAACTGCATTTTGTAGATTTTATCGCGCTCCATTTTTTCGCATCTAAATCAACGACTGCTAAGGCTGCCGTCGGCATCGGTTCAAATTCGCCGGTTAGAAACTTCACAAGTCCTTCGAGTCCCGGGTTGTGTCCGACAAGCATCAGAGACTGGATTTTTTCATTTTGTTCGGCGATGACTTCAAGCAGCCGCGCCAAACTCGCTTCATAGATTCTTTCGTCAAACTGAATCGCGCCGCCAATGCCCGCCGATTGTTTTATTAACGCCGCCGTTTGTTCGGCGCGTCTGGCGGGCGAGCTTAAAATCAACTCAGGCGCGAAGCGGTTTTTCTTCATCACGCCGCCCACCAGCGGCGCGGCTCCGAGTCCGCGCTCGTTGAGCGGTCGTTCAAAGTCTGACAACGCCGCATCGTCCCAACTCGATTTAGCGTGGCGCAGTATGTAAAGTGTTTTCATAATCAAAAAGTGAAAAAGTGGTAAAGTGAAAAAGTGAAAAAGCAAGGTTATTTGTGCCGAACTAGCTTTTCCACTCTTTCACCTTTCCACTTTTTCACTTTCTCTTTCCCGCAGTACAATCGGGCGCGGTCTGGAAATTTTCTCAAGCGTCGCGTAAACTTTCTTTTTCAATTTTTTGTCTCGCTGAACGGCGGGCAAAAGGTCGCCGATTGACAAAATACCGATGAGTTCGCCGCCCGCGCCGATTGCCGCGAGCCGCTCGATTCGGTGCTTCCGCATTTTTCGCAAAGCCTCCTTGAGTTTATCGTCAGCCGCGCAGACAATCGCCTCGCCGTTGATCAATTCTTTGCATTTCACGTCCGACGCTTTTCGATTGCGGGCGGCGACGGCGAGACAGATGTCGCGGTCGGTCAACATTCCGACCACGCAATTTTGCTCGTCAACAATCGGCACTGCGCCGCAGTCGCGGCGGCGCATGATCTCCGCGGTTTTCATCAGATTATCTTCTGCCGAACAAAATTCGACATCCGTTTTCATCATATCCTTTACTTGCATAAGATTGATACTTTAAATCAATTTAACGAGAAAGATGCAGAGACGCAAAGACGCAAAGAATTGATCGTGCGGATTCGATTGAGTGCGATTGTTGAAAATTTCGCAATTGATGTTTGAGCATCACTATTCGGAATACAAATTGTTTTTACTTTGCGTCTTTACGCCTTCGCGTCAAAAATCATTAACCGCAAAGCACCGCGCCGCCGTTGATGTTTAAAATCTCGCCCGTAATATGCCGCGACCAATCTGAGAGCAGAAAACAAATCGAAAGCGCCACGTCGTCGGTCATCGCCATTCTTTGCAGCGGAATCGAATTAATCACGCTTTGTTTGTAATCATCGTCTTCAAAAACAGGGCGCACCATCGCCGTTTCAATCCAACCGGGCGCGACCGCGTTGACGCGAATCTTCGGGCAGAGTTCGGTGGCTAGAGCTTTTGTAAAACTGATTTGCCCGCCTTTCGATGCCGCATAGTTTGAGAAATTCGCTTCGCCCCTTTGTCCCGCGGTTGAAGAAACAAGGACGATTGCGCCGCTTTCGCGTTTTTTCATCCAGGGAACGCACGCCTTCGACATCGCCCACGCCGCTTTCAGATTCGTATTCAAAACCCGATTCCAAGTCTCTTCCGACATCTCCTCAATCGGCGCGCCTTCCCAGATTCCCGCGTTCAAAACGAGCAAATCAATCCGCCCGAATTTCTCAATCGTCTGCTGCGCGATATTCTGCGCCGCCTGCCACTCGGAAACGTCGCCCTGCACGGCGATTGCTTCGACGCCGATTTCTTTGCACAATTCAACGACATTATTCGCCTTCTCATCCGCGCTCAAATAATTAACGACGACGTTCGCGCCCGATTCCGCCAATCGTAAAGCTGTCGCGCGACCGACGCCGCGCGACGCGCCCGTAACAATTGCCGTTTTGCCTTGAAAAAGATTCGCGGGCAGTTTGATTTCGACAGGTTTTTCGCTCATAAAATCTCCTCTGCGAACTTTTTATAAAGACGCAAAGTTCGTCTAAATTCGGATGAATTTTCTAACAAAAACTTTGTGTTATAAAATATGCCTTAATTTTTCTGAAATCACAAAATTATGAACGACACCGCAAACCTTTTGGAAAATCAACCAATCGCCTGGACGCCGACTGCCGACGTTATTGAACGCGCCCAAATTACGAAATTTATGCGACAAATCGGCGTGGCGACTTTCGACGAACTTTATCAATTTTCAATTAACGACGTGGAAAATTTCACCGCTGAAGTTTTGAAATTTTTAGATGTAAAATTCGATCCGCCATACGAAAAACTGCTTGACACAACCGGCGGCGCGGCGTTTCCGCAATGGTGCGCCGGCGCGGGTTTGAACATTACGAAAATGTGTCTTGACCGTTGGCAGACGGACGAGATGAAAGAACAGCCCGCGATAATTTGGGAAGGCGAAGAAGGCAACACGGAAACTTTGACACACGCCAAACTTTTCGAGCAAGTCAAGTTTTGCGCGGCTGGATTGCGGGCAAACGGATTCGGTA
>CADCUR010000094.1 GCA_902805935.1 uncultured Pyrinomonadaceae bacterium
CGCAGAAGACGCCGGAGCGACGAGCAGTGAAACACAAGAAACGGAATCTGAAAAGAATCAATAAAAATTTTCGACGCGCCGGTGAAATTACCGCGCTTCGATCACGGAGAACACTTATGCAAAAACAACTGTTAAAAATGAATTTACCCGAGAAACAGGGAATCGGGCGCTTTTACTTCGTCGCCGCGCTCTGCCTTTCGCTCGTTTTTACTCTCTTCGGCGTGCAGGCTATTCAAGCGCAAAACAGAAAAACTAAAAAGCGTATCGTTAAAAAACCGAACCCCGTGATTGCAAAAAACAATCAGCTTCAAAACGATAAACTAAACGTCAATCTAACGCCGGTTATGCCCGTCGCCGTGGTCAACTCGGCGGAAACCGACTTTCTTTCGGGCGAGGCAAGCGTTTTAGTCAATCCGAAGCAGCCGACCGTCGTCCGTTTAGGATTGGCGCAAAACGCCGTTTCAATCGTCGAATTTCCGGCTTCCGACGGCATTTATTACATCCACGAGGGCAACCCGAAAATGGTGTCGGTCTTCCAGTCGCCGACCAAAGAAAGCGACCGCTCGATTACGATTTATCCGGGCGAAGGCTTCGTGTCTGGGCGCGCCGATTCGGGCGCGAACCCGCCGTCCGCCACAATCACGCTGCAAATGCGTTCGGGCTTGGTGCTGGTTTTGGAATTCGTTCCCGTTTCCGCTTTGAGTAAAAACGCTCACCGCTGCGTCATTAACTACAACCGAGACGAAGTAATCTCGGCTAGGCGCACGGCGGGACTCGCCTTTAATCTCGGCGAGGAAGCAAATCGGACGAATCTGAAAAACACCAAGGCGAACTCAAAACTCGTCGGCGCGAGCGGCGGCAATGAAACTACTGAAGCTAATTCAACAGATGAAAACGATTCGGGAAATGTGCAGATCGCCCGCGCTTCGCTCCAAATTGAGCGCGGCGTATTCAGCCGTAAGGCAGATGATAAATCTACGAAACAGCCGAAGTCCGGTATGGAGCTTTCGCGCCTCGTTAACAAGCGTCTCGCAGATTGTTTGAAAAATCCAAAAAAGAATTTGGGCGCGTGGTCGAAAGCCAATTTAGGTTTGAGTCTGGCGATTTCGCCCGTTACTGAAGTTGATTCAGAGCAAAGAATCTTGATCGTCGCGGTGCGGAACGAGGCGACGGCAAATCTGCGGCTCGTGCCGGGAACGCCTGAGTTGCAGATTCAAACCGTTGACGAGCAGGGAAAAGCTCTGCAAACCGAACGCATTGACCGTGTTTATGTCGAAACGACGAGTTTTGAAGGATTGATTACGCCCGGATCGACCGCCTACTACGCGATTGTTTACCGCGCGCCGGTGATGGGCGCGAGCCAGCGTCTGATGGTTCTGGCTTCTCACCGCGAAGCCGCCGACACGCCCAGCACGATAACCTTGCCGACGGTTAATGAAACGACGAAGGAGTAAAAGATTATGTCAGTTGCAACCAATGAAATAACGGCTATCCCTGCTGCAATGCCCTTCGCCGAAAACGAGGAGGAACGCGAAAAACTACTCAAACAAGCCGCCGATGAAAATTCCTCAGACGACGTTTCGACGGCGAAAGTCGAGGAAGAGGAATTGGATGAACCGATTCAAACGGTGAAAACACCGAAGAAGAAATTGTTTTTGGCGTTCGTCGGATTCGTGTTCGGCTTCGTTTTGCTGCTCGCGGTTTTGTCCTGGTTTTTCGGCATCGGCATTTTCGCCAAGACGAAAACGCAGGCGGTTGACCGGACGGCAAAAACCAACTCGTCCGCCTCGACCGCGCCCGCGACGGAAGACGAAAAATTGAAAATGGCTTTGAATCTAGTCGCCGAGAAAAACCCGAACGCCTCAAATGACGCGACGGTAAATCCCGATTCGGCGACGAATTCAAACACCGACGCTTCCGGCACGATTCCGCCTGTCAAAGTTGCTGATCTGAACGAACCCGTCGTCGTGCCTGACGCGCTTTCCAACCCGAATCGGCTAGCGTCGAACAATTCGATTGTTTATCCGGGCAGGACAAATGCAGCCCAAAATCCGGTCATCGCTGAAAACAACCAAAGTTCGTCAAGCGTCGGAAAAACAAATTTGACGCTTCCGAAACCGAACCGAAGCGAAAACACGCCTGCGGGACGCTCGCTTTTTTTCGGCATTGAGGAGAAGGATTCTTCGGAGCGAAACTCGTCTTCATCGGCGAATCTACAAACTGTTTCCAGCGGTCAAACGCTTGATTTCACCAATGCCGCAACGCAAACGGCGATTCCATTCGGCACGCTTTTGCCGGTTCGATTTTTGGGCGCGGTTTATACGCTTCGCGCTTCGGGCGGCTTGGTCAGAATGGAACTGACGCGCGGGGTTTCCGGCAAAAATTATTCGTATCCAGCCGGAACGATTCTGGTCGGCACTCTGCGCGGCAGCGAATACAAACGCGCTTTCGTTTCGGTCGTCGGTCTAATTGATCCGAACACCGGCGGCTTGCTGAAGTTCGAGGGCGAAGTGATGGGCAATGACGGAGCATCCGGCGCGGTCGGTCGGCGCCGACAGGTGAAGGGCGCGTGGTCGCGCGTCTTCGGCGGCTTGCGCGAAGCCGGCTCGGTCGCGCTCGGCGCGATTAACGGCAGGCGTTCGGGCGGAACGGTCATCCTTTCCGATTCCACGGCGAAGGCTTCAGGCGTGCTAAGCGATGAGCTTTCCGGCTTGATCGGCAATCGAACTTCGGGCGAATTCGTCGAGGTCTCCGCCGGAACGAGCGGCTTTGTTTTGGTGACGGATTTGCCGGACGAAATTTCAACCTCTGACGCGCTCGCCAAAAATTCAAAAGCCGCGACGGGACTTTCCGAAAACGAATTAGCCGAACTTTTCAGTTCAGGCTCGAAGGAAAAAATCCGCGCCGCGCTGCCGAGGATGACTCCGGCTTTCCGCAAGCTCGCCGAATCCGCTCTTTCGGCGATGGACGGCGAATAATTTACTGAAGTTAATTTTATGATTCCGCACGATACGAAAAAAGAACAAATCAATCCGCGCCAGCTCGTTTTAGAAGAACGCGAAAACGAACTTTACCGGCTCGTCTGCGAAACGGGTTACGTCCCGGCGGAAAGCAATTTTTCCGATTTTTGCGAAAGTTTGAAATCGGGCAGGGCGTGGCTCGTCTCCGGCACGCGCGGCAGCGGCAAAACCGCCTTTCCCGAAGCCGTCGCCGAATGTTGCAATTTGACGACCTGCATCGTCGCCGGGCGCGACGGGTTGAAACAGGAAGAAATTCTTTACGATTGGGACAAAGAAGAGCAGGCGACGTGGATGCGCGAGCATTTGGAAGCGGCTAAACTCATGCCGGACAGCGAAAAGGAAGATTATTTGGCGAAAGCCCGGCGCGAAAAATGGAAACGCGATTTCCTAATCTTGGGCGAAATGGGGTTGGCGTATGATCTCGCGGCGACGAGCGCGAAAAATTCGGCGGAAATAGGCACGCCGCCGATTCTGATTCTCGACGAAAGCGACAAATTCGGGGCTAGCGTCGAAGACGCCATGCTGATGCCATTAGAGCGCGGACTCGTTTATGTGCCGCGACTTCAGGGCGGCTACATCGGCGTTTCGGATTGGAATTCGCGCCCGATTGTCGTGACGACCTCGAACGATCTGCGGCACAAACTTTCCGCGCCGTTCGTTTCGCGGCACGTTTACTCTCGATTCGACACGCCTTCGCTCGTCAAAGAATTGGAAATCTTGCGTTCCCGCTGTCCGCGGGCAACGCCTGCGCAAGTCGCCTTCGCCGCGAAACTGCTCGACGCGGTGCGCGGCATCGCCGGACTAGAAGATTATCCGTCTTTGAGGGAATCCATTGACGTGCTGAATGCCTTCGAGCGTGACCGTCTCATCTATTTGGACGAAGTAAATTTGCTGCGCTACTTCTGCTATTTCGTCAAATCCGGCGAGGCGCAAGAACTATTGAAATTGCAGATTGATTACCTGCTGCTCGTGGCGAACGCCTTTCACCCAATCGTTGATATGTGGCTTGCCGAGCGCGATGCGAATTGGAAAACGACGCTGATGAACAGCGGCAGGGTTTTTAAAACCGAAAGCGAGTTTGTTTTAGAACGCTCCGAATTTTAATTTATGACCGATATTGAGAAAAGCAAAAACGAATCGAATAAGCCTCAGAAAAAGACGGCGAAAAATTCCGAAACGAAAAAGCGAGATTACTCGCGGACGGTCGTCGTGCTTCGTTCTTTTTTTGCTTCGCCGATTTTTAACGTCGCCGCGCTCGTTCTCCTATTCGTCGCCGTGTTCGGCGGCTTGCGCCTGTTTTCCGGCAGCCGAAATCCGGCGCAAGTAAGTTTTGTCGAACGTCCCCTTGCGAATGCGGAAGCAACTCGCATTTCGGACGACCGAATTCTGCCCGCGCCGGAAATTTTCAAAGGCGAAGTTTATCAGGCGACAATGCGCCTGCGCGAAACCGCCGCGCTCGGAATGGCGATCTCCTTGGTCGTCTTCGCCGAATATGCGGAGCGGGGAAGTGTTCCAGCAAATCTAGAAAGAATCGTCGCTTCAATTTCCGAGCGCGGTTTGATGCCGCCGGGATTAGAGACGCAAAACGGCGAAATTTTCTCGCCGGAAAGCGTTTTCGTCGTGCGGTATCAGAGCCAGCCGCTCCGTTTTGAAATCGTGTCGCGCCCGAAAGAAGCGGGCAGCCCAGCTTTGCTGCTCAGGTTTCCTTTACGCTCGCTCGACGGGAGAACGATTACTTATTTTCAATCAAAGCCCGCCGTCACTTTGTCGCCCGCGCCGGAACCGTTCGCCGCGCTCGATAAATTAGTCGCCGGCGGCTGGACGATGGAGCGTTGGCGCGGCGAGATGGTCGCGCCGAATGATAAAACGAGCGTTCAGATTTTGGCTGAGGAAAAACGCCTTTTGAGCGAATTTACGAATAATCGTTAAAAAATTATGGGACAAATCGAATTTCCGTCCGAACCGAATTGGCAGCCGCTTCGATTGGTCTTGCCGGATGAAAAACTCCGAGACGAGTTTATGTTTATGGGAACTTTCGTCGCGGCGGAAGAAGAAGGCGCGGCGCGAATCGAGCTTTATAAACACCAATCGAGTCGCCTTTATCTGAACGTGGATGCAGATGGAAATTGTTACGTTTACGACGGAGCAAACGCGGCGCGCGGCGAAAACCCTTATCGGAAAATCAGTCGCCGCGAGGCTCTTGGCATTTTTGCCGTTTCGGTCGGGGACAATCGCTCGTCGGTTATCAGCTAGGTTTTATGTTTTCACGAGAACGGATCGAGCATTTCGACGCTTCGCGCGGCATTCCGCGCAAGGCGAACGAGCAGTATCTGCCCGCATATCAAGCGTTCTGGGCGTGGGCGGGCGATCTCGCTGCGGCTTTGTTTTTTCTAGTTTTGGGAATCGCGGGCGCGTGCCTTAGTTTATTCGCCGGATTTTTGCTCGACGTTTCAGGGCTTATCTGGCTCGTCTTCTGGTCGTTCGCCATTCTCTCGCTCGCCGCCGGTTCGATGGACGCATATCTTTTGTGCTGGTCGTATCGGCTGCGGACAATGAGTACGTCGCACGGCTCGGCGCGCTGGGCGAATTTGAAAGACTTAATCGGCAAAAAATTGGTCAATCGAATCAAAGCCGCTCCGCTCCCGAAAAATTCACTGCCGCTGGCGAAAATGTTCGGCGGGCGCGATTTGTTTTTGCCCAAAGAACAATGGCTGCGGCATTTCGTAATGTTCGGTCCGACGGGTTCGGGAAAATCGAAAACTTTTTTTATGCGGATGATTCGCGCGATTTTGAAAAACTCGTCCGTTTTGGTTTACGACCCGAAGGGCGAGCTTTTCGAGCAGACCGCTGGTTTCGCCCGCGAAATTTACCGGCTCGATTTGAATAATCCCGAACGAAGCGACCGCTGGAATTTTATTCCGCAGTGCCGCGAAAATCCGGCGTTCGCCTGCCAAATCGCTGGGATGATGCTCGGCGCCGAAAATCGCCACAAAACTTCGCAAGATCCGTTTTGGGGCGAAGCCGAACAGCTCGCCCTGACCGCGATACTTTTGCATCTCGCATTTGTTTATGAGGAAAAAGCGATTCCGGCTTTCGCCGCCGATTTTCTGATCGGGCTTGGCGGGAAAGAAGACGCATTCGCCTCCGCGCTCGAAACTTCTCCGAGTTTTTTCGCAAAACAAGCGTTTTTCGCCTTCCGCCGCAGCCCTCCGCAAACGCACGGCTCGGTTCTGATCGGTCTTTACAACAAACTACGCTCGTTCACGCTCTCGCCGACTCGAATGGTTACAGCCGCGCCGACCGAAGAAGAAACCGAAAATGGCTGCCGGATGATTGATTTTCGGGAACT
>CADCUR010000095.1 GCA_902805935.1 uncultured Pyrinomonadaceae bacterium
AGTTGCTTGAGCATTTTGTGATTCTTGTTGCATTTGTAGCTGTTCAATCGCTTGCTTTAATTGTCTAAACGCGGACTCTTGCTTACTTCCTGTAAAAGTAACTGTGTTTTCGTCCTTAATGGCTTTCATCGTCCCGCCCTTACTCTCACTTCCGCCACTAAACGAAAACTGAATATAACCAACGGTTAGCCCTGATGGTTTGAATTGGATTGAAGTTATTGAACGCAATAAAATTTCCTTTTCACCACGCAAACCTTGAGTTAAAGCGTGAAACCCACTATGACTGATGCGAATTTTGTTGTTGTAAAGAGTAACGCTCCCGTTCTTGCCATGAACGCTCATAATCTCACCCGAAGGTAATTGTTGATTTTGGTTTTGAAAATTGATTTTGTTTAGAGTTGTCCATTCACTTAAACCTTCGTACCAAACTAAATCGTTGCCGTTGAGTTGACCAACAGTTAGCATTTGCTGAATCTGTTGAGGTGAACAAGGTCCAAACTGTTGATTATTTTTAAAGATTAGAATTTGCATACGTTAAACATAATTAACACCACAGCAAAAGGAGATGGCGACTTTGAATCCAACAGAATTTTAATAGGCACAGTGGTAATTATAACCTTCAAAAACCTTCGTCCATTTTCCGCTTTGTCGGCTGTAAACTTGAAAATTATTTCCTTCAAAAGCCTTGTTGATGGTGAAAATTTCGGCGGTTGCGTCCCCGTTATATTCGAGCGCGTCGAGCAGCAGTTCGCCGCCGAGTTCGTCTAAATCCTTTAAATCGCCGCTCATTACATCGTCGGACGTGACTTTTTTGTAATCGCTGTAGCCGAATTTATATTTGCCGTCGTCCTTTTCGGCGATGAAAAACAACAAATTTCTTTCTTTGGCGGAAGTTTCCGTCCAGAATGAACCGACCATTTCCGCCGCGCCGTCCGCGTCAATGTCGAGCGCGGTCAGATTGTAATACTTCAAATTTTTGATGGCGTTTGCCGAAACGCCTTGTTTGGTCAATTCGGCGCGGACGAGCGTTTCGATTTCCGCGCGTTCGGTCGGCGCCGGCAGACGGCGCACGCCGGAAGCGGCTTTCGCGGGCGTTTCGCTGGTCGCCAGCGCCATCACGTAACCTTTTAATTTGGCTTTGGCGGACTGCGCCGTGACGGTCGCCATATTTTTCGCACAATCGGATTCAGAGCTGGAACTGACAACAGTCGCCGTGCCGTTTTTCGCCGCACCGAAAATCAGATGATAGACGGTTTTCGGTTTGTAATAAGTGTTCGTAAAAGCCGTCAGCGTTTTCGGTTCGTCGCCGCCGTTCGCCGTCGCCGTAAGTTTGCCTTTATCAATTTCGCCAATTGGTTCCAGCGTAGTGCCGTCGTTCAGCACGGCGAAAACAATCGGTTTCGCTTTCGGCTGCGCGGTCGAACGCTTTTTCTGCGCGGCGGCAGCGGCGATTGAAATCAAAATGATCAAACAAACGGATGAAATTCTTGCAACGGGATTTTTTTTCATATTTTCTTATTTTCAAAATAGTAATTTACGCTGGATTTGTGCCGGTCGGAAAATCTTCTTTCGCAGATTTCGCCGTTTAATTATATTACAAGAAGTCAGACGGTTGATACATATTTACATTTTACCTTTAAGCTGCAAGGCTTCACGCATCGCGTAAAAAATCCAGTTTTCTTCCATCACGCCGTGAATCAGTTGCGACCCCGCTCCGGTCGCAAAAATTCCGACATCTTCACCGCCGTGCGTCTCATTGTTCAAAGGAACGGCGGCTTCCTGTATGTAGTCTGGATCTAAAACCGATTCCTGTGTCAGAAGCGTTCGCGCCGCGCCGCCAACGTAACCTTTGCCGTTAGCGTAACCGAGCGTTGTAAAAGGCATTTTATTCGTATCGCCCTTCGGTTTTTCCTCGATCATTCCGTTGTTGTCAACTTCGCGTACCAGCCCCAAAATATTATTGCCGCGAACCGGATAACCAGCCATCGTAAAAGTATGGCTGTGGTCGGCGGTAACGACGATTAAAGTTTCATTTAAGTTTACTTTTGAAAGCGCGGTGCGGACGGCGTTCGACAGTTCAATCGTGTCGGTCAGGGCGCGAAAAGCATTGCCGTCGTGATGCGCGTGGTCAATGCGCCCGGCTTCGACCATCAGAAAATAACCTTTTTTATTGTTTGAAATGATGTCAATCGCTTTGCTCGTCATCTCGCTTAAAGACGGCTCGCCCGATTTATCGTTTTTGCGGTCGTGTTCGTATTTGAGATGCGAAGTTTCAAAAAGCCCCAACAGATGTTTTGTTTTTTTCGTGTCAATCGCGTCGAACTGTCGTTTATTCCAGACGTAGTTTGAGTTTTGGTATTTCGTCGTCCATTCCGACGGCAAATCGCGATCGTCCAATCTTTCGCCCGTGCGGTCGGCATATTCCGGGTCGCTCGCCTGGGCGGAGATAAATTTGCTGCGCCCGCCGCCGAGCGCGACTTCCAAGCCGTCGCCTGCGGAAAATTCGATTAACTGCCGGGCGATGTCGGGGAAATTATTCTGCCGTGCATCGGCGGAAAGATTCGCGTCCGATTCCCAATCGCGGTCAGCCGTATGCGCGTAACACGCGCCCGGCGTCGCGTGCGTTAGCCGCGCGGTCGTTACCACGCCGGTTGCCAGTCCGCGCTCTTCCGCCATTTCGAGCAGCGTTTTCGTTTCGTTGCCTTTGACGGTTCGCCAATCTTGCCGAACAACCGACTGATTGACCGACAAAATTCCCTCGTCGGTTTTCACGCCCGCGATGATCGCCGTCATCGTCGGCGCAGAATCCGAAGTCTGCTGGTTGACGCTGTAGGTTTTTGATAAAGCGACTGACGGAAATTCTTCAAAGCTCAATTGATTTTCCTCGCCGCTTTCGCCGCGCAGTTGACCTTCGAGAATGCGTGCTGCCGTCAAAGTCGTGATTCCCATTCCGTCGCCGACAAACAGAATCACGTTTTTAGCGCGCGAGCCGAATGATTTTTTGTTTTTCGCCCGCTCGACGAACGCCTCGCCGTCGCGCCGCCACTTTTCAGGCGATTCGGCGCGCTTGACCGGAAACGGCGCGGATAAATCCTTCGGCTGATTAACCGGCGCGGTTTGCAGATTCGATTTCGCAGGCTGCGATAGAAAATAAACAAACGCGCTCAACGCTAAAAAAATGAAAAGATATTTGTTTCTGACAATTCGGTTTTTCATACAAATTGATTTTTCTTTAAAAGCTGGCAAAACAATCTAAAAAATTTTGCCCGCGAAATTCACAACACATACGAAAAATTTATTTATTTTCGTATATGCGTGTGTATTGCGCGGGCAAAAACTTTCCGACGGTTATTTTTTATCTTGAAAAAGATGCGCGAATTCGCCGTAGCCTTCTTCTTCCAATTTATTAGCGGGAATAAAACGCATCGCCGCCGAGTTCATACAATAACGCATTCCGGTTTCGGTCGGACCGTCGTTAAAAATATGTCCGAGATGCGAATCGGCGTGCTTCGAGCGAACTTCCACGCGCCGCATTCCGAATTTATTATCAGTGCGTTCGGTGAAATTCTCCGCTACTAGCGGTCGGTCGAAACTCGCCCAACCGCAACTCGAATCGAATTTCTCGTTTGAACTGAACAGCGGCTCGCCCGAAACGATGTCAACGTAAAGTCCTTCTTCCGTGTTGTCCCAATACTCGTTCCGGTGCGGCGGTTCCGTTCCTTCATTTTGGGTAACTTCGTATTGCATCGGCGTTAATCTCTGCCGCAGTTCTTCGTCAGACGGTTTCGTGTAGTTTTTCATAAAATAATCTCCCTTGTTCGTAAATAGCTTTTGAAATTTTTAGAACGCTTTCGCGCTCGTGTCGCCCGCATTCAAAACTTCTTTACTCTCGCTTTTCGTCGCGCCGACTTTCTCAGAGACCAATTTCCCTTGCATAAATTGCAAAAGATATTCGCGCCCGCCCGCTTTTGAATCGGTGCCGCTCATATTAAAGCCGCCGAACGGGTGCGCGCCGACGAGCGCGCCCGTGCATTTGCGGTTGAAATAGAGATTGCCGACGTGAAATTCGTTGCGGGCTTTCTCAAGTTTTTCTTCGTTCTTTGAATAAACCGCGCCGGTCAAACCGTACTGCGTATCATTAGCGATTTCCAGCGCGTGGTCGAAATCCTTGGCTTTGATAACCGCCAAGACGGGAGCGAAAATTTCTTCCTGCTCGACGGTTGATTTCTCTTTGACTTCATCAATAATAGTCGGCTCGATGTAAAATCCCTGTGAACTGTCGCCGACACCGCCGACAATTAATTTCCCGCCTTCATCCTGACCTTTAGTTATCGCCTTTAGAGCATTGTCGAAAGATTTTTGATTGATAACGGCGGTCATATTCGTCTCCGCTTCGGTCGGCGAGCCGATTTTCAGTTCCTTTGTCAGCGCGACGACTTTTTCGAGCAGTTCATCGTGAACCGATTCGTCAACAATCAGACGCGAACACGCCGAACATTTCTGACCCTGAAAACCGAACGCCGCCTGCACGACGCCGGTCGCCGCCGCGTCCAAATCGGCTTCTGCATCAACGATGATCGCGTCTTTGCCGCCCATTTCCGCAACGACTCTTTTCATCCAACGCTGACCTTCGCGCGTTTTCGCCGCTTCTTCGTAAATGTGTAAGCCGACGGCTTTCGAACCCGTGAAAGAAATAAAACGAATCTTCGGACTTTGAACGAGCAGTTCGCCGACTTTTGTTCCGCTGCCGGCGATGAAATTGACCACGCCTTTCGGCAAGCCGATTTCGTCTAAAATTTCCATAAACTTATAAGCAATCGTCGGCGCGTCGGGCGAAGGCTTTAAAACAGTCGTATTGCCGCAGACGACCGCCGCCATCGTCATTCCGCACATAATCGCCAGCGGAAAATTCCAAGGCGGAATAATCGCGCCGACGCCCAAAGGAATATATTCGAGCCGGTTGTCTTCGCCCGCGATTTGCGTTATCGGCTGTTTTTGGGCGTAACGAATCATCTCGCGCCCGTAAAACTCCAAAAAATCAATCGCTTCCGCCGTGTCGCCGTCGGCTTCCGCCCATGTTTTACCGACTTCAAAAACCATCCAAGCGCTGTAATAATGTTTTCTTTCCCGAATAATCTGCGCCGCGCGAAAAAGATAATCGGCGCGTTCTTCGGCTCGCACGTTGCGCCAACTCTTAAACGCTTCGGTCGCCGCGTCAATCGCCCGATTCACCAAAGTTTCGGCGTCCGCGTCGGCATCGGAAAATCTGCCGATGACTTGCGATTTCTCAGCCGGATTGAAACTTTCAAATTTCTTGTCCAGTTCGATTTTTTCGCCGTTGACGATTACCGCATAATCTCTCCCAAGTTCGCTTTTGACCTGTTCAATCGCCTGCCGCATCGCGTCGGCGTTTTCCGGTTTTGAATAATCGGTGAACGGTTCGTTTTTAAACTCGTCTGTTGTTCTTTGTGTTTGCATAATTTTATTTTAATCTTTTTGGAAAACCTCTAAGTTTTCTTTTGACTTAATCCAACCTTTTATCGTTTTGACTGCTTTATTTTCGTGTTCAATCCAAATTATTTCTGCTCCGTCTTCTAGGTCTTCATACAAAGCAATTAATGTTGTCAACCCTTCAAAAACCCATTTTACATTCTCGCCGTCAGTATTAACATATTCATCTTCGGATTCCTTACCTATCTTAAGTGCTTTCTTGTATGCTTCATCAGGATTTTTCGCTTTGATTAAATGTTGATTTTCCCAAGCCAGACAACGACGGTTAGAGTTGCTTTGATTTTCACCATTACCCTCAAATCTAATCATAATTCCGGCTATATACCAGTTAATAGGACTTACAAAAGCATAAGGTTTTTCTTTTCTCGAATTGGTCATTTGACTTAAGCGGCTTCTAAAACGGCTCTTTTAGGTTCGGGCAAAGGTTTTCCATCTTCTTTGAAAATCTCTACCCACTCATCAACGGCTTCACAAAGTTCTTTGAAAACTTCAACCGCATCATCTCCGTGAACGCCGCCGTAAGAAAGTTCAGGACACATTCCGATAAAACAATTGTCTTCATCGCTCCAATAAACGATTTTTTCATAAACATCCGCAGGACTTCTCATTTTATTTCACCTTTCTGATTGCGTCTCTCACAATCTTTTCTTGGTATTTTCGCGCATCGTCGCCAAGTTTTCCAGATACTGTAACTCTGATGCCTAAAATATGTTCGTAATTTCGATGGCTTCCTTTTCCGCCGCGATTGGTAAATCCGTTGCGTTCAAGTTCGGCAATCAACTCT
>CADCUR010000096.1 GCA_902805935.1 uncultured Pyrinomonadaceae bacterium
GATTTCGCGAATGTCGAAAAATTCATCACGCTTTTAATCTACAACGATCCGGCGCTCGTCGGTTTTGTATTCATCGGCATTTCCATAATTTTAGAAAAAGATCAGGAAGTTCTGCCCGCGTTGTTCGTCACGCCGCTCGATTACCACGTTTATCTCATTTCCCGGATCGTCGCGCTTTCGACAATCGGTTTTTCCGGCGCTCTGGCGATGGTTTTGACCGCTTACGGAACTGCGTTTAACTTTTTGCATTTTTCAATCGGAGCATTTTCGACCTGCGTTTTATTTTCGTTAATGGGAATTTTCGTCGTCAGCTATACGACCGAAATTCTGCATTTCCTTCTGCGCGCCGTTCCGCTTTTGATTTTTATGAGTCTGCCGCTGCTCAATTATTTTGAACTGGCGGATTTGAGTTGTTTGAAACTTTTCCCACTGCAGGGCGGTTTGAATTTAATGGTCAATTCTTACTCGGACGCGCCGAATTTCGGGGAAATAATTTTCGGCTATTTTTCAATTATCTTTTGGACACCCTTGCTTTATTGGTTTGTTTATCGAATTTTTATGGCGAGGATTGTCAAAACCTGAAATTATGAAGAAGCTCTTAAAAATCGCCGTTAATGATTTCAGACTCGTTTTTAGGGACAACTCCCTAAAAATTTTCATTTTCCTGCCGCTCTTAAATCTCGTTGTCATTCGCTACGCCGTTCCGTTTATTGATGGAATTTATCCGGTCGCGCAGGACTACATACACATCATTTTAATGCTGGCGACAATGCAGGGTTCGATCGCTTTCGGGTTTATTTATTCGATGGTTTTAGTTGATGAAAAAGATACGCAGGTGGCAAAAGTTTACGGGATTTTGCCAATTTCCAAATTTTGGTTTGTCGTTTTTCGTTTAATTCCGCCTTTTCTGTCAGCGACACTGTCGACCGTTTTGCTTCTTCTAGCCGAACCTTTTTACAATTTGCCTCTGGTTTCAATTCTTGTTTATTCAACGCTCGCCGGACTTGTCTCGCCTTTGATGACTCTTTTCGTCGCAACAGCAGCCAAAAACAAAATCGAAGCAATGACCTGGCAGAAACTTTTCAATCTGCCGCTTTTCCTCCCCGTTCTCGCTTTCTTTGTCCCGGCTTCATTTTCCTTTGTTTTCGCAATTTTTCCGCCCTTCTGGGCGTATCAGGGATTAAATTCTTTAATCGAAGGCGGAAATTTTGCGGTTTATATGTTAACCGGATTCGCTCACAGTATTTTGCTGCTTGCGTTGATGATCAAAAGATTTTCCGGAAGTCATTACAAATAGTTCTAAACTTATGTTAAATAAAAATGCTGTAAAATTTATATTTATCGGCGGAGGATAAAATTTATGACGAGAAAAAAGATGATTTATACAAACACGCCTGACGTGCCGGGACGAGAAATAGAAGAAATACTCGGCGTGGTTACGGGAAATGTCGTCCAATCAAAGCATGTCGGAAGAGACATGATGGCAGGTTTAAAAACACTTGTCGGCGGCGAGATAAAGGGCTACACCGAAATGCTGACCGAAGCCCGACACATAGCCATCAGCCGACTGGTTGAAGAGGCTTTGAAACTTGAGGCTGACGCGGTTGTCAATCTGCGTTTTACAACGAGTTCGATTATGAGCGGCTCTTCTGAAATCCTCGCGTATGGAACTGCCGTCAAGTTAAAACAATAAAAATTCGGAAATACTATCCGGTCGTTTTTTAAGGCGCTTCGGTTAAGCTCGTTTGGATGAGTTCATTTAACGAAGTAGCCTGCGACGCGCCACTCGCCATCGGTGTCTTTCATCGGCGTAATTGTTTCAGTGCCGTTTCTTTTCTTCTCAAACGAGGTTTCATATTCAATTACAACATATTCTCCGTCAGGCGCGCCGGGTAATTCCTCGGCGTATTGTTTAGATTTCAACTCGCGTGAGACCGCTTTTCCGATTGGGACTTGAGCGGCTTCTAAAGAGGCTTTCCATTGTTCAGGTGAAACAGCGGCTTTGAATAATGAAGCGGATTGATTCCAGCTTTCGCTTGTCTTGTCATTATCAATCAAAGCCAGCCAGTTTTCAGCGGCGGCTACTGCTGCTTGTTCAGCGATTTCGTTATTTTGCATGCCAGTTCTCCCAATTCAGAATATCACAAAATACAGGTTTGATTTTGTAACTGTTAACTTGATAAACGCCGACAAAAACCCAACCACACACATCACGACGAGCATCGTCGTCTAGAAATTCTTTTTGAAAATCCGATTGACGAACGCGCCGAGAAAATTAACCGCGCCGGTTTTAAAAAGTCCCGCGCTCAAAACGAACATCGCCCCGACCGTAATCGTCGCCGTGTTGCTGAAACCCGACAAGCCTTCGGCGGGCGAAATGACGCCGCTCACCAGAAGCAGAGCCATCACGAGCAGCGCGACTAAATCAACCGGCAGTTTTTCCGTGACGAACAAGTAGATGGCGAGCGCGAGAACGGCGAAAACGAAAATTATCTCAAAGTTCATAATCGAGCATTCCGGTCGGCAAATTCAATTTGGTGACGTCCGAAAACTAAAAGAATCGTCCGAGCGAGAAATAGATTTTCCTACGTCCGCCTCTCGCAAAGCTGCCGCCGACGAAAATCGGTCCGATGCGCGTTTCGAGTAAACTGCCGAATGTAACGCTCTGGCGATATTGCGCCCGGCTGAAATTTTCAAACGCGCTGCCCGCTTCATACCAGCCGCCGAGGTATAATTTTCCGCCGATGTAGGGCGGCGCGGCGAATGTTTCGCGCAACGCGCCGAAGCCGCCGTTGATGTAATTGCCGCCGCGAAACTCGCCCGTCCCGTATCCGCCGACGCTGAACAAGCCGCCGACGGCGAACTGCTGAAAAAGCGGCGCGGGTTTGCCGAACGTCGTGCCGCCCGCGCCGAATCCGAAGACGATTGTTTTCTCGGCGGGCGAATGAAAAGCGTTGATTCTCGATTCGGCTTGCGCGAAATTTTCAGCCGCGCCGGGAGCGTCGAAATAATAACTCAGCGAATTTCTGGTTTCGACGCCGCGCGTCGGGATTTGCGAGTTGTTTCTCGTGTCGTAGTTCCAGCGCAGAGACGCGAGGCTGACGCGCCCGCTCAAATCCGAAAACGAAGGGCTGCCGATGCGCCTCTCCGCTTTCTGGTGTCCGATTGAAAGCCCGAAACGCAGTTCGCTGCTGCGGCTCGTCGCGTAGCCGAAATCAATTCCCGCCTGCGCCGTCCGAAACGAAAACTCGGCGAGCCGGTCGCCGTCTTCATAAAAATTGACTTTGCGGTCTTCGTAAAAAGCGTGCGGCGCGGCGAAAAATTTACCGCGTCCGAACGGGCGATAAAATTCCGTCGCCAGGAGAGAGCGCGAGCCGATGCTGAAATCATTGCGCCATTCGTTGCCCGCGCCGCCGACATCGAAAAGCGTCAGGCGGGCGCGGGCGTTGAAATTTACGTCATCGGTTTCCGAATTGTTGACATCGGCGCCGACCTGCAAAATCGTGTTTCTGCTGGTTCGCTCAATCGGGTCGTAAACGCGAATAAGTAGCCCGGTTTTCTCGTCGCGGCGGGTCGTTCCGTAACCGATGTTGTCGAATCTTTCGGTTCCGGTCAGGCGCGTCAATTCCGTTTCCAAAGCCGCCTTGTCGAGCGTTTTGTTTTCGTATCTGCCTTTGATCTCGCGTTCGATTTTATTTTTCGCGCCCTCGTCCGTCGTGCCTTCAATCGCCAGAAATTCGGGAACGACTTTTATGTCGGGACGCATTTTGGCGCGACGTTCGGCGAGATGTGTTTGCCACGCGGCATCGTCGAGCGCGAGGCTTTTGAGCAGAGCGATTTTCGCCTGCGCGCCCGCGTAGCCGAGTTCGACGATTTTTTCGCCTGCCGTGAAATCGAAAGTCGTGTAATTTTTCAAATCCGGCGCGATGATAAAATCCGCCTGCCGCAAGCTGCGTCGCGAATTTTCGATGGTGGCGACGTAAAAAGTCTGTCCTAAAATGCCGACCAAATTTTGCAGCGCGCTGCGGTCGCCGAGTTGCGTTTCGATGTTGACGACGATGATGATATCCGCACCCATCTGTTTGGCGACATCGGTCGGAATGTTATTTAAAATGCCGCCGTCGGCTAAGATTTTCCCGTTTAATTCGACGGGCGCGAAAACGCCCGGAATCGCCATCGTCGCCCGCAGTGCCTGCGCGAGCGAGCCGTCTTTCAAAACAACGGTTTCGGCGTTGACCAGATCGGTCGCTACGGCGCGAAACGGAATCGGCAAATTATCAAAGTCGGTTTTGTCGCCGTAGGAAAGCATCAGGCGGTCAAGCACCAGACCGATTTCGTGTCCCGGATTCAGGCTGCCCGGCAGATTCAAACGCCTGCCTCGTCCGCCGAAATTGATCGCGCTGGGCAGATTGCGCCGGTCTTCCTTACGCCGGTAGGAAAGCGCGTCAAAAGCCGTTTTCCCGCTTAAAAGCGTGTTCCAATCGAGCGTTTCGATTAACCGTTCCATTTCGTCGGGCGTTCTGCCCGTCGCATACAACGCTCCGACTAAACCGCCCATACTCGCGCCGGCAATGTAATCGACCGGAATTTTATTTTCTTCCAAAACGCGAATCACGCCGATGTGCGCAAAGCCGCGCGCTCCGCCGCCGCTCAACACGAGTCCGATTTTCGGGCGTTTCTTCGGATTATTTTCAGGGGGCTGAATTGTTTCCTGAGCGCGGACGAAAGATGTCGAAGCAATCGAAAAAGTTGAAAAAATAAGACCGAATATAAAAAATAAAACGCGGGCGCGACGATGTTTTTTCGATTGTCCGAAGTCCGTCCCTGACGCGAGAGTTGAAATTTTCATACCGTTAGGATGCGCGAAAGCGGTTGATAACGCCGCGCCGTTTCAATCGCCGCCCGGTTTGACTTTCGCGCAAATGCCTTAAAAAAAACGCCGAAGCTTCGTTTAGGTTTTATCGAACAAATTTTTAAAGTCGTCTAACAGGCGGCTTTCGTGAATTTCGCAAATTTGGATAGTCGAGCGCAGTTTGCTCTGGCTGCGGTTCAGCTTGCCGTCAAAATAATGCAAGCCGGTCGGAATCGTCACGGTTCTCGCGGTTAAATTCGGGCAATGCGTCTTGAAGCCTTTTTCGAGTCCATAATTCCCTTCCGCATTAAGCGCCGGCAAAATCCTTTCCCGAAGCCGCCCTCTCGACTAAATAAAAGCGTTTATACTTCGGTCATATCGTAATCCATCGTGTCTGCGTCCGTGTCGTCCGCCGTCGGTCGGCTTAAAAGTTTGAGCCATAAGAAACCCGTTGTTCCGGCGACGAGTGAAGCAAGCAGAATCGCCATTTTCGAGCCGTTAATTTCCGCCGCGTTGCCGACAAACGCGAGATTCGTAATGAAGATTGACATCGTAAAACCGATGCCGCCCAAAAGCCCCGCGCCGAAAACATGCCGCCAGCTTAAATCGAGCGGCAGGCGCGAAATGCCTAAAGATATGGCGGCGAAACTCAAAAGCGTAATGCCGATTGGTTTTCCGATAATCAGACCGCCGAGGATGCCGATTTCGTTCGGATTCGTCAGCGTTTGCAGAGCATCCGCGCCGATGACGATGCCCGTATTGCAAAGGGCGAAAATCGGCAGAATCACAAAGGCGACGGGCTTGTGCAGAAAATGTTCGAGCCGATAAGACGGCGAGGTCTCGTCGTCCGCGACGGGCGTAAAAGGAATCGTAAAAGCCGTTAAAACACCGGCAATCGTAGCGTGAACGCCCGACTTTAACATCAAAAACCACATCAGCGCGCCGCCAATCAGGTATGGAATAAGCGACATTACACCGGCTTTTTTGAGCAGAAATAAAACGCCCAGAACAACCATCGCGCCGAACAGATACGCGGTCGAAACCGTTGCCGTGTAGAAAACGGCGATAACGATAATCGCCCCTAAATCATCCATCACAGCGAGCGCGGTAAGGAAGACTTTTAATGAAGCGGGAACGCGGCTGCCGAGAAGGGCGAGAACGCCAAGAGCGAAGGCAATGTCGGTCGCCATCGGAATCCCGATTCCGGCTTGCGTTTCCGTTCCCGCGTTCAAGCTGAAATGAATCGCAGCGGGCAGCGCGATGCCGCCGATTGCCGCAAAAATCGGCAGAAGAGCATTTTTGAAATTCGACAACTCGCCCTTGTAAAGCTCGCGTTCGAGTTCCAGACCGATGAGCAGAAAGAAAATCGCCATCAGCCCGTCGTTGATCCAATGCTCGATGCTTAAACCGGCTGCGTAAAATTGCCACAGCTTCAGATAATTTTCGCCGATTGGCGAGTTGGTTATTATCAGAGAAACGACGGTGCAAACGATTAAAACGATGCCGCTCGACTTCTGGTCGTCGAAAAACTGTTTGAATGTTCGGGTTAATTTTCTCTGCACAACGCCCATAATTATTGATGTTTAATTTTATTTCCGTTTTTATTTCCAATTTAAAATAACGATTTTAGCAGTTTTTATATGCCGCGCCGATACACGAAAAAGGATTTTATCGCCCGGCTAATCTTAAAAATCCCGCGCGTTTGGCGGGATTTAAAATTCTGGGGTGACGCCGAAACCACGGCGGCAGCGGGCTGTTGCGGATTTTCACCGGCAGACGATTTCTTCGATTGAAACGCTTTCGAATTCTTCTTTTTCGACGTTTGCCTGCCACGCTTTGAGAACTTTATAAGTTTTCGTTTTTGGTTCAATTTCCGCCAGTACGATTAAATCGAGATTTTCCCGTTCGTTATCCCGGCACGGCGAGCTGTGGGAAAACAAAAACGCCTGATTTTTCTTTAATTTGCCGAACGATAAAACGTCGAGAACTTCCCACTTCGGCACGCCCGCTTCGTTTCTTTCAACGATTCTCTCCAGCCACAGCATATAATTTTTGCCTTTCCGAAAGCGCGTGACGCCGTAATCCTCGTCCGAGAGCAAGCCGCCGCCCAGATCGCGCGCGCCGTTCGGCAATCGTTCGCCGCGTTTTACGCCTTCGTGCCGGTAGCCGACAAATTGCCGCCTCGCCTCATCTGAGGCACGCTCAATTGCCGACGCTGCCGGTTGCTGATTGCTAAACGGCTTTTGCGCTTCAGACGAAAATCCGCTCGCCTTTTCCGAAGATGACCGCGGCGCGGCGAACATCGCTAGAGCGACGATTGCAAGCGCGACGGCATAAAAGACGAAGAGAATTTTCATCAAAGCGGGGAGAGTATTCGGATTTTTCATAAAATCGCGTTCCTGCGTTTGAAATTCGTTTTTACATCCATACATTTAACCTCCGAAAGGCTGATAAAAATATAATCCGCAGCGCCGGGCGACCGCGCCTGTATTTACACCTAATTATCGTAGGTGTTTTCCCCTACTCCCCGAATATCAAGTTTGCCCGCCCCGCTTCATAACCTAAGTACAAACACCTATCTAAACTAAGTATTCGCGCCGATTCGCACCGGTGTTTTTCGATCTAGAATTTAAAGTATTGAAACTCGCCGCGAAAATAAATTCGACATTTTTAATCGGCGATTTTCTACCAGACAAAGAAGGCAAAAAAGATGAAAGTTTTAATCGGATATGACGGCTCAGCGAGCGCGGAAGCGGCTCTGGAAGAATTAAAAAGAGCGGGTTTGCCCGCCGACACAAAGATTTTGGTGGCGACGGTCGCCAGTATTTGGACACCGCCGACGGAAATTGCCAGTCTTCCGGGAGCGGCGCTGACTTCGCGCCGGCTGACGGCGACGATGGCGCAACTGCAAAATCAAGCCGAGCGAACATTAAACGAAGCGGAAGAAACGGCGGGCGAAGCCGCCGCGCGGATAAAATCAGACTTCCCCGAATGGCAAGTCGGCACGACGATTTTGAGCGGCGATGCCGCTTTCGAGATAATCCGCCAAGCCGCCGCGTGGCATGCCGATTTAATCGTCACCGGGTCGCAGAATCGTTCGGCAATCGGGCGATTTTTTCTCGGCAGCGTGTCGCAGAAAGTCTTCATCGAAGCCGATTGTTCGGTCAGAATCGCCCGCAGCGAAACGACGATTGATAAAGACGCGTCGCGGCGCATCGTTGCGGGCATTGACGATTCGGAAAGCGCGGATTTGATTGTCGATGCCATTGCCGAACGGAATTGGACGGCGAATAGCGCGGTTAAACTCGTGACAGCGACCGACATATTCCGCGAAAACTCAGTTAGTCCGTTCAAAGAATTTATCAAAACGCAGGATTTTCATAACCAAGCGCGGGAAAAACTGGCGGCAAGCGGTTTGAAGGTTTCCGCCGCGGTAAATGTCGGCGAAGCGAGTAACGAGTTGCTCGTCGAAGCCGAAAAATGGAACGCCGACTGTATTTTCGTCGGCACGCGCGACATTCGCGGAATTTTGGACAGATTTTTAATCGGCAGCGTGTCGGCAGGCTTGGCGGCAAACGCGCCCTGCTCAGTCGAAGTCGTTCGCGCCCACGCCGTTTGATTTGCACGGTTTATGTTATGAAATAAAAAATCGGCAAAAAAATAGTGTCCGGGGGAGTCTCAAAACCCGGACACTTTCCAAAGTGCGTTTCGCTGCGACCTAAAAAGCCGGGGCAACGAGGCATAAACAGGAGCGAAATTTCATATTCCAAAGATGAAATCTCTGGATCGTCAAATGAAAGCTGTTGCGGTCAATCATTTTATTTTTCTATCTTCCCTGCAATTACAAAATCAATTATAAAGTCATCATCACCGGCGCACATCGGTATTTATACCTATTTTCGCCCGTATTTTTGCTCAGCACGGCGAAAGAAATTTTATTTGTTTTAGAAGTTTGCCGTTCTTTTTCGGGACGCCACCGCTACCAGCGGAATCAGCCAATCGGCGGGAAACAATTTTCTAATTAGAACGGCAGCGGCAACACTGGCTAGATAAACGATGATAGTAATGCCGAGAACTGTTGCGCCCTCGAGGTCTATGTTTTTACAGGCGACAACCAGCCACAAAATTTGAACCGGAAGAAAATGCAGGATATAAATTCCGTAAGAATACGATGCCAATGTCTGCCAGCCTTTAAAGGGAATTTTTTTCCACGGCTGAAGAGCCGCCAGAAAGACGGCGATGCCGTAAATTTCTCGCGTGAGCGGAATACCGTTTGTTCCGACGTGAAGTAGCATCGTGATTAAAACCATGGCGAGCGAGAGGCGGCGAAATCGGGCGCGGGCAAATAGCTCATTGATTTTGCCGCATCCAAGCGCGAGTCCGACGGCGACCGGAATATAAAAAATATAATTGCCCGCCTGCGAAACGAAAATCCGCAGACTCATATCGAATTCCGGACTGAGATTTTCCCAATCGGTGTAGTTTTGCAGGAATGAATAAAATAAAAAACCGTAGAGAATTGATAAGCCGAAGCAAAAAATAGGAAGTTTTATTCGCGCCCTGCTTTGCTCGCCCGTTATTCGTTTAATTAACGGATAAATTATCAACGAGCCGGCAAATATAAACTGAAGAAACCACAAATGCCGGTAGCCGGTTAAAAATACCGTTGGAGGTAACCCTCCGGATGTCTCTGCGCCGAGCAGCGCGGGAAAAAGAAACGCCTCAGACAGAGAATAAACGAATGTCCAAACGAATAATGGTATCCAGAGCCGTTTCAATCGGCGGCTGAAAAAGCTTTCGAAACCGCTGTCGGGTTTTCTCATCAGAGAAACGGTCAGAACAAAAAAACTCGACATAACCATTACAGGCAATGCGAAATCGCGGAATTTCAAAAACAGCCATAGCGAGTTCGGAAAACCCGCCGCCACATAGACGTGCAGAAAAACGATGCCGAACGAAGCGACTACCCGCAGCGCGTCCAACCCCTTGTATCTCACCGCCTCTTGCCGTATTTCAGATTTCGGAATATTCATCAAACTTTTTGATCAAGCAGGCAAAACTTGAAAGAAATAATAAGAATGACGCGGATTTAGATTGCCGACATCGGCTTTGATACCTGTTTTTCGACGGTATAATCTCTTATTCGCGCCGGTTGCCGAAAAATCGGTTTCAGACGTATTCGAGATTCGAGTCTTTTCTAATTTCCATTTCTCCGCTGGTACAAACTTCGGCAAGCAAGGGCAGTTCGACCGTGAAGGTGGCGCCCAGATTTTCGCCCGCGCTCGTCGCCGAAATTGTGCCTCCGTGCGCTTCGACCAGATGGCGGACGATTGCCAGACCCAAGCCGAGACCTTTATGTTTCGCCTGATCAGTTGCGTCCGATTGGCGAAACGAATCGAAGACGAACGGCAAAAAATCGGGGCGAATGCCCGCGCCGTCGTCGTAAACTTTGAGCCGCGCGTGCATTCCGGCGCGCGTCAGACAGATTTCGATTTGTCCTTCTTCGCGGGTGAATTTGACGGCGTTCGAGAGCAGATTCCAGACGACCTGCTGCAATCTCTCCGCGTCGCCGCTGACCGGTCCGATTTCTCGGTCAAAATCGCGGTGCAGACGAATGCGTTTGGAGGCGATTGCCGGCGCAACCGACTGGATCGCCGCGTCAATGACGTCGCGAAGTTCGATTGGACGAGCGTTGATGTGAAATTTTCCCGTTTTAATGCGCGAAACGTCGAGCAAATCTTCGACCAGCTGCGCCTGCGTCCGCGCGCCGCGCTCGATGACGGCGACGGCGTGCCGGGTTTTCTTTGCGTCGAGAGTTCCTTTTCCCAGCAAATTCGTCCAGCCGAGAATCGTGTTGAGCGGAGCGCGAAGCTCGTGCGTGACCATCGCCAGAAAAACGTCTTTGTGGCGATTCGCTTCCTCGGCGCGCCGACGCGCTTCCCGCTCGCTCGTCAATAATCGGTCGCGGTCGCGCAGAGCGGTTTTTCGCTCGCCGTCAATCCAGCTAATCAAAAGCGCCGCCGCCGCGAAAACCGCCGCGCTCACAGCGTTATCCACGCTTATCTCGAAAGTGAAAAGCGGCGGATTAAAAAAGTAATCAATCGAGAGAACGGCTAAAAACGTAGCGAACAAACTCGGATACTTGCCGCATCGCCAAGCGGTAAAGGCGACGGCGGCTAAAAAGAGCGGCGTTGCCTGTGGCTCACTCCAATTCCACAGCAGCAGCGTTAGCAAAAGCGCCGCCGCGACGCTTCCCGCGCCGACTCCGTAGCCCGCCGCCGATTCGATAAATTTGTTTAGGAAAATCTGCCGCACTTTTGTTGTTCCTGTTCGGTATGTTGAACGGTCATTTCGCCCGTCTTCATTATCGTTTCAATCGCATCCTCCGTTCGGATTTGATTTTTGTTTTAAGAGAAAATAACCGGCACGATTTCTTTAATTTCGATTTGTCGCTCGTCTTTCAATCGCTGCCGGCAGTGACGAGCGCGTGTCGTGTAAAATTCCGATTTCGTAATTGTCGAGCAGACATAAATAATTAAAAGCGATGGTTTCATCCGCTAAATTTGGGCTGACATCGAGTTCGCGGAGCGGAATGCGGTCAACCAACCTTTCAAGCGACCAAACCAAGAATTCCCGAATCGAGCCGCCTTTGTTAGAGTATTCAGCCGTATCTCGTTCGAGGGCGCGGACGATGCGGACGGCGGTTTTTCCGAGATATTTTTTGTTACCGCAGATAAAAATCATAATTGTTGCCGCAGATAAAATTTATTAAATTCGCGGGCGGCGCGTGATCGGTTAAAGCAATGGATAGAATAACCGCTGCGCCGCCCGCGCCGAATCCGTGCAGACACTTAGAAACGATAGGCGTTTTTACCTACGAACAACGAATCGTTTTTTGTTAGACTTATGTTTCCACCACGACGATTGACGTTTTTGAAAACCGATTTTTCGGTTAGTTCGTCGTTCGCTAAATTTATTTTTTTGATTGCAAAAGTGAAAGATCGCTCGCAAATATTCGAGGTTTCGCGCCGTTATTCGATAGCCGTCCTGATGGTCGGCGCGGCGTTCGCGCTGACGTTTGCCGCTTCGCCGTTTATCGAGCCGGGCATTTCGCCTTTGTTTCTGCTTGCCGTGATGATCAGCGCGTGGCGCGGCGGGTTGGGCGTCGGACTTTTCGCCACTTTTTTATCGGCTTTCGCCAGCGCGTTCGTCTTTTTGCCGCCCAGATATTCTCTGCAAATTGACCGCGGGGATATGCTCCAGCTCACAGTTTTTATCGCCGCAGCCGTTATCGTCGGGTCCCTGAGCGCTGCCCGCAAACGGGCGGAAGAAGCCCGCGAAGTGCTGCTCGTCAAGGAACAAACAGCCAGGCTCGAAGCCGAACGCGCAAGCCGCGTCAAAGACGAATTTTTAGCCGCCGTGTCGCATGAACTTCGTACGCCTTTGACGACGATCAAGACTTTGACGCGCGTCCTTCAGCGGCGCGAAATGACGGACGAGGAACGCGCCGAATACCTCGCCGACATCGCTTCGGAATGCGACCGCGAGATTGATCTGGTTTTGAATCTGCTCGATTTGTCGCGCATCAAGGCGAGCGGCGTGCAGATCGAAGCCAAACGAACCGATGCCGGCGAAGTCGTCCGCGCCTGCGCGAAACTCGTGCGCGCCGCAGCCGAGCAGCGCAATCAAAAAATCGTCGTCGAAATCGCGGCGGATTTGCCTTTCGTTTGCGCCGATCACAGCGCTCTGCGCCGCGCTCTGTGCGCGATTGCCGAAAACGCGATAAAATTTACGCCCGAAGACGGGCGCGTGACGTTTCGCGCCGAACGACGCGCGGGCGACGAAGTTAACATCGAAATCGAAGACGACGGGCGCGGCATCGCGGAAGGGGATTTGCCGCGAGTTTTCGACAAATTTTATCGCGGACAAAACGCGGGCGGCGCGACGGAAGCGAGTGCGGAAGAAGTGCCGGGCATCGGTCTCGGATTAAATCTGGCGCAAACGCTCGTCGAAGGAATGAACGGGAAAATTACGGTCGAAAGCCGTCTTGATGAAGGCACGAAATTTACGACGCGCCTGCCGATTTGGAAGGAAGATTTGGCGGAAACACGCGCGAAGTAAATATGTTTCGATTTTGGATTTTAGATTTTGGATCGGCGGTTAATTGAAACCGGCATTGCGAAATCCGCAAATTGGCTTGCGCCTTTAAATTGTGCGGGCTTCCGCCATTAGAAATTATGACCAAGCGATTACTCGTCGTTGACGACGAACCGAAATTATTACGCGCCATCGCGCTCGATTTGAAGGGCGAAGGCTACGACGTTTCGACCGCCCGCAGCGGAAACGAGGCGCTGGTCAGCGTCGCTCAAACGCTGCCAGATTTGATTGTCAGCGATATTCGGATGCCCGGGATGGACGGCTACGCGCTCGCGCGCCGCCTGCGTCAAAATCAAAGCACCGCGCTCATCCCGATTGTTTTCCTGTCGGCGAAAGACACGACCGAAGACCGCATCGAAGGCTTTCGCACCGGCGTTGACGCCTATCTGACAAAGCCGTTCGAGCCGGACGAGCTGCTCGCCGTCATCGCTTCGATTTTGAATCGCGTCGAGCGCACGCACGCGCAGATCGCCCGCGTCGTCGGCAAGACGGAAGCCGACCGCGCCGACGAGCGTTTTTACGACGAAACGCTGACCGAAACCGAAACGCGCGTCGCCGGAGCGGTCGCGCGCGGTTTGAGCAATAAAGAAATCGCGCTGGAATTCAACATCAGCGTCCGCACCGTCGAGCATCACATCCGCCACATTTTAGCCAAAAAGAATTTCTCGAACCGCGTCGAGATCGCGCTTTTCGTCAAAGACCGAACCGCCTCTTAAACCTCGCGCTCGAAAACAAAATAACGATACGCGCAATTATTAAAAAAACGGGCGCAAACAATGCGCCCGACCTAATGCGTTTCAATTCCGGCTAATCTACTTGGCATACATTTTCACAATATCGGAAAAGCCCCGCAAATCAACCGAGACGTTGGTTAAATTTACGCTTTCCGGCTTATCCAGAACTTCGCCGGCTTTCATTTTGTAGAACGCCTCGTTAATGCTGTTGTCGGCGGTCAGAACCGCGCCCCCGATTGACGCTCCGATGAATGCCCCTTCGCTGCGCGAATAAATCAGAATGCCCGCGTCTGCCGTTAAATTAGTCCCAGCGCCGACGGTGCGCCCGACCGGTCCGGCGGCGAAACTCAAATCGCCTTCAAATTCCAGCTTGTCGTCGAGCAGATCGCGCAAGGCGCCTTCGTTCATAAACAGCATTATGTAATCGGTTTTTTTCGCGCCGATTTGCGCTCCGAAACTAGCGCCGCCGATGTTGTAAAAAACCGGAGCCGACCAGCCGTTTGCCGTTCTCCGCGCCACCACGCCGTCACCGCCGCGCCCGCCAAGGATGAATCCGGCTTTAACGACGTTCGGAAAAACGCCGATGGCTTCGGCTTTTTCAAGCAATTCCAGCGGTATCGCTTTGTCCGGCACGCTCATAATTTTGCGGAAAACCTTGGTCGCTTCTCGCACTTCTTCGCGTCCTTCCTTTTGCTGTTTTCTCATTTCTTTGGCGTCCATCGTCTGCTGCGCCGGAACGCTCGTTCCGCTGAAAGACGCGGTTAAAACAATTGCCAAACCGCCGAACGCCCATTTTTTTATTGTGTTTCTCATAATAATTTCTCCCGTTTTTCCCTGGTAATGTTTTTAACCCTTTAAAAACTTCTCTGTTATTTTTTCTCAGGCGCGGGCGAATTTTTCGCCTGCATAAAGTTGAAATACAAATCCGTCAGGCGGTCAACTGCCGCCGCGTCGCCTCTGGCAAGCTGCGTGATCGTTTCGTCGCGCTGCGCAAGAATTTTTTGGACGGCTTCGCGCTGCGGAGGGCTGAACGCCGATTCTTCGCGGTCGTATTCGGCGCGCAAATCGGTGAAATAATCGCTCGTCTGCTGCCGCGCCTGCTCGAACTCGCCGCGCCTGGCGTTGATCGTCGCCGTCGCCAACGTGTTCTGCAAAACGTTCGGTCGCAAAGTCTTCATTGCCGCGTCGCGCTCGTTTGCATAATTTCGGGCAGAAAGCCACATTGGAAGAAAACCAAGCAGAAACGCGACGAGCGCAATCGCGCCGACGATGCCGACGCGCTTTAACGTTTCGTTTTTCCCGCTCGCCGCGCCCGTTTCGTTTTTCAAACTCGGTTCTTCCCGCAAATCTTTTTTCTCCGTCACCATAAGTTCTCCTTACTTTCTACGCGCGAACCGCGCTTTTTATATTTAAGCCGCCCGGCGACCCGACACGAGTTTTACGATTAGCACGACGGCTGCGACAAGCAGCAAAAGGTGTATAAAACCTCCGGCGACCTCGGCGACGAATCCCAAAAGCCACAAAACCAGTAACATTCCTAAAATTGTCCAAAGCATTTTCTTGTCCTCCTTTTTTTCTTTTGCCGCGTTTTTTCGGTATCAAATACTGAAATATTAAAAATACCTTTCGCGCCGGTTAGAGCGTCGCCGGAAAATCAACCGTGATTTTCCGCCGTCCGGTTCCACTTTATTTCGATTTCGATTTCGCCCGCGCCGTCGCCGTCCGTCTGCATCTCGATTTCAACCGCGCCGTCGGTCGGCACGCGCAGACGATTACCGCCGACTTGCAGGCGGAAAGATTTGCCCGCTTCAATCGCGTCGGCGATCCGCCGCAGTTTGTCGGCGGTTTGCGCGGGCGTGTAACTTCGCTCGACATCAATTTCCATTTCGGTTTTCTTTTCGCTCATTTTCATTTCTCCGATAATTTTTATGTTAATTAAATTATGAAACTTATTACCTGAAGCGGCATCTGCGTAAACACTCAAGTTTGATAAGTATTTTCACCTATCGATTGAAAATTGACTGAAAGCAAAAAGGCGCCCTCAAACGATTAAGAATGACGGCGCGTTTTGTCGAGGAGAGATTTCTTTAAAGCGGCAATACAAAAACCGGCGATTCGTTTCTACGACTTTTTGCCGCCGCCTTTTGCCTGCTGCTGCGGCGTGAGCGGTTCGGTTTTGCCTTTTTCAAGCGGGTTTCCGGCTTTGAAATCGGCGAGCGCGACGACGAATTTGCGGTCGCCGCTTGTTTTATCGAGCATCTCTTTCAAAGTCTTTTCGTCAATTTTTGAAACATCGACGCCGTAGCCTTCGAGTTCCGCCCGCAGGTTTTCGACCGTGTTGGTTTTTCTCTCGTAAACGTCCGGGTAAACGGTCAAAACGCCGTTCTCGACAATTATCGAATCGTAATTGATGTCAACCGGAACGTCGCCGTTCAGATTTATCACGCGCCGTTCAGAGTTTTTCCGCGCCGCCGCGATTTCATCGCCGGAAATCGAAAGATTTCGCGCCTTTGAAATCATCTGTGTCATTTCAAATAAATCGTCGCGCAGCACGCGCACGCAGCCGTGCGAGACGAGATTTCCGATGTCCGAAGGGCTTTGCGCTTCGTGCAGCAGATAGGCTTGACCGAGCGGGATTTTTATTTTGCCGAGCGGGTTATCTGGATCGTCCGCCGGGATTACCTGATACGGCTCGACATCCGAAGATTTTCGCACCCATTCGCTGTCGGGCGGAATCCAGTTCGGGTTCAAAATAATTTTATCAGCCGAGCGCATTCCGACCGGAATCGGAAAATCCTTCTTTCCGACGCCGACGTAATACGATTTAATCTCTTTGCCGTTTTGCCAAAGCGTCATCGTAAAAGCCGGAACGTTAACCGTAATTTTTACATTTCCGTCGCCCGCTTTGAGAGCGGCACGTTCGATTCGTCCGTTCGTTGATTTGTCAGACCGCGCCGATTCGTCCGTGTCGGGCGGGCGGTTTGAGGCGGTCGCGTTTGAATTTGCCGCATTTGCGTTTTGATTTGAATTTGTTTGGCTCGCTTCGTTTTCAAGCGCGACCCTTTTTGCCAGCAATAAATGTTCGGTTTCCTTTGTTTCGCCGCTTCGGTATTTCACCCGCGCCCAGACTTCGCCGTTAAAATCTTCGGGGATTTTTAAATCGGCGACGTAATTGTCTTTCGTTCCATCGGTCGGCGCGGTCAGAGTTTTTAATTTCAAAGCGCGGTCATCGGCAGTCACTGGCTGGTAAAACAATTCGACTTCGGAAGCGTCTGCGGCGCGAACAGTTAATTTGAAATCGTCGCCCGTGACGATTTGGTAATCGTCGTCCCCTTTTGAAACAGGCGCGGCTTCAATCGTCGGCTGTCCGGCATTCTCCGCCGCCGCGCTGTTTGTATTAGCCGCGTTGTTTGCTGTTTGAGTAGAATTTGCCGGCGGCTCACACGCGGCGATGAAAAGCGCGAGCGGCAGCAATCCGAACTGAATATATTTTTTAATCTTCATTTTTAACCTTCTTGATTATGCTTTTCGGTAATCTCTAAAAATCAATTTTAGACGGCGGGAACGCCCGTTCCATCAGTGGCAACACTCAAAAGATATGAGTGTAATTACGCAGAGCCGATGAGTTTCTTGATATGATTTTCGGGCGGGTAAATTACGAAGACTCTTTTTCCGAAACGGTAGATTTTTGAGCTTTTTTCGATTCTTCTTCGCCGTCGTTTTCGACAATCGGCGTGAGCGTTCGCAGAGCGACGAACATAATCGCGCTTAACACGAGCGCGATTTCTTCGCGTTCAAAAGCGACTGCCGCGCCGATTGCGCCCGTCGCCCAGATGCTCGCGGCGGTCGCCAAGCCCCGCACGTTCGCGCCTTCTTTCAAAATCGCGCCGCCGCCGATAAAACCGATGCCGCCGATTAATCCTTGCAGCAGACGAGCCTGCGTTTCAGCGTTCGCGCCCGGCACGTTTTTAGCGATCAGCATAAAACCGCACGCTCCAATCGCCACAATCGGAAATGTCCGCAACCCTAAGTTTCGTTCGGATTTGTGGCGTTCCCAGCCAATCGGAACGGCGAAAGCGAACGCCAGCCCGACGCGCAGAAAATCAACGAGCGTCTGCCGCCAGTCAAACGAAAATGCTTCGATTAAAAAATCCATATCAAGAGTTATTTATCCGGGCTGACGCCGCTCAAAAAAACCGGCAGGAAAACCGTAAATTTTGTTCCGCTTTGCTTTCCCGTCACCGGACTTTCAGCGACGATTTCGCCGCCCGTTTGTTCGACTAAATTATGAACGAGGTAAAGTCCCAAACCGACACCGGCAGCCTCACTCGCCGCATCGCATTCGGTTTCGCGGTAAAATTTTCCGCCCGTCTCCGCCGCTCGCGGCAACGAGAGCGGCTGTCCGCGATAGAACTTTTCAAAAATGCGCGGCAAATCTTCCGCCCGGATGCCGCACCCGTTGTCAATGATTTGGACGGCGATTCGCTCGCCTTTATTTTCAGCGGAAACCGTGATTTTGCGGTTTTCGGGCGTGTATTTCATCGCGTTTTCAATCAGACTTGAGACGATTCTTCGCAGCGCTCCGGCGTCAGTTAAAGCGAGCGGCAAATCGCTCGGCGGCGGTATGAATTTGAGATTTAATCGGCGCGAATCAGCCGCGCGCCGGTGCGCTTCAACGGTTTCGGCTAAAATTCCGGCGACATCAGCCGGACGAAGCGAGATTTTATACGCGCCGGATTCGATGCGCGACAAATCGAGCAGAGTTTGGACGAAATCAATCTGGCGGTCGCATTCCAAGGCGATGGTTTTCAAGAATTCTTCGCGCTCAGGCTGGGAAATTTTATTCGTCTGCAAAACGCGCGTTAGAGTTTTTATCGTCGTCAGCGGCGTGCGTAATTCGTGCGAGACGCTTGAAACGAATTCGGATTTCAAACGGTCGAGCGCTTTTAGTTCTTCTTCTCGATGCGCTATTTCTTCTGCCATCTGATTAAAAGTCGTTCCCAATTCGCCGATTGAGCCGTCGCCCTCGATTCCGGCGCGCGCCGTCAAGTCGCCCGCGCCGAAATCTCGCGCCGCTGCGGTTAAAATTCCGAGCGGGCGCGTGATGCTTCGCGCCAGATAGTATGCCGCCGCAATCGCCAGCGCCGCGACGAGCAAGCCGAACAGCATTTGCCGGATGAATTGCCGCTGCGCCGGCTCGTAAAGTTTCTGGCTCGGCGTGCCGACGATGACGACCGCGTTGACCGCCTCGACGCGCGCCAATCCGTAAACGCGCCGGATTTTGTCATAAGGGCTTTCGATTTCAATCGCCTCCTCCCGTTTTTCATTTAAAGCCGCGAGCAGCGGAGTTTCGCCGACATCGAGCGACATTTGTTCCGGGGAAACGCGGCTGCGGTAAAGCAGGCGGTTATTTTTGTCGAAAACGGCGAGAATGTTGTCTTCGGGAAATTCGAGTTTTTTAAAGACATCGCTCACGCTCGCGCCGTCAATCCGCGCGACGACGAAATTGCCGTCTCCAGTCGGCAGCGCGAGCGATAAAATCCGCAGATTATCGCCCGCAGTTTGTTCGGTCGAGATGACGAAGGAATTTTCCCGCTCCGCTTCCCGTTCGAGGTCTTGAACGGAAATTGCCGATAAATTAAAGTTTTTCTTCGATTGCGATAACACGACTTCGCCGTTTTGATTGATGATTTGAATGTCGAGCCAGTTCGGGCGGGTTTTGACGATTGAATCGAGATAATCCTGAAGCGCGAGACGGCTTTCGTTATTGCTCGCCAGAATTGAAATCGCTTCGAGCGTCTGCCGGTAAGCCAGAATCCGCTGCTCGAACGCCGTCGCCGCCAGTTCCGCCTGCCGCTTCAAGGATTCGTCAATTTGCGTTCGGCTCGCTTTCCAAAATCCCCAAAGATTAAAAAATCCGGCTAAAACGAGCGGAATCAGCAAACCGAGCGCGAGGCACAGCAGTCGGGCGCGAATCGAAAGCATTTGAAATCTCATAAATTCGAGCATCCGCCAAAGATAATTTTACTTCAAGCCGCAGTCGCTGAAATTTCGCGCCGAAAATATTACTCGAATTTCGACGCTTCTCAGAAAAAGCCGGACAAATTACCGGGCGCGTCATAATTTCTGCATCGTTACCGTGACCGTCGGTTTTTCTCCGGCGGTGCGCGAATACGCCACCCAGTAACCGGCTTCAGGATACTGGACGAGATTATATATTGAGCCGTCGGGCCTTTCCGCAACCGGAATTTCCGAGCCGAAAACATCAGCGTATTTCGGCGCGCTTTTGTTTTCGTTCAGGTAAGTTACCGAAACAAGGCGTACTTTTTTGTCGGCATCGAGCCGAATTTGTATCATTTCATCGTCCGAATCGTAAAAAAATCCGTCCTTGTCGTCAATTTTCGCCTTGCCCAATTTTTCGCGCACTTCTTCGGCGGTCGTACCGATTTTTATTCCTTTATAATCGGTCAAAACTGGCGCTAAAACTGCCTTTTCGCTTTTTTCCTCGGCAATTTGAACCGTCGCCGTCTGCGCGTTTTCTGCATTTTGCCCGAACGCGGGAACGATTAATACGAAAAACACAAACAAACCGAAAAACGCTTTCGATGTAATTTCCGCCGCTGAATTTACGTTGATTTTTTTTAACATTTCCAAAAACCTCCTCTTAAAATCCATTTCGACTTTAAAAGAAAAAGCGAGCGGGCAAATCAACGAAAACACCTAATTCGCTTGAGTGTTTTTACTTAATAATTCGGTAAATAGGAAGGCAAATTAAAACGCTATTCGGTTTTTTGGGAAATAATGTAGCGAGCGATTTCGACGCGGTTCGAGAAATTCTTTTTGGCTAAAATGCGGCTGACGTGATTTTCAACCGTGCGAATGCTTAAATTTAATTCGAGGGCGATTTCCTTGTTGCTCAAGCCGCGAGCGACCGATTCAGCGACGCGCCATTCGGCTTCGGTCAACGCTTCGTCGCGGACGAAAACGGTTTCTTCCGGCATTTCGCTGCCGACGAGCCGCGCAATCGTCGAATGCGTGCGCTCGACGCGCTGCAAAATATTTTTAATTATTGCGACCAGTTCGTCCGGCTCAAACGGCTTTGTCAAATAAGCGTCAACACCCGATTGAAAGCCTTCCACGCGGTCTTCGATTTCGTCTTTGGCGGTCAAAAAAATTATCGGAATCAAAGCGTAATTCGGCGCAGCGCGTAATCTTCGCGCCAGAGCAAAACCGTCCATTCCCGGCATCCGCACATCCGAGACGATTAAATCCGGCGCGCTTTGGGCGACGAGAACGAGAGCCTCGCGTCCGTTCCGGGCAGTGGTTACATCAAAGCCTCCGTCGCGTAAAACGGCGGCAACCGCCCGCAACAGATTCGGTTCGTCGTCAACTATTAATAAACGCTTCGACATATTTTTACCCGCAGCCGCAATTAAATTTATCGTTGTCAAGCAGGCTCAGTTTATCCGTAAATTCTTTTCGCGCAAAATCACCCCGAGCCGACAATCGTTTTTCAAAATTAACTACTGCCTGGTTAGCTGTTAAATTTTTGGCAGTTAGGACAGATTCGAGAGTGAACATTTATTCCTTAAAAGTTAGATTTGTCGGTAAATTCAATGTTTCTACGATTCTTTTAAACCGCATTTCACTTTGTAAATCCGCAAAGATAGGCTCGACTTGCAGGAAAACAAGCGCGTTGAATCTTTTCTCGCGCGCCTTTTCGAGTTCGTCGAGAGCTTTGTTTTTCTCGTTCAATCCGGCATAAACGATTGCCGCGTAATACGGCGAAACGTAGCGATTTTGAGACAGTTTTTGCAGCAGTTCGATTTGCTCCAAAGCCTGTCGTCGCTCGCCGGAAACGGCATAGACGTAGCCCAAAGCGGCGATTGCCCTGACATTGCCGTTCATCGAAAGTGAGGTTTCCAGAGTTTCCGTTTCACTCGCCGAATCCGGCTTGTTTTCGATTAAGCTCGCGCGGCGGTTCGGGCTTAACGCCGCCGCCCAGTTAATTTCCTGAATTGCCGCTTCGTATTCTTTTTTCTGCGCTAAAACATAGCCCAGCTCCAGACGCGCTCTCGCGTAGTTCGGTTCGAGTTCAAGAGTTTTGCGATAAGCGGCGGCGGATTCGTCAAAGCGGCGGGCTTGATAAAGATATTTCCCGTAATCGGCGTTGATTGCGAGCGAAAACGGGTCAAGCTCCAAAGCCTTTTGAATTTCGAGCAGAGCCGTGTCGTGCTTGCCTTGGGCGGAAAGCAAACCGGCAAACCCTTGATGCGCGGCGGCGTAATCGGCGTCGAGCGCGATGCTACGCTCAAAGTTGGCTTGCGCTTCGCGCCAATTCCATTCGTGGCGAAAATTAAACGCGCCGAGCGAAGCGTGCGCTTCGGCGAGATTCGGGTCGAGCTGCAAAGCTCTATTTGCCGCGTTTCTCGCTTTGGAATTAAAATCCGTCGCCGGGCTGATGTTATAGATGTTCAAAAGCGAATACGAATCAGCCAAACCGGAATAAGCCGGAGCGTAATTTGGGTCGGCGGCGACGGCTCGCTCGAAATACTCGATGCTTTTAAGCAGCGTGTCGGGCGTTCGCTTGTTCCAAAAATAACGACCTTGCAGATAAAACTGATATGCGTCGGAATTGGTTTTGTAGTTTTTGACGAGTTTTGTATCTTCGTCTTCGCTGAGCGGTCGGTCGAGATTTTCGGCGACATCGCGCGTGATTTCTCTTTGCAGCGCGACGATTTCCGACAGTTCGCCCTGATACTGCTTGCCCCACAGATGCGTGTCGTCCTTTGCGTCAATCAGCTCGACATTAATAAAAACTTCGTCGCCGGTCTGCCGTATTCTGCCGGTTAAAATGACGTGAGTGTTGAGAGCGCGTCCGATGTCGCGCGAGTTTTGGTTTGAATCTTGATAACGATAAACCGTGTCGCGCGAGCGCACCCGAAGATTCGGAATTTCCGCCAAGCTGTTAATCAAACTTTCCGTCACGCCTTCGGCAAAATAGTCGCTTTCAAATTCTTCCGAAGTATTGACAAACGGCAAAACGGCGATTGATTCAATTTCGTGTTTCTGGCGCGGAAACAGTAAAAAAGCGGATAAAGCCGCCGCTAAAACCAAAACGGCAATCGTTCCGAAAATAATCGGATGTTTCGACAGCCAATGACGCTCGTTTCGACGCGCGAAACGAGGCTCGCTCGTTTGCGGAAACACGGGAAAACTCGAAACCGTTTCATTCGTTTCCGCTTCAATTTCGCCTAAAACGGCGCGAATCTCGTCGCGCATCGCCTCTGCCGTCTGAAAACGATCTTCGGGGTTTTTCGCCAAAGCCCGGTCAACTATTTCCTGCAAGCGCGGCGGAATCGGCAAATCTTTACCGCGCATCTCGGCGATGCTTTTGGGCGAATGGTTGATGACTTTATTTCGGACTTCGCCGACGGTTTTGCCGTTGAAAGGAAATTGTCCGGTGAGCAGTTGATAAAGCACGACGCCAATCGAAAAAATATCGGCGCGGTGATCCGACGCTTCTCCCAAAGCCATTTCGGGCGCGGACGAGGACGGCGTGCCGTAAGGAATTCCGGCAACGCTCAAATCCGTATCTTCGGAATTTTCCGCGTCCGATTTTTTAGCACCGGGTTCGAGCAGCTTGGCTAAACCGAAATCCAAAACTTTGACAAGTCCGGTCGAAGTAACAAGAATGTTTCCGCCTTTTATGTCGCGGTGAATTATGCCTTTAGTGTGGGCGGCGACCAGCGCGTCGGCGACTTGAGCGATAATCGTCAGCGCGCTTCTTAGTTCTAAAGGACGACGATTTAGAAGAAATTGGTTCACGTTTTGTCCTTCAACATAGCGCATCACGATGTAGGTGTAATTTTCGTCGTCGTTAAAACCGTAAATCGTGCTGATGTTCGGATGGTCGAGCGAGGAAGCCAATTTCGCCTCGCGTTCGAAACGCGCGAGGCTTATTTTTCGCAGTTTCAATTCAGGCGGAAGAATTTTGACGGCGACGAGCCGGTCGAGTTTCGTGTCCAGAGCCTTAAAGACAACGCCTTGCCCGCCCTTGCCGAGGACTTCCAAAAGTTTGAAGTTGCCGAGCATTTGACCGACTTCCATAAATTTTTTGACTGTTCAATGGCAGGCAGTTACAAATCCTTTTGTTTTTTAATTCGGTTTTCTGATTCGTCGGAATTGCCGATGCATCAAAGCCTCCGCCGGATATGACGAATCACGCCGCATTTGCCTGACAAATCTTCATTTTAAACAACATATTAGCACACGCCGCGCCCGATGTTTTGAGTGGTAACACTCACCTCGCTTAGGTGTGAACACTGTCGAACCGCAAGAAGCAAAGCGGTTAAAATTTGAAGTGATTGGGGAGAAAAATTATGAATGAGAGAAATTTATCGAATACAAACGGGGGATTTATGAAAAGAATTTTGAGAAAAACCGCCGCGGCGACGCTTGCCTTCGCGCTCGCGTTTTTGGGAATCGGTTTCGGTTCTGCGAACGAAGCGCAGGCGCAGCAGCGGCAGACGAGGCGCGTGAATGACCGGCAGGTGGAAAATATCATCCGCAGCGTCGAACGGCGCAGCGATACGTTTCGGCGCAGTTTCGATACCGCGCTCGACCGCAGCTTTTTCGATGGCACTTATAACGAAGGAATCGTCAACGAATATATTAAAAATTTTGAAACGGCGACCAATGATTTGCGCTCCCGCTTCGACGGGCGAACGTCGGTGGCGGCGGACGTGGACAATCTGCTCAATCGTGCCGCCGAGATTGACCGTTTTATGCGGACGTATCTACGCCAAGACCGCGTGCAGCGCGATTGGCGGCTTTTAAGGGGCGATTTGCAGCGATTGGCAACGGCTTATAACGTTGCGGTTAATTGGAACGGGCGCGGAGCGGTGCCGGTTTCCTCCAATCAGCGGGCTTACCGCGTCAATGATTCGCAGGTCGAAACTCTGCTTCGCCGCGTCGAAACGAAAAGCGACACGTTTCGCACGAGTTTAGACCGCGCGCTCGACCGCAGCCGCCTGGATAACACGAACCGCGAAGACAATATCACCGAATTCGTCAAGGATTTTGAAAACGCGACCGACGAACTCAGAAGAAAATTCGACGGGCGGACTTCGATTGACGCGGACGTTTCCGGTGTTCTGGTTCGCGCGGTGCGGATTGACGATTTTATGCGGCGCAATCTGAGAAACAATCGCCCGGCGCAGAACAACTGGACGAGCCTGCGAACGGATTTGAATTTATTGGCTAATTATTACAGCCTCGCTTTTAATCTCGACAACCGCCGCGATATGCCCGCGTATTCAATTATCGGCGGCGCGGCTTTAACCAACGCCGACGCGAGTTTTACGGGAACGTATCGTTTGAATGCTTTTCAGAGCGACAACGCCCGAACCGTCGCCGGTCAAGCGACCGGTCGGTTAAATCGAACGGCGCGCGACCGCATTTTTAATAATTTAGTCAGTCGTCTGACCGCGCCGCAGATGATCGCCGTCCAGCGTCAGGGAATGCGCGTGATGCTGGCTTCGACCATTTCGCTGCAGGTAACTCTAGATGCGGACGGGCTTCTGCACAACGAACCCTATCCGAACGGACGCCTTTCAAATGTTCGCGCTTCGTTTGTCGGCGACCAGCTGACGATTGTCTCGAATGGCGACCGCGCCAACGATTTCACGGCAATTTTCACCGCGCTCGACAACGGTCGAAGAATGATGGTCACGCGCCGCGTGTATGCCGAAGGTTTGAGTCAATTCGTCGAAGTTAAAAGCTATTACGACCGCACGGCGGAGGCAGCGCAATTTAACATCGTCAACACGACGCGAACGCTTCGATGAATCCGAACGTGATCAATACATTTATCGTTCCCGACGGTGCGACGCTCGTCGCCGCTCTGAACACGAATCCTTCGAGGCGCACGACGCGCGACGGCGATTGTTTTGCGATGACGGTTCGCAGTCCTTCGCAATACTCGGGCGCAATCGTCGAAGGCTATGTTGCAAACCTGAATCGTTCGGGCAGAATCAATGGACGCTAGGAAATAACGCTTAATTACGAAACGATTCGCCTGAATAATCAAACTTACCGCTTTGCCGGAATCACGGAAAACGTCCGTCCGGTTTCGGGCGAAAACGTCCGTGCTGACACGGAAGGCACAGTCGAAGAACGCGACAACCGGACGAATCAAACCATCGGGCGAACGGCAATCGGCGCCGGAATCGGCGCGATTCTCGGCGCAATTTTAGGCGGCGGTCAAGGCGCGGCAATCGGCGCAGGGATAGGCGCGGGCGCGGGCGCAGGCTCGGTTTATATTCAGGGGCGCGACGATTTGAACTTAACGAGCGGCGCGGAATTTACCATTCGCGCCGGTGCGCCGCGTTTGAATTAACGCGGGAAAAACGCACGACTCGAACAGCCGTTTCGCATTGACAACCAGCAACAATTTGCGAAACGGCTGTTTTTTCAGGTTAAAATTTAAGAATGAGCGAACAAATTGAAAAGGAAGCAATAGAAAAAGAATTAGAGAAAGAAGTAGAAAAAGAGGAAAAGGAAATCGTCCGCGAGCGGATTAAGGAAGAACGCCGAAGTCTGGTCGCGCGGCTCGAAGACTGGCTGGAAACGCCGATGCTCGTTTTGGGTTTCGTCTGGCTCGCGCTGCTCGTCTGCGAGCTTATCTGGAATCTGTCGCCCGCGCTCGAACTCGCCGGGACGATCATCTGGGTAATTTTCATCGTTGATTTCGCGCTGAAATTTCTGCTCGCGCCGGACAAAACCGATTATCTGAAAGCGAGCTGGTTGACCGCGCTTTCCCTGCTCGTTCCCGCTTTGCGCGTTTTTCGCATCTTTCGCGTCTTCCGCATTTTGCGGGCGGCTCGGGCGGCTCGCGGGCTGCGGCTGTTTCGTGTTCTAACGTCTCTCAATCGCGGGATGAAGGCTTTGGGCGCGAGCTTCGGCAGGCGAGGTTTCGGCTATGTCGTCGCGCTGACGGTGATCGTCATTTTGGCGGGCGCGGCGGGAATGCTCGCTTTTGAAAACGAAGTCGAGGGCGGAATAAAAACCTATGGCGACGCGCTCTGGTGGACGGCGATGATGATGACGACCATCGGTTCGGAGTATTTTCCGCAGACGGCGGAAGGGCGCATTTTGTGTTTCGTTCTCGCGCTCTACGCCTTCGCCGTATTCGGTTATGTCACGGCGACGCTGGCGACGTTTTTCGTCGGGCGCGACGCGGAAAACGCGGATTCGGAAATGGTCGGCGCGGCGGACATCAAAGCTCTGCGCGGCGAAATCGCCCTCTTGCGCGAGGAAATCAAACTGCTCGGTGGCGGAAATTAAACGACGGCTGAAAGATGAATAAATTGAAGCAATTTTTGTCGGATTTGCGGGCGAGTTTATGGTTCGTGCCGGGCGTGATGATAGCTTTTTCCATCGCGCTCGCCGTCGGCTTAATCGAGATTGATTCGCGTGTTCAGCCTGAATGGTTCGACAATTTTCCGCGTCTGTTCGGTCTCGGCGCGGACGGCTCGCGCGGGATGCTGACGGCGATTGCTTCTTCGATGCTGACGGTCGCCGCGCTCGCTTTTACGCTGACTTTGAGCGCGGTGACGCAGGCTTCCGGGCAGTTCACGCCGCGCATTTTCCGCAATTTTATGCGCGACCGCGCCAATCAATTCGTTCTGGGTTATTTCGTTTCCGTTTTCGCCTTTTGCTTGATCGTATTGCGAACGATTCGCGGCGGAGATGAGCTGAAATTCGTGCCGTCGCTCGCCGTAATGGTCGGTCTCGCGCTCGCGCTCGGCGGCATTCTCGTCCTTATTTTCTTTATCCATCACATCGCCGATTCCTTGCAAATCACAACGATTCTCGACAACATCACTCTGGAAACGAAAAAATCAATCGAAAGATTATTTCCCGAAAAGCTCGGTGAAGCGGCGAGCGGAGATGAAAAACACGAAGCGTGGCGAGCCGAATCAGTGAAAAACTGGACGAAAATTCCCGCGCCTGTTTCCGGCTATGTGCAGAGCGTTGACGCCGACGGGCTGCTTGAATACGCTGCCGAAAATAATCTTCTGATACGAATGCGGCGCGGCATCGGACAATTTGCCGGAAGCGGAGCGACTTTAGCCGAAATCGCGCCCAGCTCCGAATCCGACAGAAAAAACGTTTCGCGCCGAGAAAAAACTGAAAACGAAACAATCGAAAAAGTCGCCGGATTTTTCACGCTCGACCGCCACCGCACCGTCGAGCAGGACGCCGGATTCGGCATCCGCCAAATCGTGGACATCGCCTTGAAAGCCCTTTCGCCCGGCGTGAACGACACGACGACCGCCGTCGAATGTATAGACAACTTAGGCGAAATCGTCGGCGAAATCGCGCGCCGCCGTCTGCCCGCCCGCGTGCGCTCGAAAGATAACGTCCCGCGCGTGTTGACGTTCGCGCCGGAATTTGGGGATTACGTCGAAACCGCGTTCGACCAGATTCGCGCGAGCGGCAAAGCGAATCAGGCGATTTTCGAGCGGCTTTTAACAACAATACAATTCGTTGCTGAACGCACAAGCGACAAAACGCGGCGAAACGCGCTTCGCCGACAAGTCGAGCTAATTGGCGAATACACCGAGCAAACTCTGGAAACCGATTACGAAAAAGAAAAAGTGCGGTTAAAAATAAACGAAGCAAAAAAGTTTTTAAGCGAGTAAATCGGAATTCGGCTTTATTATTTGATTTTCCGCAAAGATTTGATTTTTTTACAGGCTATAAAAAATTATGTTTCTACTTCTATTTCAAAACGAACCGGCGGATGGCGGATTCGACTTAAACACGATTTGGAATTCGATGTTGGGGTTATTCAATTCGTTTCTGTCGCGCGTGCCGTATATCGTCGTCGCCCTTATCGTTTTCGCGGTGTTTCTGATAATCGCCCGCGTTGTCAGCCGCGTGGTTCACACCGCCGGAGAGCGCACGCGGTTTGATTTGACGCTCGCCGAGTTGCTCGGTCGGCTCGCGTCTTTCGTCGTCACGATTCTCGGCTTATTCGTCGCCGCCGTGATTATTTTTCCCGCCTTCAAACCGGGCGATCTGGTTGCCGGCTTGGGAATTACGTCGGTCGCCGTCGGCTTCGCCTTCAAAGACGTGCTGCAAAACTTTTTCGCCGGAATTCTGATTTTGTGGCGCAAGCCGTTCGTCGTCGGCGACCAGTTGAAATTCCGCGAATACGAAGGCACGGTCGAAGAAATCACCGTCCGCTCGACGCGCCTGAAAACCTTTGACGGCGAGCGCGCCGTCATCCCGAACGGCGACATTTACGCCAACGCCGTGCTGGTCAAAACCGCATACGATAAGCGGCGCGTCCGCTTCGTCGTCGGCATCGGCTACCTGGACGACATCGAAAAAGGACGCGAAACGATTAAACGGGTTTTAAATGAAATCGAAGGCATTCTGCCCGACCCCGGACCGTGGATTTACGTTTCGGAACTCGCGCCGTCATCGGTAAATTTCACGGTTTATTTCTGGGTGAATTCCGAGCAGGCGAATGTTTTAAAAGTTTCCGACCAGGTAGCGACGGGCATTAAATACGCGCTCGACCAGGCAGGAATTGATATGCCGTATCCGCACTCGGTCGTGCTGTTTCACGACTCGACCGGAACGCGGATGGGCGACATCGAGCGGGCGAAATACCTCGCCGCGCCGGTTGATAATTAAAATCAGAATCGCTGAATCGAAGATGTCCGCCGCGCTCCGCTTCGGCGCATTTCCCGTGTTATTACTCAAGACTTTTGAGTGGTAACACGGATTTTTTTGGTCAGTCAATTACTAGAATCAGAATTGTCAAAATTATATTGAATTTATCCCGGCGCGGCTTCGACAAAATAACGCCAAGCCGGAACAAGGAGAATTTATGAAATTATTAAACGACAAACAAAAGCAGACGGCGCGACGAAATTACGGGGACACGATTTTTCGTCGTCTCGGAGCGTTGACGCTGGCGGTATCGTCCGTTTTATTTTTAACTTCGTGCGCGGACTCGGCGAGCGACCGCGCTGAAAAGACAGGCGGAATAACGGCGCGGCAGGTCATCGAAAATCCTTCCGCCTACGTCGGGAAAACCGTCACGGTCAGCGGCGATGTCGAGGAAATTTGGGGACCGAGAGCGTTTAATATGGACAGCGGCATCAGCGTCGGCGAACTGCTCGTCGTCGGGCGCGAGCCGTTTCCGCAAGTCGGTGAAGCGGGCAACCGCGCTTACGTCGTCAGCGACGTGGCGACGGTCACGGGCATCGTCAGAATGCTCGTCACCGCCGATGTCGAACGCGAAATCGGCTGGGACTTAGACCCGCGAATCGAAGCGGAATTTAACGCTAAACCCGTTTTGATTGCCCAGTCAATCAGCTTTCGCGCCGGTGCCGCCGGAAGCACGCAGGCGAACGCGAGCGGCAATCAATCGGCAATGAACGCCAATCAAATGACGGTGAACAATAACGCTAATCAGACCGCCGCAAACAACAACGCTAATCAAACTGCGACGGGCAATAAACTGACCGACGCGGGCGTTTACGTTGCGACGGCGGACAAACTTTCGTTGGTCGGCAAAGAAGTCCAGTTTTCCGATTTGCGCGTCGCGCGCGTCGTCGGACCGCGAACATTTACGGTCGCCTCCGGCAGCGGCGAAATATACGTGATGCTCGACGAAGAATCGGCTCGCGGAGTCGGCACGCAGGGAAACATCGGCGTGGGCAAAACACTGAATCTGACCGGCAAATTTGAACGCCTGCAAGCCGAAGAAATCAATGACATTTCCAACAACCGTTTTCGCCCGCTGACCGCCGACGAACGCGCATTTCTGAAAAACACGCCGGTCTTTTTGCAGGCTGATAAAGTCAGCGACTTAAAGTAAAAATTTGAAATTCGGAATCTGTTTTTTTCAGCCAAATGTTTGTTGAGAAGGGCAGGTTTAATAAAAATATGAACGAGAAGAATGACGCGGTAACGAATGAAAACGGGCAAATTGACGCACGGCGCGACACAAGCGTCGGAACGGGAAAAAAAATCGGGCTTTACGGCTGCGGCTTCCTGATACTGGCAATCGTGATAATCGCCGTCGTTTTGATTTTGACGGGAATTTACAATCCGTTTCAGGGAACGGAAGGCGTCGGTCCGTAGCGAAAATAAAAGCTCGACGGAAGCAAGTAAATGACTCGCTTTCAAACAAATCTGTCGCGTTCGACAGGTTACAAACTAAGAGCGCGAAAGCGCGAAAATCAACAAAGGGAGAAAAAATTATGGAAGACACAACGAACACAACGAACAATAAATTTATGGTCACAGGATTATTCAAAGACAAAGAGAGCGCCGAATGCGCTTACAACGCGCTCGGCGAGCGCGGCTATGACAAAGACAGCACGGACGTGATGATGTCGGACGAGACGCGCGACCGCTATTATTCGGGCGCGGCGGCTGACGATACGGAACTCGGCTCGAAGGCTCTCGAAGGCACGGGCGCGGGCGCGGCAATCGGCGGAACGCTGGGCGCGATTATCGCCGGAATCGCCGCCATCGGGACGAGCGTTCTACTGCCGGGATTCGGCTTGGTCGTCGCCGGACCGCTCGCCGCCGCACTCGTCGGCGCGGGCGCGGGCGGTTTGGCGGGCGGACTCGTCGGCGCGTTAATCGGCGCGGGCATCCCGGAAGAACATGCGGCGGAATACGAATCGGGCATCAAATCGGGCGGCATCGTCATTCGCGCCACTCCGCGCACAGCCGAAGACGCGGCGTTTATCGAAAGCCGATTCAAATCGTGCGGCGGCGAGCGAGTTTATTCAAACGCTTCGGGACAGCAAATGAGGACGGCGAGCGGCGCGGGAACGACCGGCACAACCGAGCGGCGCGACTCGAATCAAGGCGAAATTTCGATTCCGATTATCGAAGAAGAACTGCAAGTCGGCAAACGCGCGGTCGAAACCGGCGGTGTGCGTGTCGAAACGAGTATTACCGAGCGTCCCGTCGAGGAAACCGTGACTCTGCGCGAAGAAAACGTCGTCGTTGACCGTCGTCCGGTTGACCGCGCCGTCACCGATGCGGATTTGTCGGCGGTTAAAGAAGGAGATTTAACCGTTACGGAACGCGCCGAACAAGCGGTCGTCGGCAAACAGGCGCGGGTCGTCGAAGAAGTCGTCATCGGCAAAGAGACAAGCGAACGCACCGAAACCGTTCAAGACAACGTGCGCCGCACCGAAGTTGATGTCGAAGAATTGTCGGGCGATCAGATGAAAAACAGAAGCAATTCAGCCGGTTAAAATTATGGCGCGTAAGTATCTAAAACGAATCGCGCTGATTTTGGCGGGTGCGCTGTTGCTGCTGGTAATCTGGGGCGCGGGCATCGAGCCGCGCCTCGTGGATTTGAGAGAAGAAACAATCGGCATTCCGAATCTGCCTAAAAATTTGGAAAACAAACGAATCGCGCTCGTCGCCGATTTGCAAATCGGGATGTGGCTCGGCAACGAAGACACGGTTGTAAAAATCGTCAATCGAATCGTCGTAGAGCGTCCCGCAGCCGTGCTGGTGGCGGGCGATTTCGTTTATAAGCCGACCGACGAGGACGAGCCGCAGGACGTGGAACGCGAAGACGCCGCCGATTTTATGGCGGAAGTCAACAAGTCGGTCGCGCTTTTGCGCCCGTTAAGACAAGCCGGAATTCCCGTCTATGCGGTTCTCGGCAATCACGATTACGGAATGGGTTATCCCGATTCGGTGAAAAACGAGCGGCTGGCGGCTGCCGTGCGCTCGGCGCTCGAAGCGGCTGGCGTAACCGTGCTTGATAACCGGGCTGTTCCGCTTGTTTTACAAAATGAAAACGGCGCACAAAAAGATATGACGACAAATGCCGACGAGTCTTTATACATTGTCGGCATCGGCTCGCGTTACGCCGGTAACGCCAAGCCGGAAATTGCTCTGGCGCAAGTTACTGAAAACGCCGCGCGCATAATTTTTATGCACGAGCCAGATTCGTTCGCCGCTCTGCCCGCGAATGCCGCGCCGCTCGCGCTCGCCGGACACACGCACGGCGGTCAGATTCGCGTTCCTTTTACGGAAAACTGGTCGTGGATGTCGCTCGTAACCGACGAAAAAATCCACGCCGACGGCTGGATCGAAAACTTCGGGCAGCCGGGCAATCATCTTTACGTCAATCGCGGCATCGGTTTCAGCAGTTTTCCCGTGCGGATCAACTGCCGACCCGAATTGACTTTTTTCACCGTGCGCGGCGCAAATTCCCGCTCGGAGACAAAATAACAAAAATATGTTTTTCGACGATTGGTTCGGTCTGTTTCGGATACTGATAATCGGTGTTCTCGCTTACGGCGCGTTGATATTTTTGCTGCTCGCGTCGGGCAAACGCACTCTGTCGAAATGGAACGCTTTTGATTTCGTTGTGACCATCGCGCTCGGCTCGACGCTGGCGACGGTCATCATGTCGAAAGACGTTTCATTTGCCGAAGGAGTTTTCGCGCTCGGTTTGCTCGTCGGGCTGCAATTCGTCATCACCTGGCTTTCAGTTCGTTTCGACTGGGCAGAAAAGCTCGTCAAAGCCAAGCCGACGCTGCTTTTCAACAAAGGCGAATTTATCAGAGAGGCGATGAAGCGGCAGCGCGTCGCCGAAGCAGAAGTGCGAATGGCGATTCGCGCCAAAGGTGTTGCTGCAGTCGAAGAAATCGAAGCCGTCGTTCTCGAAACCGACGGCAGTTTCAGCGTGATAAAAAAATCGGCGACTGATTCTCGTTCGGCTCTGTCGGACGTTTCCTGACGCGGGCAATTTGAAAACGCGCTTTAGTTTGAAAAAATGAAAATGCGGGCGAAAAAGAAATTTGAAGCGTTTTTTAATGGCAAAATGCCGGCGAATGGTTTGTAATAAAACGAAAAAATATGTTGACGGAAACGCCTGAAAATTATGCGAAACAGCACGAGCCAATTGACGACGCGCGCCCGTCAATTAAAACTTTTGCCCGGAAAATTACAATCGCGCTCGGCATCTTCGCTGCGTTCGCCACTGTCGCCATCGTTCTATGGCAGGGCGCGGAGGTCTTTCTGCTCGTTTTCGCCGGTCTGCTGCTGGCGATTTTTCTTCGCAGTTTGAGCGAATTTTTAAGCCGTCACACGCCGCTTTCGAGCGGTTGGGCGTTGACGATTGTTCTGCTCGGCATCGTCGGATTGATAAGTCTCGGTTTCTGGTTTTTGTCCGATTCAATCGAGCGGCAGTTTGATGAATTGTCCCGAAACCTGCCGGTCGCTTTCGAGCAGTTACGCGGACAAATCGCGCAGTATCCGATTGGGCGGCGCGTCGTCGAACAGATTCGGTCCACACAAGCCGTCATTCTCGGCGGCGGCGAACGGGCGAATGTTTTCGGGCGCATTACCGGATATTTTTCTACCGCGCTCGACGCGGTTCTGAATGTTTTAATCGTTTTGATGACCGCCGTTTATTTCGCTTTTAACCCGAAATTATACCGCGAAGGCGTGGTCAATCTCATGCCGGAAAATAAAGAAAAGCGGGCGCGGGAAATTATTTCGACGGTCGAATACACTTTGCGGCGGTTTCTGCTCGGCATTTCCGGCTCGATGCTGATTAACGGGACGCTCACTTTTACGGGTTTATGGTTTCTCGGCGTGCCGTTTGCGATTCCGCTCGGTATTCTCGCCGGACTGTTCACTTTTATTCCGAACATCGGACCGTTTATAGCCGCATCGCCGGCGGTTTTGATCGCCTTTTCGCAAAGTCCGGCGCAGGCACTCTATGTTTTAACTCTGTATCTCGTCGTGCAGAACCTGGACGGCTTCGTCATCTCGCCGATTATCCAGCAGCGCGCCGTCTCCGTTCCGCCCGTGCTGGTCATCGCCTCGCAGCTTCTGCTCGCCGTGATGTTCGGCTTTCTCGGCTTGCTGGTCGCCGTGCCGTTCGTCGCCGCCGTGTTCGTTTTGGTCAAGATGATTTACGTCGAGGATATTCTGGGCAGAACAGTCGAAGTCAAAGGCGAAAAAGAGGCGAAGGAAGAAAACGAAGCGGCGCAAACAAAAGCGAGGGCGAATAAAAACTAGACTTTGCCCGCAAGAGTTTCGGAATTTATAATCTTTTCGGAGAAGAAAATTTTTAATGGCGAACGCGCCGCGCGAAACGCTCGAACCGATAAAAGAAGAAGAGGCGCAGAGTTTTCGGCGGCGTATGAGCTTGAAAGGCGAATTCGCGCTGGCTTTGATGCCGACGGCGACGATTATCGCCGTGCTGGTTTTGGTAGAAATTTTCAGCCGCCAGAGATTACTGTTCGCATCCTTGGCGTCGAGCGCGTTTTTGATTTATCTCGACCCGCAGCACAGCACGAATAGCGTGCGAACGCTCGCCCTCTCGCAAATCGGGGCGGCGATAATCGGCTTTGCGGCTTTTTCGATATTCGGCGAAGGTTATCTGGCGGCATCCGCCGCGATGTTAGCGACCATTACGCTGATGATTTTAGCCGACGCGATGCACCCGCCCGCCGTTTCGACCGCGCTCGGCTTTGCATTCCGCGCCAATTCCGAAAACAACCTCGTTTTGTTCGCGCTCGCCGTCGGCTTGATTGTCGTTCTCGTCATTCTGCAAAATTCTTCGGTTTGGCTTTTGAAGCGTTACTCTTGAACAGTTTCGGGTAAAGTTTACCGAATCGCACACGGACTTTAAGGCGTTTCGTCGTAAGCTGACGGAGAACGCGAGCCACACAATTTGTCCGCGCCGTTTGCCGGAAGACCGAACTCGAATTCCTCGAACAGACGCGCAGGCGCTAAAGATTTGAGCGGCTTTCATAACAGTGCAATCGAGTAAATGCCCGAATTGATTATCCAGCTTGTTATAGGGAATGATAGTATAAAAACAAATAAGGAGGGTTGATATGCAGGGAAATGAAATTACACGGCGTTTTCAGTCTTTAGATCGAGACAAACACGAAAGTTTTGAAGAATACAATTACGAGCATTTCAAAACTAAAGTTCTTATCGAAGACGGTCGAAGAACCGTTGAAGCGCGCGGCATTAAACCCGGGGAGGCGGCTCCCGATTTCGAGTTGCCGCAGGTCGGCGGCGGAACGCTTCGCTTGAGCGATTTGCGCGGGCGACCGACGATTCTCCACTTCGGCTCCTACAGCTGACCGATCACCGCCGGCTCGGTCGAGCCGCTCAAAAAACTCCACTCTAACTGGAACAATCAAGTAAATTTTGTTGATGTCTTAATCCGTCAGGCGCACCCGGGACCTTCTGTCGAGCCATATCGCAGCTTCGAGCATAAGATGGATGACGGGCGAAAGTATAAGGAAGACGACGGCGTTCCGTATCCGGTGCTGATTGATGATTTGATCGGCACAGTCCATCAAGTCTATGGCGGGCTGGCAGACCCGACTTATTTGATAGACGCTGACGGGCGAGTTTCCTTTTACAATATGTGGACGCACGCGCCGACATTGCACAAAGCGATTGAAGAACTTTTAAGTCAAGGCGGGCGCGGCGTAGTCAAGGGCGGAACCGACCGCATCCCGCATCTGCTTTCGACAATCGCGGACGGATGGCACGGATTGCAGCGCGGATTCCCGCGAAGCGCCATTGAATTGGAATTAGCTTCACCGGGAATGGCGAGCGGTCCGTTTCTCGGCTACCAGATACGTCCGCTGCTCGCGCCGATTGCCCTTAGAGCGACACCGCTTCCCGTTGCGGCGAAGATCGGATTAGCCGTCGGCGGAGCGGCTTTGTTGTTCTTAGGCGTGCGTGCGCTCTCCGGCAACGGGAAAAAGCGCGGCTGACATAAATGTTCAGAAGCATTTTCAAAATAATGGCGGCGACCGCGCTTTTTGCGGGAGTTCACAGTTTGCTGGCAAGCCGTAGAGCCAAAGCAACAGCAACTGCGTCGTTTAGAGAGAAGGCGGAACGGGCTTTATCGCCCGTTCTACAACATTTCGGCAATCGTTACCTTTGGCGCTTTAGTTCTTTACGGCAGTAAATTGCCTGACCGCGAGCTATATCGAGTTCGCGGAGTTTCAGCACGATTGATGCGGTTCATACAAATCGCCGCCATCATTTATATGCTTTACGGCATTCGACAGATTGGTTTTCTGAAGTTTTACGGCGTCTCAAATTTTACGGCATTGGTAAAAGGACAAATCCTTGTCTTACCCGAACCGGAAGCGCAAGGACCTGTCTTAGATACAAACGGAAAGATGAAAGCCGCTGGTCCGTTTCGCGCGAGCAGACACCCGTTAACTTTCGGTTTGTTTCCGGTATTTTGGTTGATGCCGCGCATGACTGTAAATCTCGCCGCGTTTAATCTCGTCGCGACCGTTTATATGTTTGCCGGTTCACTCCACGAAGAAAAAAGGTTACGAGCGGCATACGGAAATGCTTATCTGGATTATCAGAAAAGCGGCACAGGTTTTTTCTTATCGCCAATTTCACATTTTTTCAACCGATCAAACCGGCGGTCGACAGTTTTGTCGAGGGTTTCCACATCTGGTTATATGCACTCGATTTGAAGCACTAAAACGCCAAACGCATTGGAGGTATAAGTTCAAATAATGAATATCCGGCTTAAAAAACTGAACGAACAAGTTATCGTCATTACTGGAGCAACGAGCGGAATCGGGCTGGTCACGGCGCGAATCGCTGCCGGGCGCGGGGCGCGTCTTATTCTTGCGGCGCGAAATGAAGAAACGTTACGCAGATTAGCGGATGAAACGACCCAAGCCGTCTATGTCGTTGCGGATGTGGGAAAACAGGCGGATGTCAGGCGCATTGCGGAAAAGGCGATTGAGCATTTCGGCGGCTTTGACACCTGGGTTAATAATGCGGGCGTTTCAATTTACGGGCGCGTTTTAGATGTTTCGATGGAAGACCACCGACAACTTTTTGAAACCGTTTGACGGTGCGTTTTCCCTTCAATCGTTGAGTGTAAATACTTACCAAACTTGAGTGTTTACGCAGATGCCGCGCCGGTAGAGAAGTTTCACAATTAACTTAACAATCAGGGTCTGGCGCTCGCGGCTTTGCTGCGGTCGAATCCCGTCAATAGAATTATATAACCGTTGCGTTGAATGAATCTACATCTGTATAACTATATTGAATTTTGAAAAAAAAAA
>CADCUR010000097.1 GCA_902805935.1 uncultured Pyrinomonadaceae bacterium
CCCGAAGGCGATAGCAGACAAAACACCGTAAAAAATTAGACTCGAATTCCCGGCATAATTGACGGGTAAATGCTTCACAAAAAATCCTCAATGATTGTTTCCACTATTTTTCACCTTAGATTCATCATTTGCAGTTAATCTTCCGTTACCGACTTCGGCGTTTTTTCCGAAAACGGCGGCGCGTCCGCATCTCTCGGCGCGACGGTTTCCGCTTCGCCCCATTCGCTTCGACCGCTGGCATTTCCTTCGCGCTCGGCGATGATGCGCTCAGCGCTCGGTCGCCCGTATTTATAAAACACCGCCGGTGTTACAATCTGGTCGAGCAATGTCGATGTTAGAATGCCGCCCAAAACGACGACCGCGAGCGGGTGCAGAATCTCTTTGCCGGGCGCGTCCGCCGCCCAAATAAACGGAATTAGCGATAATCCGGCGGTTAAAGCTGTCATCAAGACCGGAACTAATCTTTCCAACGAGCCGCGAATAATCATATGCTCGGTAAAACCTTCGCCTTCTTCCCGCATCAAATGAAGGTAATGCGAAATCATCATAATCCCGTTGCGCGAGGTGATGCCGACGAGCGAGATAAAACCGACTAAAGTGGCAATCGAGAACACGCCGCCTGTTAATAGCATGGCGATAACCGCGCCGATTAAAGCAAGCGGAATGTTGATCATCACTTGTAGCGCGACGCGCCAATCGCCCAAGGCTTTTAAGAGCAGAAAGAAAATGGCGGCGAGCGAAAAAAGCGAAAGCACGGAAAGCGTTCGGGTCGCTTCCTGCGAAGCTTGAAACTGTCCGCCGAATTCGACGAAATAGCCGGACGGTAAATTGACCTGCGCGGCGACTCTCTGCTGCATATCCTGAACGACCGAGCCTAAATCGCGCCCGCCGGTATTTGCCGAAATGACGATTCTGCGCTTGGTGTTTTCCCTCAAAATTTGATTCGGACCCGGAATCTGCTCGATGTCGGCGACCGCCGAAATTGGAATCTGAGTTCCCTGCGGCGTGTCAATCGTCGTGTTGCGAAGCGCGTCGAGACTGTTGCGCGAAGCGTCGTCGAAACGGACGACGACATCGTAACGCCTGGCTCCTTCAATCGCTTCGGAAACACGGCGACCGTTAAGAGCGGTTTCAAGCGTTTCGGTAATCTCGCCCGGCGACAAGCCGTATTGTGCGGCGCGGGCGCGGTCAATATTAAAGCGCACCTGCGGAATCAAAACCTGTTTTTCGATCTGCACGTCGGTCGCGCCCTCGACCGTCTGCATCACGTTGCGAAGCTCTTCCGCCTTCGAGCGCAAAACGCTTAAATCGTCGCCGAAAAGTTTGACGGCGATCTGGGCGCGGACGCCCGATTGCAAATGGTCAAGGCGGTGCGAAATCGGCTGCCCGACGTTGACCGAAACGCCCGGCACGACGGCGAGTTTCTCGCGGATGTCGGCTAAAATCTCCCCGCGCTCGCGCTCGGATTCCTTGAGGTCAACGTCGATTTCGGTGTAATGAACGCCCTCGGCGTGTTCGTCGAGTTCGGCGCGCCCCGTGCGCCGTCCGGTCGAAATTACTTCCGGCACTTCCAAAATTAATTTTTCCGAGATTTGCCCGATGCGGTTCGATTCCGAAAGCGAAGTACCGGGCTGCGCCTGCACGTTAATCGTCAAAGTTCCTTCGTTGAATTCGGGCAAAAACGCCGTGCCGACGAAAGGGAGAGTCGCCATCGTCAGAAGAAACAAAACGGCTGCGCCCGCCATCACTTTATACGGGTGGCGAAGTGTCCAGTGCAGAAGTCGCTCGTCGTATTTTTTCAGGAAACGGACGACAAAGCTGTCTTCTTCAGTGTGGTCTTTCGGCTCGCTCGATTCGGTGTTTTCATTTCCCGTAAATTTCGATTTCAGTTTCCCGAACCAGCGTGAGGCGAGCGTCTGCTTGCCGCGGAAAAGCTGCGGCAGCAAGTATGAAGCCATCACCGGCGTAATCGTCAAGCTGACAAAGAGCGATGCGACGAGCGAGGTGATATAAGCCAAACCCAACGGTGCGAGCAGTCTCCCTTCGACGCCCGTCAGCAAAAACAGGGGCAGAAAGACGAGCGCGACGATAATCGTGGCGTAAATGATGGACGAGCGAATTTCCAGAGATGCGTGATAAATGACTTCGAGCGACGGGCGCGGATTCGGCAGATAACGGTTTTCGCGCAGACGGCGAAAGACGTTTTCCACGTCAACAATTGCGTCGTCGACCAGTTCGCCGATGGCGACCGCCAGACCGCCCAGAGTCATCGTGTTGATCGAGATGCCTAATGCCCATAAAACCAGAAACGTGACGACGAACGAGAGCGGAATCGCCGTCAGCGTGATTATCGTCGTGCGAAAATTTAAGAGAAACAAGAACAGAACGATGGCGACGAGAATCGCGCCGTCGCGCAGCGCTTCGACGACGTTGCCGATGGAAGCCTCGATGAAATTCGATTGGCGAAAAAGATTCGTGTTGATTTCAATGTCGGGCGGCAAAGTCGTTTGCAGCTCGCGCATCGCCTGATCAACTTTTTCGGTCAGCTCAATCGTCGAAGCGCCGGGCTGTTTCTGCACGGACATAATCACGGCGGGCAGTCCGTTTGAACCGGCATCACCGCGTTTGATTCTCGCTCCGAATTCGACGTTCGCCACATCCCCGAGACGAATCGCCGTGTTGTTGCGATAGGCGACGACCGTTATATTCCTGCGATTGCGCGTCAACAAAACCGCCGGTCGAGTTGGCGTTCGATTTTTCGAGCGCGGTCGAAACGTCTTCAATCGTGACACCAAATTGCTTTAATTTTTCCGGCGAGACGAGCGCCTGATACTGTTTGACGCCGCCGCCTATCGGAATCACCTGCGAGATTCCGGCGATGGTTAAAAGTCGTGGGCGAATCGTCCAGTCGGCGAGAGTTCGCACGTCGAGCGGGTCTGTCTTTCCGTCTTTTGAAGTAACGGAAATCAACATAATCTCGCCCATAATCGAAGAAATCGGCGCTAAGAAGGGCGAAATATTTTCGGGCAACTGCTCGCGGGCTTCGGTGATTTTCTCGGCGACGAGCTGGCGGTTGCGATAAATGTCGGTTCCCCAGCCGAATTCGACGTAAACAATCGAAAGCCCGATGCCGCTCTGCGAACGCACGCGCTCGACGCCCGGCAGACCGTTCATCACGGTTTCAATCGGAAACGAAACCTGCGTTTCGACTTCCTCCGGGGCAAGTCCCTCGGCTTCGGTCAAGATAGTAATGGTCGGTTTGTTAAGATCAGGGAAAACGTCAACCGGCAGATTCAAAGCGATGTAGCCGCCCCAGACTAGCATCAGCGCGGCGATTGCCACGACAATCAGCCGATTTTGTAATGCCCACTTGATAATTGCATTCATAAAAAATTTGCTTTTTTTTACACTCGTTTGAAAATGCTGGATAAAAGCGTAGCCTTGCCCGACGTGGGTAACGGTATATTTTCCGATACTCTCTTTTTACAGTTCTTTCAAAAATTCTAGAAATTCCGGTCTGAAGCGAACTTTGAAAAGTCCGAGCCACCAGCGCAACAGCCGGTTGAACAAGACGAATAGCCCGCTGCCGTCCCAAAAATCAATGATGAATAAACTACCCCCGCCTTCAGATTTTCAAGCGAATTGAGCAATGCCTCCTGCCAATTCGGGAACATTGAAAGCGAGTAGGAGATAAAAATCACGTCGAATGGCTCTCCTTGCCCGAATGTCTCGTTAAAGGAAAACTCTTCTGCTAAACCCTGCCGCAAAATGATTTCCTTTTGCTTCGCGCGCCCGATTTTGCCGCCGCCGTTTTCAAGATCTCGTCCGCCGCGTCAAGTCCAAAAAGTTTGGCGTTTGGAGCGAGACGCGATAATTTCAAAAGGTTTCTGCCCGTGCCGCAGCCAACTTCTAAAACGCTCTCGCCGAGCTTCACTGTCATCTGCCTTAAAAGCTCGTCGCGCCCGAACAAAAAGAAACGGCGCGTTACATCGTAAAAATGACGCTGGAAGCGGTGAAGGTTATTGAGCCGCGTCCGTTGATTTTCACTTGATGATTCTGCTCACGCCGTTTCCATCGTATTTTGTGTCAAAACAAACCTTTTATTTCGACCACTTCGCTTTCCAATCCGCCATCTGTTTGATTTCGGCATCTTGCGCCTTAATAATCTGATTTGCCAGCGTTTTTATTTCCGGGTGTTCAGCTTTGGTCAAAGCCTCTTTCGCCATGGTCGTCGCGCCTTGGTGATGCGGCGTCATCATATCGAGAAACAGCAGGTCAAACTCCTTGCCCGTCGCGGCTTCAAATTTTTTCATCCCGTCGCCCGACATCATCATTTTCATCCCATCACCCATGCCGGGCATTTCCATATTCATCGCCATCGGTTTTCCCGAATACCATTTCTCGCGCCAGTCTTTCATCTGCGCGATTTCTCGTGTTTGATCAGCGATAATCTTTTGGGCAAACGCCTTGAGTTCCTGGTTGTTTGTTTTTCCGACCGCCGTTTTCGCCATATCGAGCGCGCCTTGGTGGTGATGCGTCATCGTGTCGAGGAACTGCAAATCATACGGCTGCGAAGCGGCGTTCGGCGACGATTTCATACCGGAGTGATTCATCCCCGACACGTCGTGATTCGCACTCGTCATCATCGAGTTAGGATTCATCCCCGACATATTGCCCATCGAATTGGCGTTTGAGGCGGCAACGGCAGTGTTCGCGCGCGTGTTCGTATTCGTCGTAGTAGTCGTGTTCGTCGTTGTCTGACAACCCACAAAAGCGAATGCCCCGACGCTCAAAAAACTTAATAAAATTAGTGTTTTCATTTTGCTCCTATCAATTTTCGGTTGATTTAAGTTAATCGGTAACAACGAGATTGCCTTTATACATTTTCATTCCGCAGGTAAAAGAAATATTACCTGCTGCTGTTGGCGTTATGCTGACAATAACGTCTTTACCGACCGGCAGTGCCTTGCGAATTTTGTATTTCGGCAAGACGACCGTCGAGCCGCAGTTGTCGCTATCGGCACGGTTGAACACGAGATTTAACTTGTGTCCCGCTTCGACTTCAATCGAAGATGGCGAAAAACCGTTTTTATCGACCCGGATTTTGACCGTGCGCGTATGGGCTTCGACCACATTCGTGACCAGAGCGAACGCCCCGCCCAACCCGATGATTAACGCCGCCAGAGCTGTAAATAACTTCGTTTTTTTCATTTAATGTTTCTTCCTCTTTAATTGTTTTTTTCTAAAATTTTAGTTTTCGCTGACGACGAGTTTGCCTTTATACATCGCCATTCCGCACGTAAAAGCGATGTCGCCCGCCTCCTGCGGCGTGAATTCGACCAGAACGGTTTCGCCGACGGGCAGTTTTCGTCTGATGTTTTGTTTCGAGAAAACGACTTCGCCGCCGCAGTTATCGGCGTCCGCGCGGTAGAACGCGAGTTTGACGGGTTGCCCTTTTTTCACCGGGATTGACGCGGGCGTGTAGCCGTCGCCGGAAAGCGTTACCTTAATTGCGCCTTCGGGAACATTCGCCTTTTTGACTTCCGCCGCTTGCGAGCCGCCCGCGACGCCCACGACGAACGGCACGGTGATAACCTGCCCGCCGCGCTGAAACTGCGCCCAGACTTTATACAAACCCGAGCGCGGAAAAGCGGTGTGCGCCGCGACTTCCGATGCGCTCGGCTTCGTCGTTACTCCTTCCATCATCGAATGCTTGTGTCCGTCCGCATTATGGTCATCAGTTTTGCCGTCCATTTTCATCTTGCCCGATTTGTCGTGTTCGCCTTTGCTCATCGGGTGCGCGTGAACGAAATCCTTCATATCCTCGCTGATGATAACGAAGTGGGCCAGCTCGCCTAAATAATTCTGCAAATCCGTAGCTGGCTTTCCCGTGCCGGCGTCAAAAGCCGCGAAATTCAGCATCAATTCATTTCCGCCTTTTATCGCGCCGTCCGGTTTCATCACGACGCGCAAGCCGCCGACGGTTTTTTCAAATTTAGCGTCCGGGACGAGCGGAACTCGTGCGCGTTCCGTTCCCGCGACTTTTATATCAACTTGTTCGACGACCTGCACCGCGTCTTTCGGCGTGAAATCGGCGTAGAGTTTATACTCGCCGCCGTTCGGGAACGTATGCTCGACGCGGTATGAACCGTCAGCCGATTGTTCCGGGTGAATGTGATAAAACTCCGCCAAATCTTTGGAGACGACGAGCAGGTGCATCGGTTTC
>CADCUR010000098.1 GCA_902805935.1 uncultured Pyrinomonadaceae bacterium
GGTGCGCTTCGGAAGCGATACTCCAGTTCCAGCGGATTATGACGGCGATGGTAAGATTGATGTCGCCGTGTTTCGTTCAGGAACGTGGTATTTCCAAAACTCAACCGCCGGTCTTTCGACCGTCAATTTCGGTTTCGCCAACGATAAGCCGATTCCGTCGGTTTATCTTCCATAGTTGATTCGTCGGAATTTTGCTAAAAAGGCGTTTGCTAAAGCAAACGCCTTTTTATTTTGTAGCAGATAATAAATTTTACAGGATTTTTGCCGAAGGTTCGTTTATTAGCTACCATAAATAACCGATGAACGATTACAAAATTTTTTACTCGCCGTATTATTACGCTGACATCGGCGAAAACCATGTTTTTCCGATTAAAAAATTTGAATTGGTAAGAGACAAACTTTTAAAAGAAGGAACTCTACAAACTTCAGAGATTATCGAGCCGCAGCCGGCTGCAATCAAAGATGTTTTGCTCGTTCACACCGAAGATTACATCACGCGGCTGCGCAACGGAACTTTAACGGCGAGAGAAATCCGCCGGTTAGGTTTACCCTGGTCGAAATCTTTGGTCAGGCGTTCGTTTCTCGCAACTTCGGGAACAATCAACGCGGCGCGTTACGCTTTGAAAAATGCGGTCGCGTCGAATTTAGCGGGCGGAACGCATCATTCGTTTCCCGACCGCGGCGAAGGTTTTTGCGTTTTGAACGATGTCGCCGTGGCAATTCGGGTTTTGCAGAAAGAAAATTTGGCGCAGAAATTTCTAATCGTTGACTGCGACGTTCATCAAGGTAACGGCACAGCGTTTATTTTCAAAGACGACAAGAACGTGTTTACGTTTTCTATGCACGGCGCGAAAAATTATCCGCTTTTCAAAGAAAATTCGACGCTCGACATCGAGCTTCCCGACAAAACCGGCGATGCGGAATTTCTCGAAATTTTAGGCGAAGCCTTGCCGCGAATTTTCACGCACGAACCAGACGTTGTATTTTATCTCGGCGGCGCAGACCCGTTTGAAAAAGACAAACTCGGACGACTCGGATTGACGATGGAAGGCTTAAGGCGAAGAGACGAGATGGTTTTGAGTTTCGCGCGAGAGATGGAAATTCCGATTGTTACGACGATGAGCGGCGGTTACGCCGAGGATGTTAATGACACGGTTGAAATTCACTGCAATACGATTCGGGCTGTAAAAAAGATTTTCGCCGAATCACAGACCCGAAATGCTTTGGCTTAAAGTTTTTTGCCGAGCAATTCAGGCAGCATTTTTACAGCCTTTTCGACGACTGATTTTTCGCTTTTGAAAGCCAGCATTTCAATCGCTTCTTCCGGTTTGACCCAGCGTGCTTCGACCACTTCGGCATCGTGATTTTTTACGTCGCCGCTTTTATAAATCAAAAAATAGAAGTAAACCGATTTGTGAAAGCGCACGCGCTCGCCTCGATAATCGCCGAAATACCAATATTCGATTGTCTCAATCTTCGACAGCAGTTCGGTTTCAATGCCGGCTTCCTCGCGCACTTCGCGCAGCGCGGCGATTTCCGCCGTCTCGCCCGCGTCAATCAAACCTTTCGGCAACTGCCATCGGCGACTCGTGCCGACGGCAATCAACGCGATTTCGTAACCCGAATCTGTTCGGCGAAACGCTGCGCCGCCTGCCGAAATCTGCTCGACGGATTGAAATTTTTTCGCTTGAGACGGATTATCTTTCATTGACGGCTTGTTCAATCGCGGCGTCTAAATCAGCTTTGATAAAATTATCGAAACCGATGATTTTTTTCGTCAATCGTCCGCTGCGGTCAAAGACGAAAGTTTGCGGAATCGCCCGATTTGCTCCCATCAAAGCGTTTGAAAGCGCGTCTTCGGGATACGCGAGGGCGTAATTTATTTTTAATCTCTCGACAAATTCGGGAACTCTTTCCTGATCTTCCTCGCCGCCAACGTGCAGCCCGACGATTTGCAAATCTTCGCCATATTTATTTTTAAGTGCATTCAAATGCGGAATTTCTTCGAGACACGGCGGGCAATAAGTCGCCCAAAAATCCAGCACGACGACCTTGCCTCGATAATCGGAAAGTTTCTCGCTCTTTTCATCGAAAAGCGTCCAGCCTAAATTTCCGACATTCTTCAGCGGCGGTAGCGGCAGATTAGTTTGCGGAACGTTGTTTATCGAAACGGGTTTATTGGAAATCGAAACCGGCGCCGCGGCGGGACGACACGCCGAGAAAAGGCAAAAGGCAAAAGGCAAAAGGCAAAAATAAATTACTTTCATCTGGTTTATTTTACACAAATTTTAACGCAAAGGCGCGACGACGCAAAAGCGCAAAAATCAAGAAAGAGAAATCAAACGAATACTTTTAGCTTTGAAATCCGCCGCGCCTTTGCGTCTTCGCCTCGGAGCGTTAAAAATAGACTGATGAGTTTTTACCCGCCGCAAGTGAGCGAAAAATTTCACGCCCCGAAAAATGTCGGCGCGGCTTTTGAGTCGAACGCCGTCGGCGCGAGCGCGACGTTTGTTTGCGGCGCGGTTCTGCGTTTTACTTTGCGGATTGACCGCCAGACGAAAAAGATTCAGGAAGTAAAATTTGTAACCAGCGGTTGCGGTTATTTAATCGCCGCGGCTGATGCGCTGGCGGAAAAAATAGCGGGCAAGTCTTTGACTGAACTGCACAGTCTCGACAAACGAGTTTTAGAATTTGCCATCGAAAGCGAACTCGGAGAATTTTCCGAACACCGGAAACATTGTCTCGAATTGGCGACGGACACTTTGCAAAGCGCGCTGGCGGATTTCCGCCGATTGCAGATTGAAGAATTTGCGGGCGAGAAAGCGTTAATCTGCACTTGCTTCGGCGTGTCAGAGGAGACGATTGAAAATTTAATCGCTGAAAAATCGCTCGCTACGATTGAAGAAGTAACCGACATTTGCAGCGCGGGCGGCGGCTGCGGTTCGTGTCAGCCGCTGATTCAGGAAATCCTCGACACGGCGGCGCACATTATCTAAAAGATTTTTCGCCTCGAAAACCTTGTGTTATAATGAACGGGAATTTTAAGTGTTCAAAAATTATGGACGATCCCGCTAGTATATTTTTTATGTTTTTCGCCGCCGAAACCGGCGCAGTTCCCGAACCCGCAACTCTGTCTTCCACCGTTTTTAATATCTTTCTGGTAATCTTTCTGGTGCTTGCTAACGGCTTTTTCGTCGCGTCCGAATTTGCGCTTGTCGCAGTGAGAAAATCGCGCATCGAGAGTTTGGCGAACGAAGGCAACAAAGGCGCGAAAAGACTGTTTGAGATGCTCAACAATCTCAACGCCTACATCTCTGCAACGCAGCTTGGCATTACTCTGGCTTCATTAGGTTTAGGCTGGGTTGGCGAACCGGCGGTCGCCGCGCTTTTAGAACCTGTTTTGATTCGCGTCGGCGAATTGACCGGCGCGACATTTTTAGCATCAGGCACAGTTTTGCATACGATTTCATTTATCATCGCGTTCTCGATTATCACCTTTTTACATATCGTTTTCGGGGAACTCGCGCCGAAGACCGCCGCGCTTGAAATCTCGGAGAGAGTTTCTTTGTGGTGCGCGCTGCCGCTGCAAATTTTTTACAAAGTTTTTTATTATCCAATTCGCCTGCTTGATTGGACGGGAACGAAAACCGTCCGCCTTTTCGGACTGCATCCGTCGGGCGAACACGGCTCGGTTTACACCGAAGACGAAATTCGCCAGTTAATCAACGTCTCAGAACAAAGCGGGCATTTGAACAAAGAAGAACGGCGGCTGATCAACCGGGTTTTCGAGTTTTCGGAAACGACCGTTAAAGAAGCGATGGTTCCGCGCACAGAAATCGTCGGCGTGTCGGAAAACTGCACGCTCGAAGAAATCGCCCGCGCTTTTCAGCAGAACGGTTACTCACGGCTTCCCGTCTGGCGCGGTTCGCTCGACGATATTGTCGGCTTTATTCACAGCAAGGATTTGATGCCGTATCTTTTGCGTCCGCGGGCGTTCCAGCTTGAAAAAGTCGTCCAGAAGCCGATGTATGTCGTTGACACGGCGCGGCTCGAAGACGTTCTGCGGCAGATGCAGCGGGCGAAAGCACATTTCGGTTTCGTCGTGGACGAACACGGCGGCGTCGAAGGCATCATCACTCTGGAAGACCTTTTAGAGGAAATCGTCGGCGACATTTCCGACGAACACGACGAGGAAGTCAACGAGCAGATTCACCGAATCGGCGACGATGTTTTTATTTTAGACGGCGGTTTAGCGGTGCGCGATTTGAATCGGCGGCTGAATCTAAATCTGCCCGTCTCCGAAGCCTACACAACGATTGCCGGATTTTTGATGAACGAATCGGGACAAATTTTAAACGAAGGCGAGCAGGTTAAATTTAACGGTCACGTTTTCAAAGTCGAAAAAGTTGACAAGCGGCGAATTACACAAGTGCGGATGGAAAAATCTTAAAGCGTAAAATAAAAAGAAAAGGCAAAAGTGTGGTGAAAATCTCTATCACACTTTTGCCTTTTCTTTTTTGTCTTTCGGTTCGTTTCAAGCTAAATTTACAACAACAGTTTTTAAGAAATCTAACAACGGAGATTTACAGCAAAAGATGAGTTTAATCGAACAAGTTCACGCCCGCCAGATTTTGGATTCGCGCGGCAATCCGACAATCGAAGCGGAAGTCATTTTGGAAAACGGAACGCAGGGACGCGCCGCCGTCCCGTCCGGCGCGTCAACCGGCGAAAACGAAGCCGTCGAATTGCGCGACGGCGACGACGCGAGATATTTGGGCAAAGGCGTTTTAAATGCGGTCGAAAACGTTAACGAAAAAATCAGTTATGAACTCGAAGGTCTGGACGCGCTCGACCAAACTTTGATTGACAAAACACTGCTTGATTTAGACGGCACAGACAACAAATCGAATTTGGGCGCGAACGCTCTTTTGGCAGTTTCAATGGCGACGGCGCGAGCTGCAGCCGCATTTCTTGAGTTGCCGCTTTACCGCTACATCGGCGGCGCGAACGCGAAAACGCTGCCCGTGCCGATGATGAATATCGTCAACGGCGGCGCGCACGCCGACAACAACGTGGACTTTCAGGAATTTATGGTGATGCCAGTCGGTGCGGCGAGTTTTTCCGAAGCGCTGCGCGCCGGGGCGGAGATTTTTCACAATCTCAAATCCGTTTTGAAAAAACGCGGTTACGCAACATCGGTCGGCGACGAAGGCGGTTTCGCGCCGAATTTGAAATCGAATGAAGAAGCGATTGAGACGATTTTAGAGGCGATTGAAAAAGCCGGTTACGCGGCGGGCGAAGACATTATGCTCGCGCTCGACCCAGCGGCGAGCGAGTTTTACGACGGCGCGAATTACGTTTTCAAAAAGTCGGACAATAGAAAACTGTCTTCCGACGAAATGATTGCGTATTGGGCTGATTGGTGCGAAAAATACCCGATTATTTCTATCGAAGACGGTTTGGCGGAAAGCGATTGGGACGGCTGGACGAAAATCACCGAACAGCTTGGGCGAAAAATCCAACTCGTCGGCGACGATTTATTCGTGACGAACACGAAATTTCTGCAAAAGGGAATTGAGACCGGCGCGGGAAATTCGATCTTGATAAAAGTTAATCAAATTGGGACGCTGACTGAAACTCTGGACGCGATTGAGTTGGCGAAAATGAATAATATGACCGCCGTCGTATCGCATCGCTCAGGCGAAACGGAAGATTCGTTTATCGCGGATTTAGCCGTAGCAACCAACGCCGGACAAATCAAAACCGGCTCGCTTTCGCGCAGCGACCGCATTGCGAAATACAATCAGCTTCTCAGAATCGAAGAAGATTTGGGCGACGGCGCGAAATATCCCGGACGCAAAGCGTTTTATCAAATCAAACAGTAAATAAAATTTTCGGACTAGGAAAAAGGAGAGATATGTTTTTAGTCATCGGCACAAAATTTATCACTTGGGGTTCGGCAAAAACGGCGGAAACGATTCGCTGCAGCAATTGCGGAACGCTCGCGCAATTTACGGAAAAAACCGGAATGAATTTTATATCGCTCTTTTTTCTCGTTCCCGTCATTCCAATAAGCGGAAAGAAGCGAATGATCGAATGCCCGAACTGCAAAGCGCGATTTCAAACGGAGTAAATAATATGTTGGTTGAACAAGCT
>CADCUR010000099.1 GCA_902805935.1 uncultured Pyrinomonadaceae bacterium
GTAAATACATATTGTGTTCAATTGTAGTTGTGATCTGCGGATTGTCGGCATTTACATTTGCAAAAGCCCAATCCAGCGCCCGCGATATGCGAATGATTAGCTACGCTAAAAACCTGCGAGTTTCAAGACTAGATTCGGCGCTGCCGAATCAGCGATTTGAAACTTGGTTGCGCTCTCTTGTCGGCGCGAAAGCTGTCATTAATTGGGAGATTAATGATTGCGGTGCGCAGTCGGGGATTGCCGGAGACGACAGCCACATCAATCCGCCTTTGTGTGCAGAAACTCAAGCCAAGCTACCTGATGAACGTCAAGTCATTATTTCGATTGCGGTAGGCACACATAAAGCCGGAATAAAAGGTTCTCCCGATGTTGTAGGAGCGGTCTATTATAATCGGGACAAAACTGTAGAGTTGAACAAGTTGCGGGAATTGCCCGCGCTTCTTCGGAAATAAACGCAGATATATTCTTCAATACGCAGCAGGCGAACAATTTAGTGGATATGAAAGGCTAAACAGCTACTTTGTCAAAAATGGCGGCTTTTCGCCCTCAACTTGTGAGTGCAGTTTCGCCCCACGTCAACTTAGTCGTCCGGTGGTTTCTGAGGTCAAAGGGATTTTTGAATTTTTTTCGTGCAAAGCCGATTTCGCAATGTTGGCGATCCACCAAAACGCGCCTTTCGCGCCGAGATGCGCGAACATTTTTTTGAACACCGCCGGATGAATCTGCGCCGTTGTCATCAGAATTTTTTTGAATGATTCGAAAGAAATCCTATCCTGAAACATTTCGCGGGCGATACTTGCGTCCAAAGATTGCAGAGCCGACATCACGGCGTTCATCGTTTCGTTGACGACCGACGGTTTGCCCGTTTCGGTCGGGCGCATAAATTCGGCGAGGCTCGCCATCTGCGCGACGCGCGGTTCGTAAGCGTTGATACCGGAAAGAGATTTTTCGTCGAATGAATTTTCGCGCAAAACTTTTTCGGTACGTGCGGTCAATTTCCTCAAATTTCTGACGTGCGAGCCGAAACCGCAAAACGTTAGCGGAGAAGATAAACCGGCGGCGTCGCCGATGAGCGTAATTCTGCTCGTCGCCGTTTTTTTGACATTTTTCCAGCCGTGTTGATGAACGCTCGGAATATAGCCGAAAACCGGTTTGACGACGCGCCACGCCGCGTTTTTTTGTTTATAACCGGGCAGCTTTTCAAAATAATCTTCAAACAATCGCAAAAGCGATTTGTCGGCTTTCGATTCGATTGAATCGTAAAAGAAAAGATAAGTCGTGTATTCGTCTTTTCGGGGATTTCCGGGAAAGCCTTCCCAAATCAACTGGCGGTTGTCGGCAGCGTCTTCGGTGCTGACTAGAATTTCGCCGACGCTGAAATCAACTTCCTTTTCGCCGCCGCCGCGCTTAAATCCGGTGGCGAGTGTGCCGACCGTCGGGCAAATGTGCGTGATTGACTTGCCGGCGTTTAATTGCCGCGAAACTTTCGAGTTCGTGCCGGTCGCGTCAACGAAAAGTTTGGCGGCGAACAGACGGCGCTCACCGTCGTTCGCGCCTTCGCATTCGACCAAAACTTTGTCTTGCCGGACGTAGGCGCGGACGAACCGCAGATGGCTGACGATTTTCGAGCCGGTCTTTTTGAGTTTTCCGGCGGCGAGCGCCAGCAATTTATCGGCTTCAATTGCCACGTCCAAAACATTGTCCATAAAAAGCGGCGGCGTTTTAATCGGCGAATTCGCGTCATAGAATTTTACAAAGCCCGTCTTGTAACGATTCGCTACGGCGGTTTCGATCTCTTCCCGAGTGAATAATCCGAGGCGGATAAATTCCCCTAATTCTTCGTCGGAGATGTTCCAATCGCGGTGCGTTACGCCGACTGTGTGCGCGTCGAAAATCAAAACCCGGCGATTATATTTCGCCGCCATCACCGCCGCGTGAAGCAGTCCCAAAGTTCCGCCCGCATAGATGATTTCAAATTCCGCCTCCGCCGCCAAATCCTTCGGCGCGGAATCAAAAAGAATAACTTCTTCTGGTTTTTGGGGATTTTCCCGCGCCATCTGCCAGCGGCGTTCGATTTCCCAAACGCGGTTGAGCCACGCTTCACGATTCGGGAGCGAGGCGAAGTTTTCGACGGTTAAAGGAAACTGACGGCGAAATTCGGCGAGGTTTAATGTTTTTGGAGGCAAAGACGGCAACGGCATTCCTTTATGATAGACGCGCCGGTTTGTCCGAATCAAACTGACGACGGCTAAAAAAGGACGCGAGCGTAATTGCTCGCGTCCTTTTTTTTTGTGTATTTATTTTAGCGAAAACTATCTGCTCGGACTAACCACTATGTCGTTATCCTCGTCGTCGTTAACAACTACAAGAATGACTGCCGCCGCTACGATTCCGGCGAAAACAAGCACCGGACCGACTGCGCTGTTGCTGAAAACGCCGTTGTCATCGTCATCGTCGTCCTGCGTCTGGTTCATCGGAGCGACCGCCGTGGCTGCCAGATTTTGAATTTTTACGTCAACGCCTTCGGCGTTAAAAACCTTGGCGCGTCCGGCGGACAAAGTTCCCGAAATTGTTTTTTCGTCAAAACTCAAAGTCAAAGTCGTATTCGGACTCAAGGTAACATAACCCAATTTTCCGAGCTTAACTGTTGAAGTTACCGCTTCCGGCGTTGAAATCGTGCCGCCGGAAAAAAACGTGCGCCCCGTAAAAGCGCTTTCGCCGTTCAACAAAACAGAAGGAGCGTTGCTGCTTGTGTTTTGCCCTGAAACCGTAATTTCGCCCATCAATGATTTTTTCTCGACGCCTGCCAGAGCAATCATTGAAGAAGTAGTGAAAATCATCATTGCCAAACCAGCGGCGGTGATGTTGCGAAGCCAATTCATATATAGATTTTTCCTCATAATTTTAGAAACTCCTTTGTAATTTTTCAGTCATTCGGATTGCTTTTGTCAGTTTAAACCTTTTCGCAGACTCAAGTAAGCATCACCTAAATCCAATTATACCTTATATTAAAACTTGATAAGTTTAGAAAAACCGGGATTCAAAAACATTCCGAAACATTGCTGTTGGAACTTGGTAATATGTAATCTAGCCTTTAAGTCCAATGAAGTCAACTTTTTTTCGCCGCTTTTGTTTAAAAAATTTAACTTTGTTTGCAAAAATAAAATCACGCTTTTTTCGCCTCGTTCCAAAGCGCGTCCATCTCTTCCAAATTCGATTCTTCAAAACTTTTTCCGCCTTCTTTCAATTTTGCTTCGATGAATTTAAAGCGCTGTCGAAACTTGCGATTGGTCTTTTTGAGGGCGGTTTCCGGCTCGACGTCCAGCTTTCGCGCCAGATTGACTATCACGAACAGCAAGTCGCCGATTTCTTCTTCGATCTTTCGGTTTTCACTTGCAAGAATTTCCGCCCTCAACTCGTTCGCTTCCTCGTCTAACTTATCGAAAATCTGTTCGGTATTTTCCCAATCGAATCCGACTTTAGCAGCTTTTTTCGTGAGTTTGTTCGCCTCGATAAGCGCGGGAAACGCGAGCGGCACGTCGTCGAGAATCGAGTCTTTCGGCTTTTCATCTCGTTTTGTAATCTCGCGTTCAGCGCGTTTTAATTCGTCCCAATTGCTTAAAACCTCAGTTGCCGTGTCCAATTTCTTACCGCCGAAAACGTGCGGATGGCGCAATATCATTTTTTTCGTAATCGCAGCGCAAACGTCTTCAATCGTAAAGTCGCCGAGTTCCTCGGCAATCTGCGCGTGAAAAATTATCTGCAAAAGCAAATCGCCGAGTTCCTCGCGCAAATTCTCCGGTTTGCCCGTCGCCGCCTCTTGAATCGCGTCGAAACTTTCAAACGCTTCTTCGAGCAGATACGGCGCGAGACTTTCATAAGTCTGCTCACGATCCCAAGGGCAGCCGCCCGGCGCGCGCAGCCGCGCCATCACCGCGACCAGTTCATCGAAATTTTTTGACATAATGATTCGGGTCTTTAGTTTTTAGTATTTGTCGAACGACTGTTTCTTTGTTTTTTATTCGTAATTCGGGCGAGAATTAAAGACCAAAAACTAAAGACTAAATAACAAACACTAATTTTCTAATTTTGAACTTTCTTTCGCCAAAATGCTACTATCGAAATATCGAATTTTAGTAAATTTACTGCAAAATCAATGATTGGAAAAGAAGACTTAAACAACGAAGAACAACCCGAACTGGTTATTACCGACCGGCGCAAATTTAATGTTGACGGCTCTTTGAAGGAAGGCGTCGAGATTGCGCCCGCCAAGCCGAAGCCCGAACCGAAACCGGTTGACGATTCATCAGCCCGATTAGTTCCGCATGCCGCCGAGGAGTCGGCAGCGCCGGAAACTGAAGAACCGTTTGACGACGGCGAAATTCCCGGCGCGGACGACCCGACGAGTTTCGTCAATTTCCTGACGACGCTCGCTTCCCAAGCCGCCGCCGCGCTCGGCGCGATGCCGCATCCAGCGACGGGACAGCGCACCGTAGATTTGGAGACGGGCAAGTATTGGGTTGACGTGCTGGCGATGCTCAAAGAAAAAACCCGAAACAATCTGCACCCGAAAGAAGCCGAACTCTTTGACGGTCTGCTCTCGGATTTACGAATGCAATACGTTCAAATCACGCGCCTTGCCGAAGAGAAACTCAAACAAAAAGCCGCGCAGAAGTTTTCGGCGCAAGACATTCTCGGCAAGAAATAATCTGGAACAGGTTTTAGCCACAGAGGACACAGAGAGTTCAGAGAAGAGAAGAAATAATTTTCTCGGTGAACTCTGTGTCCTTTGTAGCTAAAATATAAAAATGAAATTAACCTTTCTCGGCACAGGCACATCCACCGGCGTTCCCTCAGTCGCCTGCGATTGTGAAACTTGTTTGTCCGACGACGCGCGCGACAAGAGATTGCGCGTTTCCGTCCTCGTCGAACACGACGGTAAAACGATTCTCGTTGACACTTCATCCGACTTTCGCCAGCAAGCCTTGCGCGCGAAAATAAAACGACTCGACGCTATTTTGATTACACATTGCCACGTTGATCACGTTTTCGGAATGGACGATATTCGCCCGCTCAATTTCCGATACGGCGCGATGCCGATTTACGCCGATGCAGGCGCGTGGAAGGATTTGCGCCGAATTTTTCAATACATTTTCGAGCCGTCGCACTTTGGCGGCGGACTGCCGCAACTGATTCCGCACACTATCGAAAAAAACGCGCCGTTTTGTTTCAGCGAGAATCTACTGGTCACGCCGCTCGAAGTCATTCACGGCAAACTGCCGGTCATCGCTTATCGCTTCAACGATTTCGCCTACGCGACTGATTTAAATTACATTTCGGAAGAATCAATGGACGGGCTGCAAGATTTGGATGTTCTGGTGCTTGATTGCGTCAGAATCAAACCGCACGCGACGCATCTCGGTTTGCAGGAAGCGCTCGAATATATCGAACGGCTCAAACCGAAACGCGCGTATCTGACGCATCTGAATCACGACGTTTTGTATGAACGCGATTCAAAACTGTTGCCCGAGAATGTTTGGTTTGCTCACGATGAATTGGTTGTCGAGGATTAAGTGTAATTTTTATAAGTCAATGAAGTTTGGAGAATAAGTAAATGCTAATTTCACGGAAGATTAAAATATTTTCGATTATATTTTTGCTGTCAGTCGTGACTTTTGCCCAGACCGGAACAGACCAAACCGGCAAACAATCTAGATTTCAAATCCAGCTTGAACAAACATTAAGCGATACGACAGCATTAAAGTTACCCGAAAACAGAGCTTTGGTTTATGCCAAATTGGGTAAATTATATTGGAAATTTGACCAAAGCCGCGCCCGGCGGCTTTTCCAAAAATCAATTGACGAACTTATTAAAGCGCAGAATGAAGCCGAATTTGATAAAAGAAACTCTTCCCGAAGAAACGATTTACTCATCTTCGGACAAACGCGCCGAAAAATTCTAGACATTATTATTTATCTTGACGCGGATTTAGCATTCGAATCTTTTATAAAAAGCCGCTCGGCAA
>CADCUR010000100.1 GCA_902805935.1 uncultured Pyrinomonadaceae bacterium
ACGCCGTCTTATTCTTGGTTTTTTATTCGGCGGGAGTGATCAACGACAACATTTACCTGCAGCCGGGACAGCCGCTGACCATTGTTCCTGTGATAATGGCGTCAATCGCGCCGTTAATCGTCGGGAGCGTTGTTTTTTATCTGTTTGAAAGATTTACCGCGAGCGGGTTCAAAATCTTTGCTGGCATCGCACTCGTTCTGAAGGTCCTGTCGCTCGCAAGCCCGTTCACGATGATTCCGAACGTCACGCTCGGTTATTCATTGGTGCTTTGCCTGATGCACGTCGCGGCGGCTTTGTCCCTGCTGTATTTCATCCGCCGGGCGAACCAGGGTGAATTTGTCGTGACCGATTCTTTCGCCGTATCAAACTAACCGCGACGACAAATGTCTTTATAAAAGGCAAACCGACGGGTTCGGTAAAGGAGAAGTAATATGAGTTCAACAACAAACGCGAGATGGTCAATCGGCAAACTGCTGATTTCTCTGGTGGCGATGTTCACTGCCGTTTCGCCATATTTGGCGGATTGGAACGAAACGCACATTTATAACCCGATGTGGCTGCCGCACGCTAAATTTCATAACGCGCAGACGATGGTTCTGGGCGCATTTCTCGGCTTGCTCGCCATCTTTTGTTTGTGGTTTAGACAGGAAACGTCAAACAAACAAAAATTAAATGAAGCCGCATTTTTAGCTGCGCTTTACTGGCTGGCGCAGTTGCCCGCCGCATTTTTTCCCGGCACGGCATTGACCGATCCGGGAGGCGTCGAAATGCCGGTTATTTTCGGTGTTGAATTCAACCAGTTGACTCTGGGCATTACCGTCATTTTTCCCTTGCTAATACTGGGTTATTACTTGGAACGAAGGTCGCTTCAAAAAGCGGAAGTTTAGAATTGAATAAAAGAAAAGACTCTTTAATTTAGAGCAACAAAACATTATGAAAAACAAAATTTTAGTCGCAGGCGGAACCGGCAATCTCGGCGGACGAATCGTCAGAGATTTAATCAAAAGAGGCGCGACGGTTCGTGCCGTCGTTCGGCAGGAAACCGAGCCTGAAAAAATAGAAAAACTTAAAAAACTCGGCGCGGAAATAATTCCCGTTGATATGTCGAATGCCGAAGAATTCAAGCGAGCTTGCGAAGGCGCGTCCTGCGTTGTTTCCGCTCTGTCGGGACTTCGCGACGTAATCGTTGATGCCCAAACCGAGCTGCTCGATGCGGCGATTGCGGCGGGCGTGCCGCGTTTTATTCCGTCAGATTTTGCCGCCGACTTTACGCGCCTTGCGGAAGGCGACAACCGGAATTTCGATTTGAGAAAAGAATTTCACAAAACCTTGGACAAATCGGCAATCAAGTCAACCTCGATTATGAACGGAGCTTTCGCCGACATCTTGACTTACGGCACGCCGATTTATGATTTCAGAAATTATACGGTCGGTTATTGGGGAGACGACCCGGACTGGAAAATGGACTTTACGACGATGGACAATACGGCTGACTACACCGCCGCCGCCGCGCTTGACTCGGAAACTCCGCGAGTTTTGCGAATTGCCGATTTTCAGGTCAGTCCGAAAGATTTAGTATCAATCGGCAAAGAAGTTAAGCAAAAAGAATTCAAACTCGTCCCGCTGGGAAGTCTGGAAGGTTTCGCCGCCGCCAACAAAAAAGATCGCGCCGCAAACCCGGACGGAGAAAAAGAAGTGTTTCCCGATTGGCAAGGCAAACAATATCTGCACAGTATGTTCAGCGTCCACCACGAATCACTCGATAACGACCGCTACCCGGATGTCGAGTGGACGGGCGCGATGGAGATAATTTCAAAAATCTAAGTTTTTTGAGACGTTCGGGCAAAATTACGGATTATTGAGCTTATAATGAAAAATGAAAGCGGCTGCTCCCTGTTCGGGACAGCCGCCTTTTACAAACACGATGAACATCTTTGAAATTGTTAATCCGGCAGGACTTGAAATAACCGCTTGTCATTGCCAGACGATCTTTAAAGTAATAGGTTTAAAATCAATCCGGTATAGCCTTAACTTGACCGTTTAAACCGCCGGTTTTTCCACCGTTTTGATGCCGGTTGATTCATGCTTTGAACGACACACAGGCGATTTCAATATAATCGGCGGCGATAAAAGGAAAACTTTTATGCAAGTTAACGTTTCTGTATCTCACGCCGGCGACAATTTGAACGGCGCGGATGTTTCACTAAGCAGCCAATACGCGATTCTTTTCACGCTCTGGCTGCTGGTTTTTTCGTCGAGCAGCCAGTTGATGATCGTCGTGGCAATGCTGCCGGAAATCGGCGAACAGCTTTCGATTTCAACCGCGCGGCAGGGGTTGCTCGTTAGTTCCTACGCCGTGATGGTCGGCATATTCGCGCTCGTCGCCGGACCGGTGTCGGATAAATTCGGGCGTCGAAAGATGCTGCTTTTGGGTTCGGGGTTGATGACGGCGGCGCTCGCCCTGCACGCCGTTCCCGGCGATTACGCGGTGCTGCTCGCGGCTCGCTCTCTTGCCGGCGTGGCGGGCGGCGCTTTATCGGGCGTGGTCGTCGCTTACGTCGGCGATTACTTTCCATACGAGCGGCGCGGCTGGGCGAACGGCTGGGTAATGAGCGGCATCGCCGTCGGGCAAATCGCCGGCGTTCCTCTGGGCGCGCTGCTCGCCGACAACTTTGGTTTTCGCACGCCGTTTCTGATCTTCGCCGCGACGATGGGCGCGACGTTTCTGCTTGTTATCAAATTCGTGCCGCAGCCCGACGTAAAACTCAGCGAGCGGAAATTGACCGTCGGCGGCGCGATTAAAGAGTATCTCTCACTGCTCAAACAAAAAGATATTCTCGTGGCGGCAGTAATTTTCGCTCTCTTGTTTTTCAGTGCGGCGCTCTATATCACATATCTTCCGGCGTGGCTGACCGAATACCGGCAAGCGAGTCCGAGCCGCATCGCCGCGCTCTTTTTCGCCGGAGGATTGGCGAGCGTCATCACCGGTCCGATTGTCGGGAAACTGTCGGACCGAGTGGGCAGAAAACCGCTGATTTTAGCGTCGAGTCTGGGATTGGTATTTTTAATCGGCGGCACGACATTTTTTATTCAAGAATTTTGGCTGGCGTTTCCGTTTTTCTTTTTCAGTTCGGTGCTGTTTGCCGCTCGGATGGCGCCGTTTCAGGCATTGCTTTCGGCGCTAGTGCCGGGCGAGAGGCGCGGCGCGTTGATGAGTCTGACGGTCGCTCTCGGTCAAATCGGTTTTGCGGCGGGCGCCGCTCTTGCCGGAATAATTTATTCGCAAATGAATTACCGAAGCGGCACTTTCGCCGGGGCGGGCGTCGCGCTGATCGCCGCCTGGCTCGTTTGGCGGCGGCTTCCCGAACCGGAAGTTCAAAAGCTGAATTAAAAATGCTCATCGCCGCGTGAAAAATAATTTTTGGTTAAAGAGTTGTGTCTTAAAGCGATAATCGCAAATCAGAAGCATCGACCGCAAATTTCGTGTAATCCGATCAATATGAATTCAGCCTTTCAAACATCGGTTTATCCGACGGCGACGCTCGTCGCCGCGAAGCTGGAAAACATCCCCGTTTCGGATACAACTAAAGAGGATTTGGCTACCTTTTAAGGTAAAAAACTATCTATCATAAATTTAGACGGTGAGATTTTAGTTAGAGAAAAATTTACGAGAAAATATTTATGAAAATTATAATAACAGGTTCGTTAGGACACATCAGCCGACCGCTGACCGAAGAGTTAGTAGAAAAAGGTCATCAGGTAATGGTCGTCAGCAGCAAACCCGAAAAACAAAAAGACATTGAAGCCTTGGGCGCGACCGCCGCCATCGGTTCATTGGAAGATGCCGATTTTTTGACGGCTACTTTTATCGGCGCGGATGCAGTGTATAGTATGGTGCCGCCCGCCAACTACTTCGACCAAAATCTCGATTTATTGGCGTATTATCACAGGCTCGGCAGCAACTATGCAGAGGCGATTCAAAAGTCCGACGTAAAGCGCGTGGTTAATCTCAGCACCATCGGCGGGAATTTGGAGAAAGGCAATGGGATTCTGCTTGGCGCTCACGATGTCGAGGAGATTCTGAACGAACTGCCGTCGGACGTTTCAATTACGCATATGCGTCCGACTTCGTTTTTCTACAATTTATACGGCTACACGGAATCGATTAAAAAACAAGGCGTTATCGCGGCAAACTATGGCGCAGGCGACGTTGTTCCGTGGGTTTCTCCGACCGATATTGCTGCGGCGATTGCCGAAGAAATAACGACGCCGCTCGCGGGCAGAAAGGTGCGGTATGTCGCCAGCGACGAACGCACCTGTAACGACACGGCAAGCGTTCTGGGCGCGGCAATCGGCAAGCCAGATTTGAAATGGGTAATCGTTACCGATGAACAAATGCAAGGTGGTTTAGAAGCCGCCGGAATGAATCCAAGAATTGCCGCCGGAATGGTCGAAATGTATGCCGGTTTTCACAGCGGTTTGTTGTCGGAAGATTATTACCTACACAAACCGAAGGTTTTGGGCAAAGTAAAGCTCGAAGATTTTGCCGAAGAATTTGCCGCCGCATTTAATCAAAAATAATTACATTTGGATATGGCAAATATACAACCTCATAGATTTAAGACGATCAGCGAATTTCATCGATTTAGGAATCTGCCTAAACCCGAACATCCGCTGATCAGCGTGATAAATTTAGAATCGGTCAAACGCTTGCCCGCCAATGAACCGAGCTTGGCGTTTGATTTTTATTTCATTTCAATGAAAAGGAATTTCAACGCCAAGGTGAAATACGGTCAGCAGGAATGTGATTTCGATGAAGGCATAATGTTCTTTATGGCGCCCGGTCAGGTTCTCAGAATCGAGGTTGAGAAAGACGCATTACTGCAACATTCGGGATGGATGCTGCTCGTTCATCCCGACTTTTTATGGAACACCGCTTTAGCCAAAACGATCAAGCAATACGAATATTTCGACTACTCGGTCAATGAAGCCCTGTTTCTTTCAGACAAAGAAGAAACGACAATTGCAGGCATTATGCAAAACATCGAGCAGGAATATCGCTCGAACATCGACGCATTCAGTCAGGACGTGATGGTCGCGCAAATCGAATTGCTGCTCAATTATTCAAACAGATTTTACAACCGGCAGTTTATCACCCGCAAAAAGGCGAGCAGTGATTTGCTGGTAAAGTTGGAAAACTTGCTGAACGAGTATTTCGACCGTCAAAACGACTCGCAATCTGGACTTCCGACGGTTAAATACATTGCAGACAAATTAAACGTCTCGCCGAATTATTTAAGCGATATGCTGCGAACGCTCACGGGACAAAGCGCGCAGCAGCACATTCACAACAAATTAATCGAGCGAGCGAAAGAAGCCTTAACGACGACTTCCCTTTCGGTCGGGGAAATCGCTTACCGGCTCGGCTTTGAACACCCGCAGTCGTTTAACAAATTATTCAAGAACAAAACTAATATTTCGCCGCTCGAATTTAGAAATTCGTTCAATTAGACTGCCGGAAACAAATCGAAACTCATTTGCGCTTGCGAAAACGGTCATTTACAGTTCGCGTTTGCTTCCGCTCATCTGAATGACGTTGTTAACCGCCTGAAACTACCACGGGCTTTCTCCGGTTTCCGGGCTGTTGTCATCGCTGAAAAACTTTCCTGTCGGACCGTCGGCGTCAATAACGGCGTATTTAGCTATGCGTGCGCCAGCCTCCTCGACAGTGCCGGGACCGCTGTGATTATTAAAATCGGTTGCGACGAAGCCGGGATCAACAGCGTTTACTTTAAACGGTGTATCGCGCAACTCGTAAGCCAAAGTAATGGTATACATATTGAGCGCGGCTTTTGATGAATTGTAAATAGCCGCTTTAACCGTGTAATACTTCCACGCCGGGTCGTTGTGCAGGGTGAGCGAAGCCAAACCTGACGTAACATTGACAATTCGAGGCTCAGGCGATTTTTGCA
>CADCUR010000101.1 GCA_902805935.1 uncultured Pyrinomonadaceae bacterium
GAGCGGAGTCGGCAACGCCGCCATTCGTTAGGCGGTTCGGGAGCGGTTGCCAAACGAACGATGAGGAATCGACGAACGTTGAGCGAGCAATGGCTATCTAATTGTCAAATGACCCACTAGTTTGGAGACTTTAATATGTGCGGGATTAGCGGAATTGTGACGCAAGAGAGATTGTCGCCCGATTTAAAGGCGGCGGTTCTGGCGGCGAGCGCGGCTCAAATTCATCGCGGACCGGACGGCGCGGGCGAATTTTACTCGAATAATGTCGCGCTTGCCTCGCGTCGTCTCAGCATCATTGACCCGCAGGGCGGATGGCAGCCTCTTTATAATGAAGACAAATCGCTCGTCTTAATTATTAACGGGGAAATATACAACTATATCGAGCTGCGCGACCGTTTGAAAACTTCCGGTCACGATTTTCGGACTGACGCGGACGGCGAAGTTATTCTGCATCTTTACGAAGAGAATCCGACGGATTTTATCAATCACCTACGCGGAATGTTTGCCTTTGCTCTGTGGGATGTTAACCGTGAGCGGCTCGTTTTGGCGCGCGACCGCATGGGCGAAAAGCCTCTGTATCTTTTCGAGCGTAACGGTCAATTGCTTTTCGCTTCGGAATTAAAAAGTTTGCTGCATTCGCGGCTCGTTCCGTTTGAACTCGACTGGCGCGCCGTCAATCTTTATTTTCATTACCAGTACGTGCCGGAGCCGCTGACTGCGGTCAAAGGCGTGCGCAAATTAGACGCGGCGCACATGCTCGTCGTTGATACGTCGGCGTGGAAAATCGAAGAAAAAACTTACTGGCGAATCGAAGAAGCGCCGCCGCTCGACGGCGAACCGAAAGATTTGATTCGCCGTAAACTCGAAGAAGTCAGCGAGCTGATCGTTCGTTCGGACGTGCCGGTCGGCGTCGCTTTGAGCGGCGGTTTGGATTCGAGCGTCGTGGCGGCTTTCGCCGCGCGTCGGCAGCCCGCTTTGCGCGCCTTCAGCGTCGGTTACGCCGGAAGACCCGAATCGGATGAACGCGCCGATGCAGAGGCTCTGGCGCGTTACCTGAATGTGCCGTTCTTCGATGTCGAACTCGACGCGCGCGCGATAGTTGATTTTTTCCCGGAGCTTAATTACTGGCGCGACGATCCGATCGCCGACATCTCCGGCTTTGGTTATTACGCCGTAATGAAACTCGCGCGCGAACACGGCGTTCCGGTTTTGCTGCAAGGGCAGGGCGGCGACGAATTATTTTGGGGTTATCCGCAATTGCGCGAAGCCGCAAAAGCGTCGTTGAAAAAAGATCGGCTGCTGCGCGCTCCGTTCGCGCAGTCTTTATCGCAGTCTCTCAAGCTGAATTTCCCGAAAAATCGTTCGCTGAACAGCGTGTTCGACTGGGCGCGTGATTTCGGCGGAGTTCGTTCTAATCAGCGAAACGTCAGACGACAACTCGAAACTCCCGACCGAATGATATTTTATGACGCCTCGCCCGATTTCAGGCAGGCGTCCGCTCAAGCGTCGGCGCTTTACAGCCGGAGATTTAACGAGCAAATTGACGCTGATGACGTTTATTCGCTGTTTACATTTCCCGGCGAATGGAAATCCGTCGAAATGACTTTGACCGCTTTAATCTGCGCCACATACCTGCGCGAAAACGGAATCGCGCAGGGCGACCGCTTGGGAATGGCTTCGTCAGTTGAAATGAGGCTTCCTCTGGTTGATTATAAATTTGTCGAAACAATCGTCGGCTTGCGAAAAAAACAATCGGATGCGAAGCTTCCGCCAAAGCATTGGCTTAGAGCGGCTGCTAGAGATGTCTTGCCGGATTGGGTTTTAAATCGTCCGAAGCGCGGATTCGCTCCGCCGACGCGCGAGTGGCACGAAGCTCTTTTTGCCGCCTACGGCGATTTGCTGCGCGACGGGTATCTAGTCGAGTCAAATGTTTTGAGCGGCGAGAGCGGATTGCGTTTAGCAAAAGGAGAATTTCCTTCTGAAGCGACAAGTCCGCTTTCATTCAAAGCGCTTGTTCTGGAACAATGGTGCCGCCAAATGCTCAGTATAAACCCGTCGCATTGAGCGTCATAATTTATAAGGCATCGGAGATTTTCGCTTGAAGAAAAAATTACGCATCGCCATTAACGCGCAGATTCCGTCCGGCAGCGGCGCGGGCGGAATCGAAACCGTGCTGCGTGTTTTGACCGCGCTCGGTCGGCTCGACGGAGATGAAGAATATGTGTTCATCGGTCATTGGGCTGAGCCTGATCGGTTAAAGCCGTTTTTGAGCGAGCGGCAAACAATCGTTCGCGCTCCGCAACCCGAACCGCCCGAACCGAATCGGATTGAAAATTTCAAACGCCTTCTCGGACCGCTGCGTCCGTTCGCGGGCGGCGTTAAGCGCCTGCTTGCATCTCCGCCGCCTCAAGTTCAAACAACAGTTTCGACCTCCGACGGCTTTTATGAAAATTTGAACTGCGATGTCGTTCACTTTCCATATCAGGACTATGTACGCTGCCGCGTGCCGACCGTTTATAACCCGCACGATTTGCAGCATCTGCATTACCCGGAATTCTTCGCGCCGGAAGAGATTCAGAGACGCGAAATCGTTTATCCTACGGCGTGCCGCGCGGCGCGCACCGTCGTCGTTGCTTCTCAATTCGTCAAGCGGGATGTAATTCAAAGATACGGAATCGAAGCCGATAAAATTCAAGTTATTCCCTGGTCGCCGCCGGAGATAGCGACCGACGAATACACAGAGAAAGACGTTAGTCATCTGTTTGAAAAATACGAATGCCCGCCGCAACCGTTCGTTCTTTACCCGGCGATGACCTGGGAGCATAAAAATCACATTCGCCTGCTTGATGCCGTCGCTTTGCTGCGCGAGCGTGAAAGATTAAAAGTCAACGTTATCTGCACGGGTCACAAAAACTCTTTCTACCCGCGGATTGAACAGCGACTGCGCGAGTTGAAACTTGAAAGCCAAGTCAAATTTACGGGTGTCCTCGAGCGCAAAGAGCTAAGCCTGCTTTATCGTCAGGCGCAATTCGTCATCGTCCCGACGCTGTTTGAAGCAGCGAGCGCGCCGCTGTTTGAAGCCTGGCAGTACGGCGCTGCCGTCGCTTGTTCGTTGGTCACTTCCTTGCCCGAACAAGCGGCGGACGCGGCTTTATTGTTCGATCCTTTTTCGGTCGAAGAGATTGCGAACGCTCTTAAAACGATGGCGTCCGACGAAAATTTGCGCGCCGAGTTTCGTTCGCGCGGTTTCAGACGGCTGCAAAACTTTGATATGGAGCGCACGCTCAAGGCATACAGAGCAGTTTATCGAAGAGCCGCCGGCGTTCGTTTAAGCGAAGAGGACAGGCATTTATTAAATCGGAATTGGATGCGCGATTCGATAGTCTGAATTTTTGCGAAAAGTTTGACAAGCGTTCAAAATAAGTGCGAAGCTAATCGAATTGATTTGAATTTCTTCGACAAAATTTCACGTCAGCCGGATTTTATATAAATTCGCACCGACTTCAAGGGAATTTGTGTATTGAAAGTTAAAATGTTTTTTAAGAAAAAATCCGAGATAATGCCTGCGTTGATTTTGGTTTTGGTTTCGATTGTTTTGACGGGTTGCTCCAGAAGTTCCGAGCCTGACGTTGCGAAAACAGACAATGCAAATCAATCACTAGCCGTTTCAAATAACAATATAAATCAGGCGGCGGTTTTGAATAACACTAATGTTCACGCCGGTTCGCCGAACGCTTCGACGCCGATGGTCAGTAATTCTGCCGCGTCAATTGTCAATAAGGATGAGAAGACTTTGCCGCCCGTCAAAGCGCCGACTCCGAACATCGGCAGCGGCGGCAGCGATATATTCTTGTTTACGCAGGCGAGAGGCGCGTTAAGTTCGGACAAAGAGTTATTGAATGCCGTCATAATTGAAATCAAAGAAGGAAATGTGACCTTGACCGGCAAAGTTTCCAGCGAAGATCAGAAGACAAAAGCAGGGCGGCTCGTTCAAAATGTGGCGGGAATCAAGAGCGTTAAAAACAATTTGCGCGTTTCATCATGAGCGAGACGGATTTCCTAATTATAAAAGGCGCAGCAAAACAATGAGGAACAGGCAAATGCAAAAAATGATTTTAGCGATAACCGCATTCTTGTTAATCACATTAACAGGCGTTAGCGCTGATGCCCAAAACACGGATAAAAAGGAAGACGAAAAACCCAAAACGACAACGGTTGACGCCTGGCGCAATGCGCTGCCGCAGAGCGAAACTACCGGCATTCCGCCTGCCGTCGTAATGGAAGAATCCACAGACAATGTCGAAGTGGCGGAGGATAAGGCGCAAATTGAAAAAAGAATTCTCGACCTCGAACAAAGATTGATGGAAGCTCTCAGACAACGCGATTCGGCGGAGCTCAAAGTTCTTTTAGCGGACGACTTTATACTCGCCGGAGTAAACATCCCCGGCACGCAGCCGGATAAGACTCGCTTCATCGAATGGGCGCAGAAAAAATTGGAACTTAAATCCTACAATGTGCAAAAAACTACAGTTCGGGTGTATCCGACAACAACAGTGGTCACAACTAATTACAAGCGCAAAGCAAACATCGCCGGTTCGCCGGCGGACGGTGATTTTATAGTTACCGACGTGTGGGTCAAACGCGGAAAACGATGGCAGGCGGTGTCACATCACATAAGTCGGTTAGAAAAACCATAGCGAACCGTCTGACTTCGAGCGTGAGACGAGAAAGGTCTTGGTTTCAGACTCAAAAAGTCCTTTTCGCATCCATTTCGGAGCGAGTTTTGTCAGCGGTAGGATTGGAGAATTAAAGGCGATTTTTAATTTCCCAATCCTATCGCAGTTTAAATAGCAATGAACCATAGCCGTTGTTCCTTTTCATTCATTTCGCTTTTATCACATAAAATTACTCGGCTCTTTGCTTAACTTTCAGAGTCATCCCCCAAATTACCGGTTAAAAAGCCTGATAAAATATGAATGATAAAAACACAAAAATTTATATTGCCGGCGCAAACGGAATGGTCGGCGGCGCGATAAAGAGACATCTGGAACGTTTAAGTTATACGAATTTGATTTGCAGGACTTCTAAAGAATTAGACCTCATCAATCAAACGAAAGTCGAAGAATTCTTTTCTCAAGAAAAACCCGAAATCGTCATCCTTTCAGCCGGAAAGGTCGGAGGCATTCTCGCCAACAATACTTACCGGGCGGAATTCATCTACAACAATCTGATGATTGAAGCGAATGTCATTCATGCCGCGCACAAATACGCGGTTAAAAAACTCATTTTCATGGGCAGCTCCTGCATTTATCCGAAGTTCGCGGCGCAGCCGATTCGAGAAGAGGAGCTTCTGACGGGCTGCCTCGAACCGACGAACGAACCTTACGCGATTGCCAAAATCGCGGGAATAAAACTTTGCGAAAACTATTATCGTCAATACGACTGCAACTTTTTTTCGGTAATGCCGACCAATCTTTACGGCGCGGGCGACAATTTCGATTTGCAAAGCTCACACGTCATTCCCGCGCTGATACGCAAGTTCCACGAAGCGAAAATCGGGAATTCCCCGAAAGTAGTCTTGTGGGGAACAGGCTCGCCGCGAAGAGAATTTTTGTATGTTGACGACTTGGCGGAAGCCGTCGTCTTTTTAATGAAAAACATTGACGCCGAAGATTTTTACGGGCAGGGCGTCTCGCAAATCAACATCGGCGCGGGCGAAGATATAGAGATTAGAGAACTCGCCGAACTGATCAAAGAGATTGTCGGTTTTCAAGGAGCAATCGAATACGACGCGACCAAACCCGACGGAACGCCCCGAAAATTGTTGGACGTATCAAGGCTCAATCAATTAGGCTGGAAACATACGACGCCGCTTGAAGAAGGCTTGCGAAAAACTTACGAATGGTTTTTGAAAGCGCAT
>CADCUR010000102.1 GCA_902805935.1 uncultured Pyrinomonadaceae bacterium
GGCGGAAACAAATTTCATGGTTATGAAAGAACGGATTTCGAAAATTCAAAAGTTGTCGCACTTGTCAAAGACGACCAACAAATTGATGAACTTAAGGAAGGCGAAGAAGGTTTAATCGTTTTGGATGAAACGCCTTTTTACGCTGAATCGGGCGGGCAGGTCGGCGATACGGGGATGCTTTTCAACCAAAACGCGCAGGTGAAAGTTTTTGATACGTTCGCTCCCGTTGCGGGAATCGTTTTGCATAAATCAAAAATCGAAAAAGGCTCAATTAAAGTCGGTGATGAAGTGACGGCGATGGTTGACGCGGAAAAACGCGACGCGACACGGCGCAACCACACGGCGACGCATCTGCTTCACGCCGCGTTGCGGGAAGTTCTCGGCACGCACGTCAAGCAAGCCGGTTCGGTCGTCGCGCCGAATTATCTGCGGTTTGATTTTTCGCATTACCAGCCGATTTCCGCCGAAGAAATTAAGGAAATCGAAGATTTGGTCAACCGCGAGATTTTGAAAAACGATGCGGTGAACACGAATCTGATGCCGGTCGAAGAAGCGATGCGTTCGGGCGCAATGGCTCTTTTTGGGGAAAAATACGGAGCGGACGTGAGAGTTTTAAGCATCGGCGAAGGCACGTTTTCCAAAGAACTCTGCGGCGGAACGCACGTCCGCGCGACGGGCGACATCGGCTCGTTCAAAATTTTGTCTGACGAAGCGATTGCTTCGGGAACGCGAAGAATCCGCGCGATTACCGGTCTCGACGCTTTCGCGCGTTTCCGCGAAGACGAACAGTTAATCGAAAAATCTCTCGGCGCGCTCAGGACGCAACGCGATAATCTGCCGTCGGCAATCGAGCGCCTTCAGGAAGAATTGAAACGAACGCGGCGCGAAGTCGAAGATTTGAAGATGAAAATTGCGACCGGCGCGGTTTCGCAGAGTTCTTCAAACGGCGACGAAGCGAAAGAAATCGGCGGCGTCAAAGTCGTGGCGAAAACGGTTGAAGGTTTGGACAAAGGAGGAATGCGCCATTTGTCCGACACGCTGCTGGCGAAATTAAAATCCGGCGTCGTGGTTTTAGCCAGAACCGAAGACGACAAAGTTTCGTTCATCGTGCGCGTGTCCGACGATTTGACCGACCGAATAAAAGCGGGAAAAATTGTGCAGGAAATCGCGCCCGTCGTCGGAGGGAAAGGCGGCGGCAAAGCGGATATGGCGGAAGGCGGCGGAACCGACGCGACGAAATTAAACGATGCCTTGCAAGCGAGTTACGGTGTGGTCGAGCAAATGTTGGGTTAAGAAATTAACATCAGATAAACACAGATAAAATGCAAAAAACTGCGTTTATCCGCGTTCATCTGACGTTAATTTCTCTCTAGTCTTTGAACCTAGGCAGAAGCCGACAAAGTTTTACAATTTCCCGTCGGCGTGTTCGACTCGTGAATTTCAGTTTCTTTTGTTGAGTTCTCCTCGCCTTTGTCGTGCGAAGTAATCAACGCTACGGAGCCGATAATCACGCCCGCCCCAACAAGCATCTGCATCGTGAAGGATTCGCCAGCGATAATCCAGCCGAGAAAAACCGCGATGACCGGATTGACGTAAGCGTAAGTGGCGACCATTGCCGGCGCAGCGTTTTTCAAAAGCCAACTGTAAGCCGTAAAGCCGATAAGCGAACCGAAAATTATCAGATAAGCAAGCGCGAACCACGAATTTGCCGAAACGTCACCAACGCTAAAACTTGTCCATTCGCCTTTAATAGTTCCGACTAAAGTTAAAACCAAACCGCCGGAAAGCATCTGCATTCCCGCCGTTAGCGCGGACGATTTCGGAGTCGTCGCCCGCAGTCCATACATTGAACCCGTCGCCCACGAAAACGCGGCGATGATGACGAGAAACGCGCCGAAAATTTGTCCCGTTCCGCTTTCCGTCGAACTGCTTTGCCCGCCAATTAATAGGTAAACTCCGACGAATCCGATGAGCAGTCCGAGCGCGACTTTCCAATTCGGGCGCGCTCCCTTTAGCCAGAGCCAGCCGAGCAGTACAATCCAAAACGGCTCGGTGGCGACGAGCAGCGCGGCGAGACTCGATGAAATATAATGCTGCGCGAGAACCACGCCGCCGTTTCCGCCCAAAAGCAGAAGCGTGCCGACGATAAAGCTCGTGCGCCAGTGTTTCAAACTCGGCTTTTCATAATCTTTCGAGAGACGCGCCCAAATGTAAAGAATCGAACCGGCGAAAATAAAACGCGAGCCAGCCATCAGAAACGGCGGCAGAGTTTCAATCGCGTATTTGATGGCGAGATATGTCGAACCCCAAAAGATATAAACCGCCGCGAATGCCGCCGGCAGCAAAACCGAAAAATGTTTGATGTTATGATTTGTTTTCGTCACTTCTCGCATCGCTTTCTCTCACTTGTTTACTTCATTTATTCTTCCGCGTCTTGCGTTTGGCAGTTGCTTCTGCGGTTTCGCCCAAATTCTCAAGCGGCAGCGCCGTTGTTTCTTTTAGCGTCTGCAAAACAACCGTCGTGCGCGTCGAGACAATTTCAGGAAGGCTTTTTAACTTTTCACGAAAAAATTGTCCGAGTTCATCAGTGTTTTTAGCGCGAACTTTAAGCAAATAACAATCTTCGCCCGCTACGTCGTGAACTTCCAATACTTCAGGAATCTGTGCCAAAGCCTCTCCGATGCTTCCGCAAAAACTTGTCCGAACGAAAACAAACGCGGTTAATCCGAATCCGACTTGCGCTGCGTCAACTTCTGCCGCGTAACCGCGAATCACGCCGCGCTCTTCCAACTTGCGCAAGCGCTCTAAAACCGCCGACGGCGCAAGTCCGACTTGACGCGCAATCTCGGCATTTGAGATGCGTGCGTCTTGCTGAATGATGTTCAGTATTTTTGTGTCAATTTCGTTTATCATTCTGTTTTATTTCCGGTTTTCAGAATAATAGTTTGCATTTGTGTTGTCAAGCGTTTTGATTGCCACCAAAATATTAATGGGATTTCAGGTCTGCTCTAGCGACAGTCGAAAATTATTATCAAAAATGTTTTAATGAATTATTCTTTATTCGAGGTGCAAAAATATGAGCGCGGTTCTTTCATTTCCGACGGCACAAGACGAAATCATTTCTTATAATCCCGCAACCCGAGAAGAGTTCGGGCGCGCGGGTTGCGCTTCGGTAGAAGAAGTTCGGGCAGCGGTTCAAAAATCACGTCAAGCGTTTGAAAAATGGAAGGAAACTTCGTTTAAAGAACGCGCTCGATTTGTAATGCGGGCGCGTGAAATAATTCTTGATGAACTCGACGAAATCGCGCGCCTTATCTCCGATGAATCGGGCAAGCCCATCGCCGAAGCGCTTTCGATGGAAATCGCGCCCGTTTTAGATTTAATGCAGTATTTCGCTCGGAACGCTGCAAAGATTCTTAAACCCGAACGTATTAATATCGGTCTTTACGCGACGATGGGGCGCACCTCGAAAATCATTTACAAACCGCTTGGTACGGTCGGAATTATTCCGGCGTGGAATTATCCGTTTTCGATTCCTTTAGGCGAAGCGGTGATGGCGTTGATGGCGGGCAATGCGGTTATCGTCAAGCCCTCGGAACTTACGCCGTTTATCGGATTGAAAATCGGAGAGATTTTCGAAAAAGTCGGTCTGCCGGAAAATGTTTTGCAAGTCGTAACAGGCGACGGGCGAACCGGCGCGGCACTAGTTGACGCGGGAATCGAGAAAATAATGTTTACGGGCAGCGTGGCGACTGGAAAAAAAATAGCTGAATCAGCCGCGAAACATTTAACGTCGGTCGTTCTCGAACTCGGCGGCAAAGACCCGATGATTGTTTTCGCCGACGCTAATCTCAAACTCGCCGCGCAAGGCGCGATTTGGGGCGCGTTTTGCAACTCCGGGCAATCCTGCTCGTCGGTCGAAAGATTGTATGTCGAAGAATCCGTCGCGGAAGAATTTACAGAGTTGATCGTTGAGAAAACGAAACGGTTGAATCAAAATTCGGGCGATAAGGAAACGACCGACGTTGCTGCGATGTCGAGCGAAAGACAAATCAAAATCGTCGAAGACCACATTGAAAGTTTTAGAAACGAAGGCGCGAAGATTTTGACGGGCGGAAAAAGAAACGCGAATCTCAAAGGCGCATTTTACGAACCGACGGTTATTTCAAATGCGACGAATGAAATGCGCGGTATGCGCGAGGAAACTTTCGGACCGACGCTGCCGATTGCGACGTTTAAAGCCGAACAGGAAGCAATTGATTTAGCCAACGATTCGGATTTCGGTTTGACGGCGAGCGTTTGGACTGGGGATTTGGAGAAAGGAAGGCGCGTGGCGGAAAAAATTCTCGCGGGAACGGTTTGCGTCAACGAAGTTTTATACACGCACGGCATCGGGCAGACGCCCTGGGGCGGTTTCAAACAAAGCGGTTACGGGCGAACGCACGGCAGACACGGTTTGATGGAACTCGTCGCGCCGCAGCACATTCACGTCAACCGCGCACTGCTCGCGCCGAACGCCTGGTGGCTTCCGTATTCGCCGCTCGCCGTCGAAACGTTTCGCGGTTTTGCCAGGCACTTCGCTGGCGGTTCTCTGCGGCAAACAATCAAGCTCGCGCCGCAACTGCTCAAACGTATCAAAGAATTGCGCGGTAAATAAAGTTTTTTTGAATGAGACGGAAAAGTTTTCTATATCTTTTACTCTTGAAATATTTGCAGCAGTTACAATAAAAATTAACGGGATATGTCTAACTTGGCGTGGCTAATAATTATAGTTATCACTCTGACATTCGTTGGTAGTCTGGTCTTAGGACTGACGGCGAAACATTATTATTGGGGACCGAGAAAAGGTCCGCCGCCAAAGAAAAATCAACAATCCAAAAGTTAAAATTGTATTTTGAGACGCCTGCTTGAAAATCTCAGCCAGACATCTGATATGCGCCCGTCAAAAACGGATTCGTTTGTCGCTCGCGTCCGACGGTCGTGTTTTCGCCGTGTCCTGAATAAAGGATTAGGTCGTCGCCGAGCGGCAGGATTTTTTCATTTATTGAGTTTATCAACTGCTCGTAATCGCCGCCCGGCAAATCCGTTCTGCCGATTGAACCGGCGAACAGACAATCGCCGCCGAAAACTTTTCGTAACTGTTCTTCCGCCAAAACGATATGACCGGGCGTGTGTCCGGGAGAATGCAAAATCTTAAAATTCAAATTGCCGACCGCGTAAATTTCGCCGTCGCGCCAATAGCGCGTTAGCGGCGGCGGCACGTCGTATTCAAGTCCGAGAGCTTTTAGCTGCTGGCGCGGAATCCCCATAAAAAGCGGCTGCTCAGGCAAACCGTAATACAATTCCTCGTCGTCTTTGTGAAGAAGAATTTCCGCCTGCGGGTATATCGCGTGCAAATCGGAAACGCCGCCGATGTGGTCAAGATGCGCGTGCGTTAAAGTCATCGCCTGCAATTCAAAATCGTTTCGCCGGATATAATCGGCGATCTTTCGTGCCGAATCGCCCGGGTCAAGGCAGACGGCGCGGCGCGTTTCGGGGCAGGCTAAAACGCGCGTGTTCTGCTGAAACGGACTGGTAATAAAAGTTTCGATAATCATTCTTTTGTTAATTTTTCAAGATGCCTCCCGGCGTCGAATTCCTCAGCTTTTCTGTTTCTCAAGACGAACAAAATAGCGTCCCGGTAGGTTTCCGCCGTCATTTTACCTGCAAAACACGGCGTTTCAATTTCGGTTAAGTCCAAATAACTCATCAAACAGCCGAGAAGCATCCACAAAAGCGTTTCCCCGCGCGTTCCGATCGGGTTGTGCCGGCAAATAATATCGCGGTCTTCATAAATTCCCCGACAAATTCGCGCAAATTCCCGCTCGCTGATCTTGGACATCTAG
>CADCUR010000103.1 GCA_902805935.1 uncultured Pyrinomonadaceae bacterium
ACCTCTTATTCTTGTATAAAATTTATAAATTATTGTTCTGATGTAATGAAGCCCTTTGCATCGCTTTGTTGACGATGCAAAAGGCTTCCGTTTTATTGCTGAGAACACTCGAATTATGTCGCGGCGGTTTCCGATTTGCCGTTTTTCAGACCATTGGCAACGCGCTGTCCGTATTCTTCGTCGCACTGGCGCAGCAAGCCAATCATTCGATTTTGAATGTCCGCGTTACAGTGCGAAAGCATATCGGTCATATTGAAAACCAGGTCGTCGCGTTCCCACTGTTCAATCGAGCGATAGCGTTCACCCGCCTGTTTGAAATTGTTCTCGCGGTCAATTTTCTGACGGACGAGATTTCCCGCGACATACGGCGTGTGGTCTTTGTTGCCGGCGCGGTCGGCTTCTTTCAGACCGCCGAGGCTCGAAGGCTCGTAATTGACGTGCGGATTCTCCCCAGCCGTATCAACGTAATAAGTCATCTGACCGTCGCGCTGATTGGTTCCAACGCGCTTCTTCGGCGAGTTAATCGGCAGTTGCAGATAATTCGGTCCGACGCGGTAACGCTGCGTGTCTGAATAAGACATCGTGCGCCCTTGCAGCATCTTGTCATCAGAGAAATCCAGACCGTCAACTAGAACGCCGGTTCCGAACGCCGATTGCTCGACTTCGGCGAAATAGTTTTTCGGATTGCGGTCTAAAACCATCCGACCAACTGGCAGCAGCGGAAATTGCTCTTCATCCCAAGTTTTCGTGTCATCAAGCGGGTCAAAATCCAATTCGGGATGGTCGTCGTCCGACATAATCTGCACGCAAAGTTCCCATTCGGGATATTCGCCGCGCTCGATTGCCTGAAACAAATCCTGCGTCGCGTGGTTGAAATTCGTCGCCTGAATTTCACTCGCCTGTGCCTGCGTCAGAGATTTTATGCCCTGTTTCGTTTTAAAGTGATATTTGACTAAAACGCCTTCGCCCGCCGCGTTATACCATTTGTAAGTATTTACGCCGAAGCCGTCCATATGCCGGTAATCCTGCGTAATTCCGCGCGGGCTGAACAGCCACGTCAGCATATGCATTGATTCGGGCGTTAAGCTCATAAAGTCCATAATGCGCTGCGGGTCCTGAATATTCGTTACCGGATCGGGCTTGAGCGCGTGTATGACATCGGGAAATTTAATCGCGTCGCGGATAAAAAACACCGGAATATTGTTTCCGACCAAATCCCAGTTGCCGTCGTCGGTATAAAATTTGATGGCGAAACCGCGCGGGTCACGCAGAGTTTCCGGCGATGTGCCGCCATGTATAACGCTCGAAAACCGGGCGAAAACCGGCGTTCGCAAATCCTTCTCCTGGAAAAGTTTGGCGCGTGTAAATTTGGAAATCGGCTCGTCGCCGCATGTTCCATAGGCTTCAAAATAACCGTGCGCTCCCGCGCCGCGCGCGTGAACGACGCGTTCGGGAATACGCTCGCGGTCAAAGTGCGTAATCTTTTCGAGAAACGGGTAATTTTCCAGCGTCACCGGACCGCGATTTCCTACCGTCCGCGAGCTTTGATTATCGTAAATCGGATGTCCTTGCCGATTGGTCAAGTCATTTACCGCATCCATTGGCGGCATCGGTTTTCCAATTTCGCCGCCGTTCGTTTTATTGCCGTCGTCTTCTATAATTTATTTCCCTCCAACTTTTATTTATTAGAAAAAATGTTCGCTAAGTTTTGCAACTTAGCGAACATTCGCTTGAATAAATTAAACCGTTAAATTTTCTTGTCCCGGCGTCCAGTCAGCCGAGCAAAGTCCGCCGGTTTGAAGCCCTTGCAGAACGCGCAGAGTTTCGTCAACCGAGCGTCCGATGTTCAAATCGTGGACGACCGCGTATTGCAGAATGCCTTCGGGATTGATGATATACAATCCGCGCAGAGCGATGTTTTCTTCTTCGACCAAAATGTTGTAGGCGCGCGCCAGTCTCCCGCCCGTGTCGGACGCCAGTGGATACTGCAAACCGGCGACGCCGTTTTCATCGCGCGGCGTCTTAATCCACGCGCGGTGCGAATGAACCGAGTCGGTCGAAATTCCGATGACTTCTGCGCCGATGCCGTTTAATTCTTCGATTCTGTCGGAAAAAGCGGTCAATTCCGTCGGACAGACGAACGTGAAATCGAGCGGATAAAAAAGTAAAATCAACCATTTGCCCGCGTAATCAGCGAGTTTGACGTTTTCCGTCAAAGTTTCTATATTCTTCGTCGAAGGCAAATCGAAATTTGGCGCCGGCTGTCCGACTTTCGCCGTTGTTATTTCTTTCGCTAATGCTGTTGCTGTTGACATATAAATTTATTATTTCCCTGTAATTATTTATGAATTTTTGCCGCCGAGGACACAGAGTTTTTCGAGAAAATTATGAATTGTAAAAGGTTTTTCTCTTTTTCCTCAGCGCTCTCTCGCGGCTAATTTTATTTACATTCGGGACACAAACCGCGCAGAGTTAGTTCGAGCGATTCGGGTTTGAATTCGGAAAATGTCGCCGCGAGTTTGACCAGCTCTTCGGGCAATCCTAAATCCATATCAACCAGCTTGCCGCACCGGTTACAAATTGCATGATCGTGCCGGGCGGTTTTCGCGTCAAAGCGATTCGCGCCGCTGAACCCGAATTGGATTTCCGCAATGTGTCCGGCTTCCTTTAGATAACGAAGCGAGTTATAGACGGTGGCGAAACTAATCGTCGGCAGACGACGCTTCGCCTCGCTGAGAACTTCGTTCGCCGTCAAATGATGCTCCGCCTCGCGAATGACTTTAAGGATGACTTCGCGTTGCTTTGTTAAACCCAAACTGCTGATTTCTACGCTGGCGTGTCTCATATCTCGAATTTAGATTTAGAATAATTCTAGTTGTAGAAAATGTCAATTTCTCCATTTCCAACGCTCAAATTTTAATTTTATGTGTCTTGGCTGGCGGCAATTGATTCGGGCGCAACAGCCGTCGGCGCGATGTATAAAATTCGCGTACAGCTTTCGCACGTCATAATTTTGTCGCTGGTCTTCAGCTCGACCTGCATTTGCGGGCGCAGTTTCATAAAACACGCGCTGCACGAACCGCCGACGACTTCTGCCACAGCGATTCCGTCGCGGCTGCGCTGCGCCAGACGGTTGTAAACCGAAGCCATCTGCGGTGGCAAAGTAATGAAAACTTCATGGCGCCGGGCAGTTACCGCTTCAAATTCCTTGCGGTTGGCGGCGAGTTCCTTATCAAAATCGGCAAGCGCGGCTTCACGATTGGCTTCGAGAGAATTTATCTCATCCGAGCGTTCGGCTAAAACTCGTTCGACCTCTTCGGTTTCGCTCATTCGTTCTAAAACCTGCGTTTCGAGCGCGGAAATCTGTTTTTGCAGCGCGTCGGTTTCGCGCATCGCCGTTTCGTATTCCTTTTGATTTTGCGATCCCTTTAAGTTTCGGTCGGCGCGCGCCAGATACGTTTTATTTTCGGCGATTTGTTTTTCCAAATCGTGGCGTTTCGTCTGCGCCGCATCGCGTTTTGCCTGTATCTCACGAATAGAAGAGGCGTGCCGTTCAAACTCTTGTTCGATACTTGCACGCCTCTGTTCTGCCGATTCGATGGCTTTTTTTAATTTGCGGATGTTGGTGTCCGTCTTTTGCAACTCGATTAGCTTTCCAAGTTCTGAACTCACTGGCGAAATCTCCTGTAATAAATAGCATTGTTAATAGAGAGTTTCACACATTATCTATTAGCTTGCAAGAATGTTGAAATCGCAAAGGTTAAAGTTTGCCGCCGAGCCAGGAAGGTAAATCTTATTAAAGTCAATTTCGCCGATTCTCACTTTACATTCGGCGGCTGGGCGGTTTTGGTGCGCAGCGAGATGCCTTCGTCGCCGATCAGAAAAACGCGGCGCGCTTCGTAGGAAGACATATTGGTCGGCAGATAGTTGAGCAGGTAACGATTTTTCTTGAGTTCGTCGCAGATGAACTTCGCCGCCGTCTGCGCTTCTTCAATCGGGAAAACTCGTCCGCCCGTGCCTTCGGTTAATTGTTCGATAACCTGATTCGCTTTCGGCTGGTTGCGACGAAACGCGCCGCCGGTGCGGTCGGGAATTTGAAGGGCGTAAACCGTCACGTTTTGATTTTGCAAATCGCCCAAAACTTTGTCGAAACTGATTTTACTGCCGCGGTCGAGTCCGTCGCCGATTAAAACGACGACGGTTTTGCGCGTCCCGGGCATCAGCGGCAGCAGAATTTCGCTGACCGACGCGTTCAGCGAATCGAAAAGGAACGGATTGCCTTTTTTGCGAAAGGCATTGACGGAAGTTTCAATCTTCTTCGCGTCATCAGTCCATTCCTGTATAATTTCCGCTTTCTCGTCGTAACCGATGATGAAAAGCTGGTCGCCATCGAAAATCTCGTAGGCAAACTCCATCGTCGCCTTCTTTAGAAGCTCAAGATCTGCGCGGACGGTTTGCGAGTTGTCAACCATTACCAAAATTTTCGCGGGCGACGGGTCAAAACTGAAATTTTTGATTTTCTGCTCGATGCCGTTTTCATACAAAAAAAGATTTTCGGTTTTTATCGGCTCGCCTGCTTTATCGGTGCGCGAGGCGACGACGCTCAAAATCGTGCCTTCCGAATCGAGCGTTCCGGTCGCACTGCGCCTGGATTGCGCGGCGGTCGGCGCAAAACTCCAACACAAAACTAAAATCAACAGGCAAATTTTTTCGACCGGAAATTTCTTCATTCTTTGAACCTCAATCTTTTTTGGCAACCGTGTCTTTTTTCGGCGCCTCGGCAGCGGCGACACTGTCGTTTGGCTTGTTTGATGCGCCTTCGGGCGCGGCGGTTGATTCGGAGGCGGAAGTTTTTTCCGTGTTTTCCGCTTTTGCGCCCTTTTCCGTCGTTTCGCCATTACCGGCTGTCGCCGTCTCCTTCGTTTTGTTCGAGTAATCGGTAACATACCAGCCCGCGCCTTTGAATTGAAAACCGGACAGCGACCATTGTTTTTCTAGTCGCCCGCCACACGTTTCGCAAACGGTCAAAGGTTCGTCGGAAATTTTCTGCATTCGTTCGACGCGCTTTCCGCATTCGGCGCATTTATATTCGTAAATCGGCATAAATTTTATTCTTTTATTTTACTCTCCCTAAAATTATAAAAATTGTGTTTGCCCAAAAGCAAACTTGGCAAGCTAATTGCTTGTCTTCAATAACTGATTTTCAGATTTAAGGCGAGAAGAAGTAAATGATGAAAAAAATTATTCCGACGTTATTTTTACCAGTATTTTTAGTTTGTGCGGCAGCGGTTTCAGGGCAGCAAAACGAATCGAAAGAAACGGCTGCGCTGGCGACAGTGACAAGCGTTGACCTAAAACGATACAGCGGAAAATGGTTTGAAATCGCGCGTTACGAGAATAAATTTCAGAAGCAGTGCGTCGGCAACACGACGGCGACTTACACGATTAAAGCCAATGGGAAAATTGAAGTCATCAACGAATGTTTGAAAAAAAACGGCGAGCTTGAACGCGCGAAGGGCGAAGCCAGAATCGTTGATAAAAATACGAACGCCAAACTCGAAGTGCGTTTCGCGCCGCCGGCTCTGTCGTTTATCCCGGCTGTCTGGGGCGACTACTGGATTTTAGAATTAGACGACAATTATCAATACACCGTCGTCAGCGACCCAAAACGCAAGTATTTTTGGATTTTGAGCCGCACGCCGGAGATAAGCGACGCCACTTACCAAAACATTCTGCGCCGCGCGGAAAAGTTAGGATTCGATCCGGCGAAAGTCATCAAAACTCCGCAAAAAGTCGAAGCGGTCAA
>CADCUR010000104.1:0-5335 GCA_902805935.1 uncultured Pyrinomonadaceae bacterium
TAGTGACAACATTACAAAAAAATGAATCGAAGAAATGCAGGCGCAAACGTTTGGCTCGGCTATTCGGAAAGCGCGAACGGGTTTCCCGTCAATCCGCCTAAATACGATTACGAAATAATGCAATCAGAACAAAATGTCGGGCGTGCGATGTTCGATGAGCTCGTTTGCTACGCGAAGGAGAAAGAAGGCGACATAACAATCGTTTTGCTCGGCGGGCGCGGCGCGCAAGCGATGTATCGTTTAATCAATGACCTGTCGCAAACCGTTGAAATCGACGATTTGCTCGGTCGGCTTCACGTTTTTACGCAGGACGCGCTTGCGCCGATGCAGATGAACAACGGCTTGAGCTTCGTGCGCGATTTCGAGCGGCTGTTAGGCGCGAAGTTTTTCGCGAAAATCAAAAGTTTCACGCCGATGAACACGGAAACCGATGATTTGGAAGGCGAACTCGTTAAATACTTGGAAAAGCTCGAAAGTTTGGGCGGTATTGATATTTTCTTTCTCGGACTCGGACCGGAAGCCGACGCCGCTTCGCATCTGGCTTACATCAAGCCGAATTCGGGCGCGAAATACACTGATTACGCAGGAATTATACCGATTTCTTCGAGCATTCTCGAACATCACATCAACAAATTCAAAGTCGGCGGAAGCGAGATTTCCGAACGGGACGAAACCGAATGCCGCGCCGCCACGCACATCTTAACGCTCGGACCGGCGGCGATTTTGTCGGCGCGTCGCATCGTTCAGTCAATCGTCGATGCTTCGACCGCGCCCGCGAAACGAGAAAGTTTCCGGCGCGTCGTTGAAACCGAACTTTCCGAACAAGCGGACGAACTCGAAAAACAGCTCGACGAAAATCCGGGTTTATGGATCCGGCTTCACGCGAATGTGAAAGCACTTATCTTGCCGGACGTTTTGATATAAGCTTTTATTAAACTTGAATATAAAAAACGATTTTTATGCCATACACTTTGACACAAACGGCTGCCGACCTGAGCGCCTACGCGATTATCGTTAATCCTAAAGATAACGTCGCCGTCGTCAAAAATGAAACTTCGGAAGGTCTCGTCGTTACGCTGCCCGATCAAAAAACGGTGCAACTTAAACAAGCCGTGCCGCCGGGACATCGTTTTGCGACCAGAGAAATTCCCGCCGGGCAGTTCGTTCGCCAGTACGATCAGCCGATCGGAACCAGTTTGGGAATCGAGGCGGGCGAATGGATCACGCACGAAAATATGTCGAATGACGTGCCGGTCGTCAGAAATCTGCCCGACGATTTGTATACGCCCGCGCCGGATTATATCGACATCTCCGAACGCAAAACTTTTATGGGTTTTCGCCGACCTGACGGTCGCGTCGGAACTCGCAACTTCGTTTTGATCGTCCCGACCTCGATGTGTTCGAGCCACGAAGCGCAGCAAATTTCGATGATGGCGGAATTTCTGCATTACAAGCGTGAGAAATACCCGAATGTGGACGGCGTCGTCGCGATTCCGCACAACAAAGGCTGCGGCTGTCAGGACGGTTCGAGTCTCGACATCATGCTGCGGACTTTGGCAAATTACGCCGATCATCCGAACGTCGGCGGCGTGATTTTGATTGATTTAGGCTGCGAGAAAACCAATCTCGCCAAGGTCGAAAAATACCTTTTAAAGCGCGAAATCGCGTTCGATAAACCGGTCGCCAAAATCGGCATACAGGAAATCGGCGGCACACAGGCGGCAATCGAGCGCGGCTTGAAAATCGTTCAGGAAATGCTGCCGCAGGTCAACGAATCGGCGCGCGAAGAAGTTTCGGCGAGCGAACTGATCTTGGGCGTAAAATGCGGCTCGAGCGACGGTTTTTCCGGCATTTCGGCGAATCCGGCGCTCGGCAAAACGGCTGATTTGCTGGTGCGCAGCGGCGGAACCGTTTTGATAACGGAAGTGCCAGAATTTTGCGGCGCCGAGCACATCGTGGCGAATCGCGCAAAAGATGCCGAAACCGGACGCGCAATTTACCGGATGATCGACTGGTATAAAGATTACGCCTCGAAATTCGGCGGCGTTTTGAATAACAATCCGAGTCCGGGCAATATCGCGGGCGGGCTTTTGAACATCACCATCAAATCTCTCGGCGCGATGTCGAAAGCCGGGACGACTCGCGTTGAAGGCGTTTGCGAATACGCCGAAGCGCCGAAGAATAAAGGCTTGAATTTGATGCAGGGACCTGGCTATGATCAGGAATCCACGCCCGGATTGGTCGCGGCAGGAGCGACTGTCGTCGTTTTTACGACCGGCAACGGCACAACCATCGGCAATGCCATTGCACCGGTCATTAAGCTGGCGTCGAATAACCGGGTTTTTGAAAAAATGAATCGCGACATCGACGTTTCCGCCGGAAATATTATCGAAGGCACGGAGACAATCGACGAGGTCGGCGAGCGGTTATTTGGGCACGTTCTCAAGGTTTCGAGCGGCGAGATTCTAGCCAGAGCCGAAGAAAACAAACACCGCGAGTTTCAATTTTGGGCAGAGCAAACCGTCACCTTGTAGTTTATCGCTTTACACGGGCGACCGCGCGAACTTCGGCGGCGCGGCGCCGAAGCGGGAGAAATACGGGCGCGGCGAACGCTGGAAAAACTGGGCGAGTATTTCGGCATCGGCATTGGCAACGTCATCATCGGTCTCGACGTATCGCACGTTATAGTGAGCGGACGCTTGGTTTACAGCTGGAAATACATCAAAGAGTCGCTCCATGAAGCTGTCGGCAAAAGTATCGCGGGCAAACTGTCCGGTTGGAAAATAGAATGCGGTGAGCCGAAAGGCGCGGCGATCGGCGACGCGCTTGAAGTTGCCGTCGAGGAATTTCTGATGCGCCGTTAAATCGCGTAAACGATTAAAAATTTTCGATTTCATAGGTGAAAATATGAAAATAAATTTGCTTTTGTCACCGAGGATTTGCAATCGGCAATTCATAATTTTCGGCAGAGCGCATTTTTAGATGAACGAATTACACATTAAATCGGACGCCGATTGTCACTGGGATTTGATTTCTCTCGGTGAAGTCTTGCTGCGGTTCGATTCCGGTGACGAGCGAATTCACAACACGCGCAGTTTTCGCGTTTGGGACGGCGGCGGCGAATATAACGTGGCGCGCGGTTTGGCGAAAGTATTCCGTCAACGGACGGCGATAGTCACGGCTTTAGCCGACAACGCGCTCGGACGACTTGCCGAAGATATGATTTGGCAGGCGGGCGTCGATTCGTCGCAAATCTTGTGGCGTGAAGCGGATGGGACTGGCGCGAGAACGCGCAACGGAATTTACTACATCGAGCGGGGTTTCGGCATGCGCGCGCCGGCGAGCTGTTTTGATCGCGCCAATACGGCTGTTTCCCAGCTTCAAGCGGGCGACGTTGATTGGAACCGGATTTTTACAATTCAAAAAACGCGCTGGCTGCACACGGGCGGAATTTTCGTCGGGCTTTCCGAGTCAACACCAGAAGTAGCGCGAGAAGCGATGAAAACTGCCCGCGAAAACGGCGCGATTGTTTCGTATGATTTGAATTACCGAGATTCTTTATGGAAAGAAAGAGGCGGAAAAGAAGCGGCGAACGAAATCAACCGCGGGCTGCTGCCGTACGCCGACGCGGTTTTCGGCGTAACCGATTTCGATTCGTGTTTGTCGCAGTTTGACGCCGGAAAATTTCATCAAGCGGCGAGACGTATGAACGAACAGTTTCCGAATTTAAAGGTTATCGCTTCGACTTTGCGCGACGTGCAAACGGCGAGCCTTCACAATTTCGGAGCGGCTTGTTTTACCGGCGGCGAAGTTTTTACGGCGAGAGAGAGAGAGAATTTAGACGTGCTTGACCGCGTTGGAAGCGGTGATGCTTTTGCTTCGGGCTTTATTTACGGATTTTTAAGCGGAAAAAACGCTCAGTATGCGGTCGATTGCGGCGCGGCGCACGCTTGTCTGGCGATGACGACGCCCGGCGACAACTCGATGGCGCAGATTTCAGAAATTGAAAGTTTAATGGGCGGCGAATCCGCCAATGTCAAAAGATAAATTTTTCGAAAAATTGGAATTGTATGATTGCTGAAATAACACGGACAGAGGCTTTGGTTACCGATTGGAGCAAAATTCCGGTCGAGAAAACAGCTGAAGGAATCGAGCGGCAAATGGTCGTCGGTGAAAACGTGATGTTGTGCCGCTTTCGTTTCGCGCCGTTTGTGATTACAGCGGAACACAGCCATTCGCACGAACAGATGACGCTCGTCGTGCAGGGCAAAGTGAAATTTATTATTGGCGGCGAAGAGCGTATCGTTTCGGCGGGCGACGTTTTGCATTTTCCGCCCCACAACCGGCACGGTGCGACGATGCTCGACGAAGAAGTGATTTTGATCGATATTTTTTCGCCGATTCGGGAAGATTTTCTGAAAAAGTAGAATGTAACTTAGAAGCAGCGGTGGAAAATGCCGTTAAATCCGATACTTCAAATTAGTCGAAAAATTGAATTTAATGAATGTTCTGGATAAATTTAAGCTGGACGGCAACATTGCACTTGTCACAGGCCCGTCCGTCGGATTAGGTCAGGCAATGGCGATTGCTTTAGCCGAAGCCGGAGCCGATGTCGTCGCGCATTGTCATTTTGATGGCGAAGGCGCGGAAACATGTTCGCAGATTGAAAAACTCGGGCGAAAAACTTTATCCCTTTCGGGTGATCTGTCGGACAAAAACGTGCCGAAAAGATTGATTAATGAAGTCGTTGAGAGGTTTGGACGCATTGACGTTTCAATCAACAACGCGGGCATGATTCGACGCGCTCCGGCAGTAGATTTTACCGAAGAAGATTGGTCAACCGTTTTGGAAGTCAATCTATCGAGCGTTTTCCGTCTGTCGCAAGCCGCCGGACGAAAAATGATTGAACAAGGCGCGGGCAAAATCGTCAACGTCGCTTCTTTATTATCATTTCAAGGCGGCATTACGGTTCCGGCATACACGGCTTCAAAGTCGGGCGTCGCCGGATTGACCAAAGCGTTTGCCAACGAATGGGCGAAACATAATATCAATGTCAATGCGATTGCGCCCGGTTATATGGCGACCAATAATACAACGGCGCTCCGGGCAGACGAAACACGAAACCGTCAAATCTTAGAGCGAATTCCGGCAGGGCGATGGGGAAACGCCGATGATCTGGCGGGCGCGGCGGTTTTTTTGTCGTCCGCGGCAAGCGATTATTTGCAGGGGCACATAATGGTCGTTGACGGCGGCTGGATGGCTCGGTAAATCAATGTCGTGCGGCGCGATAAAGTATAAATCACGTCTTCGTGCTCCGAACGAAAAAATAAACGAA
>CADCUR010000104.1:5345-5778 GCA_902805935.1 uncultured Pyrinomonadaceae bacterium
ATCCCGAATCGATATACGGCGCGACCAACGACGATCTGCGCGAGCTTTATTTAGTCGATAAATTATTCGTTGAAGGTGAAATACGCCTCAATTACACGCATTTCGACCGAGTTGTCGTCGGCGGCGCGATACCGACCGGCGATAAACTTTTACTGCCCGCGCAGACTGAACCGGCTTCGGCAAAGGACAAACCGTACCTCGAACGCCGCGAGCTCGGCGCGGTCAATATCGGCGAGGGCGCGGGGATTATAAACGTTGACGATGAGCGATTCGAACTCGGCACGAAAGATTGTTTGTATGTTCCGATGGGCAGCCGCGAAGTTTCGTTTGAATCAGCCGACCAGAATAAACCAGCGAAATTTTATCTCGTTTCAACACCAGCTCACGCGCATTACGAAGCGAAACTGATCACCACGGAGCAAGCCAACAAACT
>CADCUR010000105.1:0-48520 GCA_902805935.1 uncultured Pyrinomonadaceae bacterium
AAATAGAAATAAAGTTCAGTTTTTGAACGGCACAGAATTTAGTTTTTATAACTCGCTAAATTCTGTGCTATTTTTGTATTTGATGTTTGTTGAATCTCTCGAAAAAACCAACGAAAAAACTTTCGACAAATTAATTTGCGAGTCGTGCGGCAAAGAATTTTTCTGCGGCGCGAATATCGAAAAGTGCTGGTGCTTTGCGGTCGAAGTGAAGGCGGAAACTTTGGCGGAATTGCGCGAGAATTTCGAGAGTTGTTTGTGTCGAGATTGTTTGCTTAAATTTTCCAAGAAAAAATTTAGTGATTGATATGAAAAATTTCTTGAAAATACAGCCTGAAGATTGGGAAAGTGAAAGAGAAATCGGACAAACTTCTTTTATCATTAAAAGGGCGATTATTTTTGCAGTCGTTTTGTTGCCTTTGTTTTTATTGGAAGATTTTTTGTTTAGATCTGAAAATGAAAGTTTTCAAGTTGGCGTAATTGTTATACAAATAATCGGAGTAAGCATTTTTATCAGCGTGAGCGAATGGTATAGCCTCGAATCCGCATTCCAAAAATCTGCGAGAAGGAAAAACTTAGAGAAGATTACAAAATATGGCGAAAAAGAAAAGCAAATTTCTAAGCGGCAAGCGCATTGACCCGACGCCGATTGATTCAACGACGACGCTCGCCGATTTGGTGGACGAATCTTTTATGGCGTATAACGCGGCGCGGATTCGTGAGGCGTGTCGCTTGTTTACCAATAAAATGCTGGAGACGAACGTGACGGTCGGCGTCACTTTGACGGGCGCGCTGACGCCGGCGGGTTTGGGAATTTCCGCGCTGATTCCGCTGATCAAAGCCGGATTCATTGATTGGATAATTTCGACGGGCGCGAATCTTTACCACGACACGCATTTCGGCATCGGTTTATCTCTGCATCAAGGCGACGCGAAAATGGACGACCGCATTTTGCGCGAGGAAGAAGTCGTGCGGATTTACGACATTTTTTTCGATTATTCCGTTCTGCTCGACACCGACGAATTTTTCCGGCGCGTCATCGAAGGCGAAGAGTTCCAGCGCACGATGAGTTCGGCGGAATTTCATTATTTGTGCGGCAAATACGTCCGCGAGCGCGAACGAAAACTAGGGCTGGAAAACAAGTCCTTGCTTGCCGTCGCTTATGAATACGGCGTGCCGGTTTATACGTCTTCGCCCGGCGATTCGTCAATCGGAATGAACATCGCCGCCAAAGAATTGCAGGGCAGCAATCTGATCTTAAACCCGAATCTTGATGTCAACGAAACCGCGTCAATCGTTCTTGCAGCGAAACGCGGCATCGTTCATTCAGGCAAGAAATCCAAAAAAGGCGGCAAGTCGGCGATTTTTATTTTGGGTGGCGGCAGTCCGAAAAATTTCGCGCTGCAAACCGAGCCGCAGATTCAGGAAGTTCTCGGCATTGACGAGAAAGGTCACGATTATTTTTTGCAGGTGACGGACGCGCGTTCGGACACGGGCGGGTTGAGCGGAGCGACTCCGGGAGAAGCGGTAAGCTGGGGGAAAATTGACCCCGACCAACTGCCCGACGCGGTGGTCGCGTATGTTGATTCGACCGTCGCGTTGCCGATTATTACGGCTTACGCGCTTGCCAGGCACGAGCCGCGCGAGCCAAAACGTCTTTACGAACGGCGCGAAGAATTTATGGATTTGCTCAAACGCGAATATGAAAAATCAACCCGAAGGTAGTCGTGTCCGGCAATAATTTGACCGCCGCGCGAGGCAGCACGCGCCTCGCGCGGCGGTCGGTTGGGTTATCATAAAAGATTCGTGTATTAGGAGAAGATGCGCGACGAAAATAACAATTCAGTTTTGCCCGATTCGGACTCGCCTACAGAGAAGAACAGCGAGCGGCTGAATCTGCTCTACGAGATTGGACGAATTCTGGCTTCCTTAGAGACCATGAACGAAGCCGCGCCGCAAATTCTCGAAACGATTTGCCGTGTTCTCCGATTTGAACTCGGCGAATTGTGGTGTTTGGACAAAGACGAAACGACTCTGCATCTCGAAAACGTCTGGCATTTGCCCGCCGCGCCGCTGGAGAAAATCATTGCCGACAGCCGCCGCTTTCGGTTTCCCGTCAATGAAGGTTTGCCTGGCAAAGTTTGGGCGAAAAACGCGCCGGTCTGGATTACCGATTTGAGCAATGAGGACAGTCTGCCGCGCCGGTTTTTCTTTGAAGAAACGGATTTGCGAAGCGCGTTCGCTTTTCCGATTCTGCTCGGCGAACGATTGCTCGGAGTGTTCAGCTTTTTCAGCCGCCAGTCGCGTCAGCCGGACAAGGCGTTGCTGCAGATATTTACCGCTGTCGGCAATCAGATCGGACAATTTATCAAACGCGAAAAAATCGAAAGCAGCCTGCGCGAATCCGAAGATCGTTACCGCGCGTTTATCACTCAAAGCACCGAAGGCATCTGGCGGTTTGAACTCGACGAAAAATTTTCCGTCCGACTGCCCGTTGACGAACAAGTTAAACTCGCCTTCGAGCGCGGTTATCTAGCGGAGTGCAACGACGCGATGGCGCGGATGCACGGTTTGGAAAAAGCGGTGGATTTAGTCGGCAGCCGCGTCGCGGACTTGCTCGATATATCGGACGCGGCGAACGTCGAATATCTGCGCTCGTTTATCGAATCCGGATATAATTTGATTGACGCCGAATCGCACGAGAAGAGCGAGGACGGCAGCGACAAGTATTTTCTCAACAGTTTAGTCGGCACGATTGAAGACGGAAATCTCGTTCGGGTTTGGGGAACGCAGCGCGACGTTACCGATCAGAAACGCCACGCGCAAGCGATGCGCGAATCCGAGGAAAGTTACCGCATTGTCGCCGAAACCGCCTCGGACGCTGTTATTAAAATTGATGAAGACAGCCGGATTTTATTCGTCAATTCGGCGGTCGAAAGAATTTTCGGCTACGCTGTCGAGGAAATGCTCGGACAATCCTTGACGATGATTATGCCTGAAGAGTTGCGCGCCAGGCATCTCGCCGGAATCCGGCGTTACGTGGAAACCGGCGCGCGCAAATTGTCCTGGGAAAGCCTGGAAATTCCCGCCCGGCACGCCAAAGGTCATACGTTCGCGCTCGAGATTTCCTTCGGCGCATACAGCGAACATGGCAAACATTTTTTTATCGGCGTCGCCCGCGACATTACCGATCGGAAACAGGCGGAAAAGCGTTTGACCCTGCTCGGCGAAATCAGCGAGATGACGCGCGTCTTTGAAGACGCGAACGAATTTTTGTTCGCCGTCTCGAAAGCCGTCGGCGAGCATCTGCGGGTCAGGCGTTGTTTGTTCAATGAAATTGACCTCGAACGAGATTTGGAGACAATTCACGGCGATTACTGCCGCGGCGTGGAATCGGTGGCGGGCGTCCACCGAATTTCTGATTACAGTTCGATTACTTCCGCCGAAATGATGGCGGGAAAAACCGTCGTCAACCGCGATTCGAAAACCGATTCGCGCACGGCGGCTGATTACGCTAGAGCTTACGCGCCCAACGGCGAACGCGCTTATGTCGCCGTGCCGCTGATGCGAAAAAATCGTTGGGTGGCTTCGCTGTGGGTAAGCGATGACGAGCCGCGCGATTGGAGCGGTGCGGAAGTCAATTTGCTCGAAACCATCGCCGAACGAACTTGGACGGCAATCGAAAAATTGCGAATCAACAACGCTTTGCGCGATTCCGAAGAACGATTGCAGCTTGCTGTTGATATTTCCCGCATCGCTACCTTCGATATTGATTTGACGACCGACGAGGTGCAGACCGACGAAACGGGTCGCGCCATTTACGGCTTTGAACCCGACGATCCGCTGACTTTTTCCAAGGTTCAATCGCATTTCCACCCGGATGACCGCGACGAAGTTGCACGGCGGGTTCAAGCGGCGTTCGCGCCCGAAGGCTCGGACGAATTTGAAGTCGAGCAACGCATCATTCGCACGAACGGTGAAGTGCGCTGGATTCGCGTGCGCGGACGAGCATTTTTTGAAGGCGCGGACGCCGAGCGGCGCGCCGTGCGCTGTCTCGGAACTTACGTTGATATTACTGGCAGCAAACGCGCCGAAGAAAAACTGCGCGAAAGCGACGCGATTCTGCAAACCATCAATCGCAATTCGCCGACGTTGATTTATCTGAAAGACCGCGACGGGCACATTTTAAATGCAAATAGGGCAACGCTTGAAGTAATCGGCAAACCGCCTGCCGATGTAACCGGAAAGAATCACGCCGAATACACCGGAAAAGAAGCGGAAGGTTTAATTATTGCCGAAAACGACCGGCAAATTATCGAAGGCGGAAAAACGGAAACTTTTGAGGAGACGGTTTTAGTGGCGGGCGAACCGCACGCCTTTCTTTCGACGAAAACGCCGTATCGCAATCAATCTGGCGAAATCATCGGGCTGGTCGGCGTGAGCTTCGACATCACCGAACGCAAACACGCCGAAATAGAACGCGAGCGTTTGTTCGCCGAAGCCGAGCAAGCCCGAGAAATCGCCGAACAAGCCAATCACGCCAAAGACGAGTTTATCGCGCTCGTTTCGCACGAGCTTCGCTCGCCGCTAAATGCGATGCTCGGCTGGACGCGCATTCTGCAGGAACAAAATCCCGACGAAAAAACAAAAGCATACGCGCTGGACGTGATTGTCAGGAACGCGCGGTCGCAGTCGCGCCTCATTGAAGATTTGCTCGATATCGCCCGTGTCGGCAAAGGCAAACTGCGGCTCGAATTGCAGCCGACCGAATTGATTCCGATTATCAACGCGGCAATCGAAATCATTAAACCGGCAGCGGAGGCGGGCAAAATTAAGCTCAGCCAAACGCTCGACCGAACAGCGGATTTTATCACGGGCGACGTTGACCGTCTGCGCCAGGTGATTGAAAATTTGCTGTCGAATGCGGTAAAATTCACCACGCCGGGCGGCAGCGTCCGCGTCTCTCTGGAACGAGAAGGACTGGAAGCGAAAATTATCATCAGCGATACGGGACAGGGAATCAGGCAGGACTTTCTGCCGCAGATTTTTGAACGATTTAAGCAAGCCGACCCATCAACGACCCGGCGGCACGGCGGTCTCGGCATCGGTTTATCATTGGCGCGAGATTTGGTAGAATTACACGGCGGCGCGATTTCGGCAGAGAGCGCAGGCGAAGGCAAAGGCGCAACTTTCACCGTAACGTTGCCTCTGCGAATGGTGGCGCCGATTAAAGAAAACTCAGACAAGGTGGAATTTATGCACGCTCAGGGAAAATTAAGCGGTTTTTGGATTTTGGCGGTCGACGACGAAGCGGACGCCCGCGAACTCGTTTCGTTTATGCTGCAAATCAACGGAGCGAAAGTAACGACGGCGAATTCGGCGGTCGAGGCACTCGATATTTTAAAAAGCTCGGACGGGCGGCTGCCCGATATTCTGCTCTCCGATATTAGTATGCCGAATGAGAGCGGCTACGCGCTGCTCGAAAAAATTCGCGCGCTGCCGAGCGAACACGGCGGACAAATCCCGGCGGTCGCGCTGACGGCTTTCAATCGCCCCGAAGACCGCGAAGCGGCGTTCGACGCGGGCTTTCAAAAACATCTCGGTAAGCCGGTCGAACCCGACGATTTGATTTCCGCGATTATCGAAACAGCCGGAGCAAAATAACGGATAAAGGATGAGGGATGAATAAAACAAGATTTTTATTCATCCCTCATCCTTTATCTTTCATCTCTATGAAACTTGTCGCCGAACTCAATCAGAAAAAACACACGGTTCAAATCACGCGTGGCGACGGTTTGAATCTGACCGCCGAAATTGACGGGCGCGTTTACGAACTCGAAGCGTCCGAACCCGAACCGAACGTTTACTTGTTCAAGCATGCGAATCGAATTTATCAAATCTTCGTTTCCCCAAATGAAAAATCTGGGGAATCTTACCAGGCGAGTGTCGGAAATTACGACTACGAAATAAAAATCATTGACCCAAAACGCTTGCGCGGCAGCGGCGCGAGCGCGGGGCAAGCAGAGGGAGCGTCGGAAATCAAAACCGCCATGCCCGGCAAAGTCGTGCGCGTTTTGACCGAAGTCGGCGCGGACGTAAAGACAGGCGACGGCGTGATAATCGTCGAAGCAATGAAGATGCAGAATGAAATGAAATCGCCGAAAGACGGCACGGTTAAAGAAATCCGTTACCCCGAAGGCGCGACCGTCAACGCGGGCGATATTCTGGCGGTCATCGAATAATTTTTGCAATCGAACAATTTTTGCACAAGCGTTTAGAGTCCGAACTTTTGTTAATTTCTTAAGACAAACAAAAGTTCGGACTCTAAATTTTTTATGTGCGGTGAAAACCGCGCTCGATGTCCTTCATCGTCAAACGCAAAATCACGGGTCGCCCGTGCGGGCAGGTCGTCGGCGAAGACGTAACGAGCAGTTTATCAATCAGCCATTGCATTTTCTCCGCCGTGAGTTTCATATTGATTTTCACGGCGGCTTTGCACGCCAGACTCGCCGCGATTCGGTCGCGCAGATTTTCGCGCGCGCCGCCGAATTTTTCTCGTTCAACCGTGTCCAAAATTTCCGCCAGCAGATTTCTGACTTCGGAAGCGGGCAAATCGGTCGGCACAGCTTTGACGGCAATGGTTCTGCCGGAGAGTTTCATCAGCGCGAAACCTAAATTTTCAAGTTCCGTTTCGACCAAATCGAAAGCGGCGGCTTGCGCCGGAGTCAAATCAATCGTTTCGGGGAGCAGAAGATTTTGTGATTCGATTTTTCGCATCGTTTCCGCACGCCGGAATTTGTCGAACAAAATTCGCTCGTGCGCGACGTGCTGGTCTATAAGCAGCAAACCTTCGTTGTCAACGGCGATGATAAAGCTGTCGTGCAGTTGACTGACGGGGCGAATTTTCGCCGACGAAAGATTCTCCGGCTCGATTGCTTTCGGGATTTTCGCAGCGGAATCGGTTGGCGGCAAAACCGCTTCTCGGTTTGGTATTTGATATTTGGGATTTGGGATTTCGTTTTGCTCGTCGGTTTCAGTTTTTCGAGGCGAAATTTCGCCCAAGCGAGTTTGAACTTCAGTTTCAAAATCGTTTGAATAAACGGCGGTTTCAAATTCGCCGAACGGTGCGCCCGTTTGTTCGAGCGCATTTTCGCTCAAACGATTTTCTCTCGATTCATTTTCGCCGGTTCGGTTTTTCGGCGATTGATTCTGCCCGCCTGTTTGATTTGTTTTAGCCGCTTCACTCGGCGCGGCGTTTTGAAATTTGAAATCGGAAATTTGAAATTCAATTTTATTTTGTTCCGGCAAACGATCTTCAGCGTTTGGTTTTTGGTCTTGGTTTTCAAATCCCAGATCCGCTGTAGTCCCAAAACCCGAATCGGCGCGCGGTTTCGCGTCGCTCAAAATTCCCGCGTTTCGCAGCGCGCCGCGAATCGCCTCGCTGATCGTTTCTTTGACGGCTTCGCTGCGCCGAAAGCGCACTTCGGTTTTTGCCGGATGGACGTTGACGTCTAGTTCCTCAAACGGAATATCAAGAAATAAAAACGCCACCGGATAAACGCCGTGCGGCAGAACCGAACGGAAGCCTTCCAAAAGTCCGCCCGCGATAATTTTGTCTCGGACAAATCTGCCGTTGATAAAAAAGTATTGCCCGTCGCGTGTCGAGCGGCGTTCGCGCGGCGCGGAAACGAAACCGCTGACGCGGGCGACGAATTCGCGTCCGCCTTCGACCTTTAAAAGACTTTCGATCATTTGCGCACCGAAAATCTGATACGCCCGCTCGCGCAAATCAGCGGCGGGAGAGACGCGCAAAATCTCGCGCCCGTTGTTGGTTAAGGTCAAAGCGATTTTCGGATTGGCGAGCGCGTAATGCGTGACGATATTCGTTAAATGATAATTTTCCGTCGCTTCGGAACGCATAAATTTCCGACGCGCCGGCGTGTTGAAAAACAATTCGCGCACGGTAATGGTCGTTCCCGCCGAACGCGCCGAGTCTTTAACGTCAACCAACCGCCCGCCTTCGATAAAAACGCGAGTGGCGGCTTCGGCGTCTGCGGTTTTCGTCACGAGTTCGACTTTGGCGACCGACGCAATCGAAGCGAGAGCCTCGCCGCGAAAGCCGAGCGTTTGGATTTTTGATAAATCTTCCAAAGATTTTATTTTCGATGTCGCGTGACGTTCAAAGGCGAGAATCGCGTCATCGCGCGCCATTCCTTCGCCGTCGTCGGAGACGCGCATAAGGCGTCTGCCGCCGAGTTCGATGTCAATCTGCAATCTTTTTGCACCCGCGTCGAGCGCGTTTTCCAACAATTCTTTGACGACCGACGCCGGACGCTCGACAACTTCGCCCGCCGCGATTTGATTGGCTAAATTGTCGGGTAAAATTTTAATTTTGTTCATTGATTTATGACTTTAGTAAATTTTATCAAATCAATGCCGAGGCTGCCGCAAAATCTTCTCGTCTTTGCCATTCGCCGAGCGAATATGATAATCTTTTTCTTTTGTTATCATACCTTTTTTGTTATCTATTACTGAGGAGCAATTTAAAATGGATACTAATGGCAACGGACAGCAGACGGGACGAATCGTGCAGATTATCGGTCCGGTCGTTGACGTGGAATTTTCAAACAATTATTTACCGCCGATTTATCAGGCGTTGCGCGTGACATCTGAAGGTTTTAATGTCGAAACGGCAGTTGATGTCATCGCTGAAGTGCAGCAGCATTTGGGCGAAGGTCGCGTGCGCGCTGTCTCGATGCTGCCAACTGACGGAATGGTGCGCGGGATGAGAGTGATTGACACGGGCGGACCGATTAGCGTGCCGGTCGGCGAAGCGACTTTGGGACGCGTGATGAACGTCATCGGCGATTCGGTTGACGAACTCGGCACGGTTAATTCCCAGTCGCGCGCTTCGATTCACCGTCACGCGCCGACGTTTGACGAGCAAGCGACGGAACTCGAAATGTTCGAGACGGGAATCAAAGTCATTGACCTTATCCAACCGTTCAAACGCGGCGGGAAAATCGGTCTATTCGGCGGCGCGGGCGTCGGCAAAACCGTTTTGATTCAGGAACTGATTACTAACATTGCCACCGAACACAGCGGCTTTTCCGTATTTGCCGGTGTAGGAGAGCGAACGCGCGAAGGAAACGATTTGCTCAGGGAATTCGTCGAGTCGGGCGTTATCACTTACGGCAAGGATTTTCTCCACAATATGGAAGAAACCGGCGAGTTCGATATGTCGAAAGTTGACAAATCAGCCTTAAAAGATTCGAAAGTGGCTTTGATTTACGGGCAGATGACTGAACCTCCGGGAGCGCGTCTGAGAGTTGCGCTATCGGGTTTGACGGTCGCCGAGTATTTCCGCGATCAAGGAAACGACGTGCTTTTCTTCGTTGACAACATTTTTAGGTTTACGCAAGCCGGTTCGGAAGTGTCCGCGCTGCTCGGTCGTATGCCGTCGGCGGTGGGTTATCAACCGACGCTGGCGACGGAAATGGGCGAAATGCAGGAGCGCATCACTTCGACGAAAACCGGAGCAGTCACCTCGATTCAAGCCGTTTACGTTCCGGCGGACGATTACACCGATCCCGCGCCGGCGACGACGTTCGCGCATCTCGATGCCGTCACCGCGCTTTCGCGTCAGATTGTCGAACTCGGAATTTATCCGGCAGTTGATCCGCTCGCGTCGAACTCGACGATTTTGACTCCCGATATTGTCGGTGAAGAACATTACAACACGGCGCAAGCGGTCAAACGAATCTTGCAGCGTTATAAAGATTTGCAGGACATTATCGCCATCTTGGGTCTTGACGAATTGAGCGAAGAAGATAAATTGACGGTGGCACGCGCCAGAAAAATACAGCGCTTTTTCTCGCAGCCGTTTTTCGTCGGCGAACAATTCACCGGCTTGAAGGGCGAATATGTGAAAATCGCTGATACCATTAAAGGGTTCCGGGAAATTCTTGAAGGCAAATGCGACGATATGCCCGAACAAGCATTTTATATGGTCGGCACCATCGAACAGGCGCGTGAGAAAGCGCAAAAAATGGCGGCAGGTGCGTAAAAGTTTTTAGTCCTTCGTCCTTAGTCCTTGGTTAGTTGAGTGTAACTCTCGAATTCGAGCTAAAGAAAAACAAAGGACAAGGGATAAAGGACGAAGGACGAAGGACAATGATAAATTTAGAAATAGTTACTCCAGAGAAAAAAGTTTTAAGCGAAGCGGTTGACCAAGTGACGATTCCGACGGCGAACGGCGAAGTCGGAATTTTGCAAAACCACGCGCCGCTGATTTCGTCTTTGCGGTCAGGACTTTTGTCATACACGCGCGGCGGCGCAACCGAGCGAATGGTCATCGCGGGCGGCTTTGTCGAAGTCAGTCAAAATAACGTTTCTATTTTGGCAGATGTTGCGGAAACGGCAGGCGAAATTAACGTCGAAAATGCCAGGACGGAATTGGCTGCCGCCGAAAGGGAACTGAGCGCCTGGAAAGGTTCGATAGACGAAGCCGAAGCGGAACGCGAGCGGCTTGAAACCGCGCAGGCGCGGCTTCAATTATCTTCGGGCAGGTAACCCGAAAGTCAAAAGTCCCAAGTCAAACAATTTTTGACTTGGGACTTTTTTGCGATGTATTTTGCTTATATTTCTTTAGCTCGTGGATTCTGCCGTTGACGATTCGTGTTTTTTTAAATAAAGACTGATAAAAAAACCGACGAGACCGTTTAAGACCATCACCACATTGGTAAAAATAAAAACCGGATTCCACACTAGCCAACTGTAAACGGCAAAACCGAGCGAAGCCGCCATCTGACCGATAAAAAGCCAAATCGAAACGCCTTCGCTCGTCCCTGACTGCCATTGTTTATAAATCTGCCGACTGACGGTTAAAAACAAAATAGCCGAACTAACCCAACCGATTACCTCTGTCATAAACTTTAAAGATTTAACCCAAATATAAAATTTCAGATTACGAGCGGCAAAGCCGAAACTTTATCGCTCATAACCTGAAATTTTGAAACGTATTTGATTACCGCGTTCTCTTCGTTAGTTTATCGAAGAAGTAGCCGTTGCGCCTGCGCCGTTTGCCGACGCTCGTGTCGCTACGAAAACTTTGCTGTCAGAAGCAGTTTTAACCGCAGCTTCCTTGCGTTTCATTCCGGCGATTTTGCCGTAGGTCATCAAAGCCTGCGCGACGATTTGGTCCATATTGTAATACTTGTAGGTCGCCAACCGTCCGACGAAATGCACGTCGGGTCGCGCATCCGCCAAAGTTTTATACTTGGCGTAGAGGTCGGCGTTTTCCTTGCGCGGAATCGGATAATATGGGTCGCCGCTCGCTTGCGGATATTCGTAAACGATGCTCGTCTTTTTGTGTTCCTGCCCGGTCAGGTATTTGAATTCCGTAATGCGCGTGAACGGCTGCTCGTTCGGATAATTGACGACCGGCGCCGCTTGAAATTGCTCGGCGTCGTGCGTTTCGTGTTTGAATTCGAGCGAGCGGTAAGGAAGTTTGCCGTAGCGATAATCGAAAAACGCATCAATCGGTCCAGTGTAAATCATCTCTTTAAAGGAAAACTGGTTGATGATTTCCCGGTAATCGCAATTGAGCATAATTTTGATGTTCGGGCTATCGAGCATTTTCTCGAACATTCTGGTAAAGCCGTATTTCGGCATCGCCTGATACGAATCGGTGAAATAACGATCGTCGCGGTTGGTGCGCGTCGGAACTCTCGCCGTGACTGACGCATCGAGTTCCGAAGGATCTAAGCCCCATTGTTTGCGCGTGTAGTTTTTGAAAAACTTTTCGTAAAGCTCGCGTCCGACCTTCGAGACGACAACGTCCTCGGACGTGCGGATATGTTCGGGCTTTTCCGCGAGTTTGGCGAAAAAGTCTTCGACTTCAAACGACGTTAAATTCAGACCGTAAAGTTTGTTGATGGTGTCGAGATTAATCGGCATCGGCACGAGCATTCCGTCAACGTGCGCCAGAACGCGGTGCTGGTAGGAACGCCATTCGGTAAAATCAGATAAATAATCAAAAACGTCTTTTGAATTGGTGTGAAAAATATGCGGTCCGTATTTATGAATCAAAATACCTTCGTCGTTATAAAAGTCGTAAGCATTCCCGGCAATGTGTGGTCGGCGGTCGCAAATCAAAACTTTTTTGCCCGAACCGTTAGCGAGTCTTTCAGCCAGAACGCTGCCGGCAAAGCCCGCGCCCACAATTAAATAGTCAAACATTTCAATATTCCCCCTTATTTCTTTGTATATCTGTATTAAAAAAATACAAAAGTTTTAGTTTAATCATACATTAGCAAGTTTTATACCCTGCGGCGAAATCGCCTCATCTATTAAATTCGCTATCTGCGCCCAGGTTTTATCCCACGAAATCTGCGCCAAAAACTCGTCCGCGCGTTTTAATCTTTCCTGAGAATTTTCTTGTAAAGCCTTTTCGCAAGCCGCAACAAATTCTTCAGCCGTTTCAGCGATATGAACCAGACCGAGTTCGCCATATGGTCGGACGACATCACGAATCGGCGTGGAGACGACCGGCTTCCCGGCGGCGAGATATTCGGGCGTTTTCGTCGGACTGATGTATTTGGTTGATTCGTTCAGCGCGAACGGCATCAGTGCGACATCCCAGCCCGACAAATATGCAGGCAGTTCCTGATAATCCTTTCCGCCGAGATAATGAATATTCGCCAGGCGCGGCAAATCTTCATCGCTGATTTTCACCACCGGACCGATCATCACGAATTGCCAGTCGGATCGCATCTTTGCCGCTTCGCCTAATAATTTGACATCTATTCTTTCGTCAATCACGCCGCAATAGCCGAGACGCGGACGGGCGATTGGTTTTTGGTCGGCAGGTTCTTCTTCGATATCCCTCGCCGTATTAAAATGCGCGGCGTCAATGCTCGACGGAAACGCGAAAACACGCGCGTGCTTGTCTTTTTTCGCCTCATAAAGACTCTGTCCGCCGGTGAAAACAAGGTCGGCTTTCTCAATCAAGCGCTTTTCGTTTTCGATCAATTCGGGCGGCGCAAATTTGAACGCCGAAAGCTCGTCCATACAATCGAAAACGGTCACGAGTGGCTGCAAGTTCGCGGCGTAATCCATCGCCATCGGCGTATAAAACCACAACACGAAATTTTTGATGTTTTCCGAATCGAATACGCCGTCGAGCATCTCGCGCTGGATGGCGGCGACGTTTCTATTTTCGCGGTCGGCGTGCGAAATGTGCGGCACGAGAACGAACAAATTATCCTCGCGCGGACTGATGTCGAGACGAGTTTCGCCGTCAACGAAAATCGGTTCTTCGTAGAAGAAAACGCGGCGACGACGGGCGAAACGACTTAAAAGATGCTGCGGTCGCTGATAAACGAAATCCCAGCGCAGGTGCGAAAGGCACACCAAGTCGTAACCGCCTGTCTGCGACAAGTTATCTTCTGTGATCTTTTTCATAATCAATGATTCTATTATACATAACTTCGTTAAATTAGAATGTATTAAAGAATACAATACAAAAAAGACTCGGTATCGTTCCGATAAAACTGGCTTGACGGTTAAAAAGTTTAATTCGGTTCGAAGCGTTCGACACAATCCTTCGGCTGATTCGCGGCAGGCAGCCGGCAAACAATTCGGCGCACATTTTCGCGCGGCTGAATAAAATATAATCTGTGTTTGTTAATATACATAACCGATTAACAAAATTTGATACATTACAAGTGTCGTCAGAAAATTTACAGTAACGAGTCGAACGTATTTGCATTGTTGATTGGCGGCTATCGCTTCATTCGCACTTTCCCCGAAAAGCGTGAATGAAGCGGTCGGGATATAAAATGGTAACTTTTGTAAGTTTAAGAATCGGCTAAAATTAATTTGAGTGTAGCCGATTCTGCGCGTTGGAAGTCCAGTTGCGGAAGGCAGAAACATATGGAGTCATCAAACGAAATAAAAAAGGGCGTCGAAATTTGGGGCGGCGTTGAATGCACCGTCAACCGGGTCGGCGACGTTTTTTTCGACCAGATTAAGAAAAGCGGGCATCACAGTCGCATCGAAGACCTCGATTTGTTCGCCGAACTGGGGATTACCAGCATCCGCTATCCGGTGTTGTGGGAGCGCGTCGCGCCCGACGGACTGGAAAACCCCGATTGGCGTTGGAGCGACAGATTTCTGGGGCGCTTGCGCGAACTCGACATACGCCCGATTGCCGGGCTGCTGCACCACGGCAGCGGTCCTCTCGAAACAAGCCTCGTTGACCCAGACTTTCCCGAAAAACTTGCCGAGTTCGCTCGGATGGTCGCCGAACGGTATCCGTGGATCGAGGCTTATACGCCGGTCAATGAGCCGCTGACGACGGCGCGTTTCAGCGGTTTATACGGTTTTTGGTATCCGCACGCGAAAGACAATCAGACTTTCGCCCGCGCGATGCTCAATCAATGTCGCGCCACCGTTTTGGCAATGCGGGCGATTCGCCGAATCAATCCGCAGGCGAAACTCATCCAGACCGAAGATTTGGGCAAAACTTACAGCACGCCGAAGCTCAAATACCAGGCGAAATTCGAGAACGAACGCCGCTGGCTGACCTTTGACCTGCTTTGCGGACGAGTCGGCAGTAAACATCCGATGCGGAAATTTCTGCAGCGCTGCGCCGGAATCGAGGATTCGGAATTAGATTGGTTTCTCGAAAATTCCTGCCCGCCCGATATTATCGGGTTTAATTATTATCTGACGAGCGAGCGCTTTCTCGATGAAAACATTAAAAATTACGCCGGTTACCCAATCGGCGGAAACAAGCGACATCGTTATGTTGATGTCGAAGCCGTTCGCGTCGATCTCGACTCTCCGAATGGTTTGAAGGTATTGATGCGCGAGGCTTGGGAACGATACAAACTGCCGCTGGCGATTACCGAAGCGCATCTCGGCTGCACGCGCGAGGAACAACTTCGCTGGCTGCTTGAAATCTGGGAAACGGCAAACGAATTGAAAGGCGAAGGCGTGGATTTACGAGCCGTCACCGCTTGGTCTCTGCTCGGTTCTTACGATTGGAACAGTCTTTTGACCACTTTTCAAAATCATTACGAACCGGGCGTGTTCGATATTCGCGGCGGACATCCGCGTCCGACCGCTTTAACGAAACTTTTGAAGAATATCGCGCGCGAACAAAAATTTGAACACCCGGCGATTGAAGGCTTGGGCTGGTGGAAACGTCGTTCCCGGTTTATTGTCCGACCCGATCAAGCGGCACAATCTACGACTGAAAAAGCGCCGGACAAAAGGATTTATCAAACTGCGGAAAGCTCGACCAAGCCCTTGCTGATTACCGGCGCGACCGGAACGCTCGGACGCGCCTTTGCCCGCATCTGTCACATCAGAGGTCTTTCCTGCCGTTTGCTGTCGCGCCGAGAAATGGATATTACAAACAAAGAATCTGTCGAACGCGCGATAGCGAAATACAATCCGTGGGCGATTATTAACACGGCGGGTTACGTTCGCGTAGATCAAGCCGAGCGGGAATCTGAATTATGCTTTCGTGAGAACACGCAGGGCGCGGTAACTTTAGCGGGAATCTGCGAGCGTAACGCCGTTTCGTATCTGACGTTTTCGTCTGATTTAGTTTTCGACGGCGATAAACAAAAGCCTTATGTCGAAAGGGATTTCACCAATCCTCTGAATATCTACGGGCAGAGCAAGGCGGCAGCGGAAAAGCAGACGTTAGAAATCAATCCAAACGCCTTAATCGTTCGCACCGCCGCGTTTTTCAGCCCCTGGGACGAATTCAATTTTTTAAGCGTCGCGTTGGGGAAAATCCTCTCCGGCGATACGTTCAAGGCGGCGGACGATAATTTTATATCTCCGACATATCTGCCCGATTTGGTAAACGCCTGTTTGGATATTTTAATTGACGGCGAGCGCGGTTTGTGGCATCTGGCGAATCAAGGTTCTCTGACCTGGGCGGATTTCGCGCGTCAGGCAGCCAGTCTTTCAGGGCTTAAGCCGTCATTTATTATCGGTTGTTCGACAGAGGAATTAAACTTGGCTGCTCCGCGACCCGTCTATAGCACGCTCGGCAGCGAGCGCGGAATTTTGCTGCCGAGTCTCGACAACGCCCTGAATAGATTTACGAGTTTATACAGAGCAAAGCTGTAGAACGCGAAATCGTCTTTAGATTTCAGTTCCGTCCTGAATCGTCGCGTTTTTCGGCACGATGATAATGCCTTCGCGGATGAAATAACAGCCGCCCTTGCCGTCTCTGGTTTCGACGTTATGCTGATTAATCAGGCGGACGTTTTTGCCGATGCGGGCGTTTTTGTCAATGATGGCGCGGCGGACGACGGAGTTGGCGCCGATGCCGACGTGCGGTTTGGCGCGGTGGACATTTTGCTGGATTTCCTCGAACGACTCGAAAAAATCCGCGCCCATAATAATCGAATTTTCGATTCGCGCACCTTCGTCAATTCTACTGCGCAAACCGATTATCGAGTTTCGGGCATAAACGCCGTTCAAAATACAGCCTTCGCTAATCATCGAGTTATCAATGTCGGAATTATGAACCTTCGACGGCGGCAAATAGCGGCTGCGCGTGTAAATCGGGTCGGCGTCATTGAAGAAATCGAATTTCGGCAGGGGCGAAGCCAAATCGAGATTTGCCTGATAAAACGCTCTGATAGTTCCGATGTCCTCCCAATAATTATTAAACAGATGCGCCTGGACGTTGAGTTTTTCAATTGCCGCCGGAATGATCTCGCCGCCGAAATCGAATCTGTTCGGGTCTTCGTTTAATAATTCAACCAGCCGCTCGTAATTAAAAATGTAAATGCCCATCGAAGCCAAAAACGGGCGGTTTTGGCTTTCGGTTTCGGTCAAACCGAACTGCGTCGTATCAACGCGCATCGCTTCGAGCTGGCTGCCCGTCGGCTTTTCCTTAAATTCGACGATGCGCCCGTCGCCGCTCGTCTTTAAAAGTCCGAAACCCTGAGCGTCCTGTGTATTGGCAGGAATGACGGAAATTGTGACATCGGCGTTCGTGTCGAAATGGCGTTTGAGAAATTGACGATAATCCATCCGGTAAAGATGGTCGCCCGACAAAATCAGAACCGTATTGACGCGCCAGTCTTGAATGTGCGGCAGCGTCTGGCGAACGGCGTCCGCCGTGCCTTGAAACCAATCGGGGCTGTCGCGTCGCTGTTCCGCCGCGAGAACTTCGACGAAGCCGGTCGAGAACGAGGAAAAACGATAAGTGCGCGAAATGTGGCGATTTAATGAAGCGGAATTATACTGCGTGAGAACGAAAATCTGCGTTACGCTCGAATTGATGCAGTTGGAAATCGGCACGTCAATCAAACGGTATTTGCCGCCGAGCGGAACTGCCGGTTTCGCCCGGTCTTTCGTCAAAGGAAACAGCCGCGAACCGGCGCCGCCGCCGAGAATTACCGCCACCACGTTTTCGTATTGCGCCATAAATTTCGATAAACAGTCAGCCTGATTTTCAGTTTCTACAATAGCCGCAATCAATCGGTTTTATCAAGCAAAAGCCTTTCAAATCCGCCGGTTTTGACTTCTCGCGGGATGCGTGATAATTTCCATAGTTCACCGGTATGCGCAAAATTTGTGCGGCAAGCTAAGCGCCCCCGGCGGTAGTTCTTTTTTAGCCTAAAATGCTTTGGATGTCGCTTTTCTCAAGAGAAGAAGAGATGCGGCAAAAGGGAAAGCGAGTGAAAATCTCGCACGGTCGCGCCACAGTGAAGGCGATTTTGGATTTTAGATTTTAGATTTTAGATTGGCTGTTTATTGAAAGACCAATCCAAAATCTAAAATCTAAAATCCAAAATCGAACCAGTCTGGAAACCTGTTCTGAAGTTTTTTAGCCGAAACCGTCTCGCGTCAGGACGTTTGGCTTCAATGGGTGCAGTTGTTTTTTATCCTTTTTTAGTAAAAACTCCTGCCTCTCTTGCCTTTCGTTTTAGCGCGGAAGACGAAAGAGGCGGGTTTTTTTATTTGTCGAAATACAGCTTTTCTAAATTAAAATTTATTTTCTTCGCATTTTCGCGTGGTTGTAAAAGTAAGTTCGCTTTGCAAACTCCAGCGGTCGTCTGTTTGCTGGTTGGTTCGTTTGTGCTGACAAATTGCCGCCGCGAAACGGCTAATCAGTCGCCGCCCGCACCGACGCGCGAAATCGCCGACGATTTGGGTCGCCGCGTGCGTCTGCCCGAACGAGTGACGAGCGCGGTTTCGCTCGCGCCGAATTTGACGGAAATCACGTTTGCCGTCGGCGCCGGCGAACAGCTGGTCGGCGTGACGAGCTTTTGCGATTACCCGGAAGAAGCAAGACGAATCCGCCGAATCGGTGATACGCTCGCGCCGAATATCGAAAACATCATCGCGCTGAAGCCGCAAATCGTTTTGGTTTCGACCGCTTCGCAGATGGAAAATTTCACGAAAACGCTCGACGCGCAAGGCATCGCGTATTTCGTCACTAATCCGAACAGTCTCGACGACATTTACAAAACCATTTATCAAATCGGCGAGATTTTCCGCCGCGAAGAAAAGGCGTATCAAGTTGTGGATGAATTAAAAAGGCGCGTCGCCGAAATCGAAGCGCGCACCGCTGACGCGTCGGACGTAAAAGTTTTCGTGCAGATTGATAAAAATTCGCTCTACACCGTCGGCAGAGATTCTTTTATCACCGATTTAATCCGTCGCGCGGGCGGCGAATCGCTGACCGAAGACATTGCGACGGCGTATCCGAAAATCAGCAAGGAAACGGCTCTGGCGCTGAATCCCGAACGAATAATTTTGTCGGAAAGCGATAACAACCGGGAGCCGAACGAAGTTTTCGCCAATTCACCGGCGGTCAAAAACGGCAAGATTTTTTCGGTCGAAGCCGATTTGCTGTCGCGTCCGGGTCCGCGCGTCGTTGACGGTTTGGAGCGATTAGCGCGCGCGCTGCATCCCGAAAGTTTCGAGTGAAAGTGCGGTGAAAGTCTCAAGCTCCAAGTCTCAAGTTTCAAGTCTTCGTTTTGGCGTCGGGCTGATTGTTTTATTGATTGCCGTTTTAGCCATTGCCGTTTTTCTCGGCAGCGAAAAACTTGCGTTCCTTGAATTGACGGACGAGCAAAGCGCGATTCTTTTCGATATTCGGCTGCCGCGCATTCTGCTCGGCGCGACGGTCGGCGTGAGTCTGGCGCTAGCAGGCGCGAGTCTGCAGTCGCTCCTTAGAAATCCGCTGGCTGAACCGTATCTTTTGGGCGTTTCCAACGGCGCGGCTTTGGGAACGATGCTGGCGTTTATCTTTTTCGCCGGGGTTGACGCAGCGCGTCCGCTGATGGCTTTTGCGGGCGCAAGTTTGGCGACGCTCGCGGTTTATCAAATGGCGAAGAGCCGCGCGGGAATGAGCGTCGAACGATTAATTTTGTCGGGCGTGATTGTGACGACTTTTCTTTCCTCGATTCTCGTTTTGCTGACTTCGCTGCTCGACGCGGCGAAGCTCAGAAGTTTTACGTTCTGGCTTTTAGGCGATTTGTCGCAGGCGACGAAAAACGGATTTTATTTAACTTTGATTGTCGCCGCTCTTGGCACGATTGTTTTAAGCTCGCAGGCGCGGGCGTTGAATTTGATGATGATCGGCGAGCGCGACGCTTTCGATTTCGGCGTGGAAGTCGGGCGCACGCGCCTGATTGTTTTCACGACGGCGGCGGGTCTGGTCGGCGTGTCAGTCGCGGCGAGCGGCTCGGTCGGCTACGTCGGTCTGATTGTGCCGCATCTGGTTCGGCTGGCAATCGGCAGCGACAACCGGCTGGTCATTCCGTTTTCAGCCGTTGCGGGCGCGATTTTCGTCGTCTTGGCAGACACGGTTGCGCGCGTAGCGATTGCGCCGCGCGAATTGCCGGTCGGCGCGATCACGGCGCTCGTCGGCGCGCCGTTGTTTGTTTATTTGTTGAGAAGATGAAAAGCGAAAAAGGGTAAAAGCGAAAATGTGAAAAAGCTGGTTGCCGATGAGGTTAATCTTTTTCATTTTTCTACTTTTCCACTTTTTCACATTAAAAATGCTCGAAGTTCAAAACATCGCAATCAATTACGGCGTTTGCGCGGTCGTCGCGGATGTTTCCTTCGCGCTCGAAGCCAGAAAAATCATCGCGCTGTTAGGAGCGAACGGCGCGGGCAAAACGACTTTGCTCAAATCTCTGAACGGCGCGCTGCCGGTGAGCGCGGGCGAAATTCGGCTTGACGGAAATTTAATTGAAAATTATTCACGCCGGGAAATCGCGCGTAAAATTACGGTCATCGCGCAGGAAACCGAAACGAAATTTCCCGTGTCGGTTGCAGAATTTGTTTTGTCGGGCAGATTTGCCCACGGCGCGGCGTTCGGCTGGGAAACTGAAAACGATTTGCGCGTCGCGCTCGATTGTCTAGAGCGCTGCGATTTGCAGAATTACGAAAATCGCCGGATGAACCGGCTTTCGGGCGGCGAACGCCAGCGCGTCGTTTTAGCCCGCGCCTTGGCGACGAAAGCGAAAATTCTGCTGCTCGACGAGCCGACGGCGAATCTCGATCTGGCGCATCAGGCGCTGCTGTTTCGCCTGATAAAAGAGCGCTGTGAAACGGATGCGGCTTCCGCGATTGTCATCACGCACGATTTAAATCTCGCGTCGGAATTTGCCGACGAAATCATTTTGCTGAAAAACGGCAGAATCGAGGCGAAAGGCGAGCCGCGAAAAGTTTTGACGGAAGAGAATTTACAGAAAGTTTTCGATGTAAATGTTTTATTGGACGAAAATCCAATCAGTAAAAAAAGTAGAGTGACGACGATTTATTAAGCGAATTACGAATTTCAAATTACGAATTAAAAGAGATTTCCGACATTCATAATTTGTAATTTGAAATTCGTAATTGAAGTAGAACAAACGGCGCAAAGGAACGCGGCGCAAATCCGCGACTGCCCACGCAACCGTAAACCGATTTTGGATTTTAGACTTTGGATTTTGGATTATTTAGCTCTGTGAATCCAAAATCCAAAACCTAAAATCCAAAATCGAGTGAGTCGGGAACTTTGACCGTTTGTTTGGGCAAATAACCACCTCCGCGTTGGGCGGAAAAGGAAAAATATGAGAATTATAAAAGTTTTAAGTTTAATTTGTTTTTTGACAATCGGCATTTTGGCGCAAACGAGCGCGATAGTTTCCGGGACGCTGTATGAACAAAAAACAGCCGGAAAAGTTCTTTCAAATTTGGAAGTAAAGTTGATTTCCGCCACCGAGCCGACCAGGTGGTTTTTGACGATAACGGACAGCAATGGAAATTATCTTTTTGTGAATGTTCCTGACGGAATTTATTCACTGGTTTATCCCAATTCTCTCGGCGAAGAGGAAAAAAAGATTATCGTAGTCAAAAATGGGGAAACCGTTTCCGAAGAAGGACAGCCTATAGTCCGTCCCAGCCTGCTCGGAGAAGTTTCGGTAATCGCCTCAGGCAGTCAACAAGTTGACGCCGAAGTTTCTAAAACCGTCAACATCATCGGCGCGCAGGAATTACGCGACCGCGCCGATTTTTCCCTTGTCGAATCGTTGCGCTCGATTCCGGGTTTTCGCATTCAGCAACTCGGCGGCTTTGGCAGAACGGCGAATATCAAAACGCGCGGTTTGCGAAATCAGGACACGGCGGTTTTGATTGACGGCATACGCTTCCGCGACGCGACGGCGATTACCGGCGACGCGACGCCGTTTTTGTCGGATTTTACTTTGACGAGCGTCAATCGAATCGAAGTTCTGCGCGGTTCGGGTTCGTCGCTTTACGGCACGAATGCCATTGGCGGCACGATTGATTTTCAAACGCCAAGACCGGAAACCGGATTTCACGGAAACTTGTCGGGCGCGTTCGGCAGTTACGGTTTGGGACGCTTTCGCGGCAACGTTTCAAACGGCACGGAAGACGGAAAATTCGGTTTTAATTTCGGCGCCTCGCGCACCGTTTATACAAAAGGAATTGACGGCGAGGACGACGCCAACAATACGAACGTTCAATCGCGCATCGAATACAATCCGTTTGAGCGAACGAATATTTCCGCGAGATTTTTCGTCTCGGACGCTTTCGTTCGCTTGAACTCGAATCCGAATTTTATCGGCGCGGCTTTGCCGGTTTCCATGAGAACGATTATTGATGCCGTGCCGCTTTCGCGTGAAGAACTGAGGCGTTACGAAAACGGAACGCCGCTCGCTCAGTTGAATCGCGGAGGCGCCAATTTTGTTCCTGACGCGAACGACCCGGACAATTCGCAGCGGTCGAGATTCTTTAACGGTCAAGCAGTTTTAACGCACGTCTTCAGCGACCGTTTAGTTTTTCAAGGCTATTATTCGGGCTTGCGCTCGCAGCGGAAAAACGACAACGGCACGCGCGGCATCGGTTTTCAATCGGCTTCGGTCGGCTTTTTCGACGGCACGATTCAAAACGTCAACGGGCATTTTAATTGGACGCCGAACCGTTTCAACGAAATCACCGCCGGTTACGAGTTTGAACACGAAAAATACGGCAACGACGGATTTACGCCGAGCGGCACAGGGAATTTTACGGCTCGCGCCTTTCAATCGAGCAACACGATTTACGCGCAGGATTTAATCAAACTGCTCGACAATAAACTACAAATCGCGGGCGGTTTTCGCGTGCAGTTTTTCGATTTGAAAACGCCGAAGTTTAGTTTGAACAACGCGCCTTACACAAATCTGACGCTCGAAAATCCGCCGAACGCATATACTTTTGACGGCGCGGCTTCTTATTTCTTTGAGAAGTCCAAAACAAAAATACGCGCGCACGTCGGCAACGGTTATCGCGTTCCATCGCTTTACGAACGCTTCGGCACATTTTTCAGCAGTTTCGGCACGCCGCGTTTCGTCGCTCTCGGCGCGCCGGATTTGCAGCCGGAAAAAACCATCGCTTTTGACGGCGGCGTCGAACAGAATCTTTTCGGCAATCGCGCGCGCCTTTCGGCGACGTATTTTTACACGCGCCTGATTGACACAATTGGTTTCGGGACGCTGCCGCAGCCTGACCCATTCGGACGCAGTAACCAGGCGTCGGGCGGCGGTTATTTGAATACGAAAGGCGGCATCGCGCGCGGCGGCGAATTCAGCGGCGACGTTCGCGTAACGGATTCGACCGACGTTTTCGCATCCTACACTTTCACCAACAGCGACCAGCGCACGTCGCAAGTTCCGACCGTCGGAATCATCGAAACGCTCGGCATACCGAAACATCAATTCACATTGGTTGCGACGCAAAGATTCAAACGCGCGTGGGCGACTTTCGATTTTCTCGCCGCAAGCAGTTATCTCGCGCCGATTGGTTTTCCGACTCGCGTTTTTCGCTTTGACGGCAACCGCCGTGCCGATTTGACGGGCGGTTATAACTTTCCGCTCCGAAGCGAAAGATTCAATTTGCGCGTCTTCGGCACGATTGAAAATCTGCTTGGCGATGATTATTACGAAAACGGCTTTCGCACGTTTGATCGAAACGGGCGAATCGGTTTGAGTTTCGGTTTTTAAAAAATTAACCGGATAGAAAGGAGATTCAGGGTAAACAATATAAAATCCCGAATCTCCTTTCTATCCGGTTTGAATTTTACTCACAACATTATTTTCTCTTTCGCATCAAAGAAATGTTATACTGACGAAAAACTCAAAAGGGGTGTCAAAACTATGAAGATTAGATTGTTGTTTATCTTAACTTTAATTTCCGTCACCGCATTTTCGGCAGCGGCGCAGCAGAGGCGCACGCTGACGAATGAGAATTTGGAAAAATATCGGCAGAAGCGCGTCGCCGCCGAACGCGATCTTCGAGAAAATTATGAGCGTCTCGGTTTTCCGTCTCCCGAAGAATTGGAAAGACAAATCGAGGAAAGTCGCCAGGCTCGCGCCGAATTAGCCGACCGCCTGCGAACGGAAAATCTCGAACGCGAGCGGCTCGGTTTGGAACGCGAACGGCTCAACCTCGACCGCCAAATCGCCGAAAGCGAGGCGCAGCAAAGAAGCGCTTACCAGTCGTTTTCCAACAACAGTTTCTACGAGGGCGCGAACGATTTCTTTCTAAACTACGGCTATGCGCCCATCGGCTCCGGCTTTCCGAATTACGGCTTCGGCGATTACGGTTACGGCTTTGGCGGTTACGGTTTCCCGGGTTACGGTTATCCGAACAAACGAGGCAACCGTTTCAACCGGGGAAATTTCCGCTATAATCAGCCGCGCATGGAATACCGCAATAATCTGCCCGTGTTCGTTGCGCCGCCGGGTCGCCGAATCGCCGCGCCGCGTTCGCGCGGCAGGTAGAAGACGGGTAATTTTGAATTTAACGAAAACGCGGATTATGATTGTTAAATAATCCGCGTTTTTATTTTTAACGAAAAAATTTATGAAAGAAGGTTGGGAAGCGATTATCGGAATGGAAATCCACGCGCAGCTGGCGACGGAGACGAAAATTTTCTGCCAGTGCGCGGCAAACTTCGGCGACGAACCGAACGCGAATACTTGTCCGGTGTGTTTGGGTTTGCCGGGCGCGCTGCCGGTTTTGAATGAAAATGTAATCAATCTCGGCGCGAAGGCGGCGCTGGCACTCGGTTTGAATGTCAACGAAACTTCGATTTTCGCGCGCAAAAATTATTTTTACCCGGACTTGCCGAAAGGTTATCAGATTTCGCAATACGACCAGCCGTTCTCCTCGAACGGCGAACTCGTGATTATGACCGCCGAACGCGACGAATCTGGACGCGCGAGCGAATTCAAACCGATGACGATTCGCATCGAGCGAATGCATCTCGAAGAAGACGCAGGAAAAAATGTTCACGAAGGTTTGCCCGAAGTTGATAAATACTCTTACATTGATTTGAATCGCGCGGGAACGCCTTTGGGCGAGATTGTGACTGCGCCGGATTTTCGTTCCTCTTGGCAGGCTTACGATTATGTCAATCACGTCCGAAGAGTTTTGCAGTGGGTCGGCGCATCAGACGCGGATATGGAAAAAGGAAATCTGCGCTGCGAAGCGAATGTTTCCGTGCGAAAAATCGGCGAGGACAAATTTCGCAATAAAGTCGAACTGAAAAATTTGAACTCGGTGCGCTTTATGCAAAAGGCGATTGAATATGAAATCGAACGGCAAATCCAGGCGCACGAAAACGGAGAAACGGTTAGTCAGGAAACCAGACTTTGGGACGAGAAAAACAACCGAACGCGCGTGATGCGCTCGAAAGAAGATGCGCACGATTACCGCTATTTTCCCGAACCGGATTTGCAGCCGTTAAAGGTTACGGCGGAATTTATCGAGCGGGTGAAAGCGGAAATGCCCGAACTGCCGGACGTGATGCGCGACAGATTTATCGCGGACTATAAAATTTCTTACAATGACGCTTCGCAATTAGTTTCCGACAAAGATTTGGCGGCGTTTTACGAAAGGGCGGCGACGGCATCGAACAACCCGCGCGTGTCGGCGAATTTTATTTTATCGGAACTTCTGCGCGAACTGAACAATGCGGGAAAATCGGCGGCTGATTCGCCGGTTTCGGCGGAGAACCTGGCGGAACTGATCAAAACTTTGGACGCGGGAAAAATCAACAACAATCAGGCGAAGGAAGTTTTGACGGCGATGTTCGCAGACGGCAAATCGGCGGCGGAGGTGATCGCCGAAAAAGGCTTCGAGCAGATTTCCGACGCGGGCGCAATCGAAAAAATTATTGACGAAATCATCGAAACGAATCAAAATCAGGTCGCGGCATATCGCGGCGGAAACGAAAAGCTGTTCGGCTTTTTCGTCGGGCAAACGATGAAGGCGTCGGGCGGCAAAGCGAACCCGAAAATGGTTAATGAAATCTTAAAAGTTAAATTGAATTCGTAATTAAAACGTTTTCAAGACAGATTTGAGGAGACTCTTTATGTTAAAAGTATTGTGCGTTTCAGCTTTATTTTTAGCCACGTCTTCCGTTTGTTCGGCTCAAGCTGTTCGAGAGGAGCCGCCGATGGCAACTATCGGCGGCGAACGCGCCGCCCGACAAAAGGAAACTGAGAGATTAAAGGGCGGACAACGAACTTCGAGAGAGGCGTCAATCAATTTGTTGCCGCTTCTCTTCGGGCGAAGAATTAGCAAACAACAGAAAATTCGTCTGGCGCCCGCGCAATCGGATTTGAGCCGCTACGCGGAATTTCTCCAAAAGCCGAGAACCGGTTTGATCAAACTTTTTTCCGATGTCGGCTGCGAAGAAAACACTAACGTCGTGCGCGCCGACGACGTCTGTCTGCAATGGATTCCGAACAGCGGTTTTTATTCGTTTCGTGAGAAAGCCTATAAGAGCGATTTTCTTGCCGATATTCGATTAAAAAACGGTATGCTGGTGAGCGACGGCTTTCTTGCGCAAAGCATTTTGGTGAACCTGGGCGATGTAGATTTGGAAACCGTTTCGAGTTCGAGTAACGGGTTGAAATTTTTAAACGAATTTCAACCGGCAGCCGAAAGCAAAGCTGCCTTAACGCAAGTCGAGCAGATGATTAAAGGCATCAGAGCCGACAATTTTATTTATAGAAAATCTCTGCCCGCCATCGTCAACGCTACATATGCGTTGCGAGTCACCGCCTACCGCGGCAATTTTTTGAAAAGCTATCGCGGACAATTATTTAATATATTGGCGGGCGATAAACGAATTGACGCGACGATAGCTTTTCGCATATTGGGAAAAAACGACGACGGCAGTTTAACTTTACTTTGGAAGGAATTGTCACGAAAAGACGCGCCGAAAGTGTTGTTTCAGAAGCGGAAGAAAGATTAAAGTTAGTTACATGAAATTAGGAATAATGAATTTAGAAAATAAAATCGCCGTCGTCACTGGCGGAACGAAAGGAATTGGCAGAGCAATCGCCGAAAGTTTATTAAAAGCGGGCGCAGCGGTTTTTATTTGCGCGCGCGATAAATCGGAACTCAAACGCGCGCTCGAACAACTGTCAGCATTGGGAAAAGTTGACGGCGAAGTTTGCGACGTGCGGAGCGAAGCGCAGGTCAAGATGATGCTCAAAGAATGCGAGCGGATTTTCGGCGGCGCCGACATTTTAATCAACAATGCGGGCATCGGCATTATCGGCAAAACGGTCGAGGAAATGTCGGCTGAAGAGTTCGAGCAGACTTTGCAGACGAATCTGTTCGGCGTTTTCTACTGTTGCCATCACGCGATTCCGATGTTGAAACGGCGCGGCGGCGGTTATATCATTAACATCTCTTCGCTCGCCGGACAAAACGCGCATCCGCGAATGGCGGCTTACAACGCTTCAAAGTTCGGCTTGAACGGTTTCACCGAAGCGCTGATGCAGGAAGTTCGCGCCGACCGCATTAAAGTGACGGCGATTTGTCCGGGCAGCGTTAACACTTATTTCGGCGGCGACCAGCCTTCCGGCGATAAAGCGTGGCAAATCCAGCCGGAAGACATCGCCGAGGTTGTGATTGATTTATTGAATATGAACGCACGCGCTCTGCCGAGCAAAATCGAAATGCGTCCCGCGAATCCGCCGAAAAAATAAGGATTAAGCAATTAGATTTTTTATCAACTCGATTAACTTCGCTTCGTCGAACGGTTTCGTCAGATATTCCGCCGCGCCCAAATCAAAAGCCTTTCGGCGGTGTTTCTCATTGGCGCGCGAAGTTATCATCACGACGGGAATCTTTTGTGTATTTTCCTGTTTCTTTAACGAGGCGAGCAATTCGTAACCGTTCATTCGCGGCATCTCGACATCGGTTAAAATCACGTCGGGCAAATCGCGCAAATTCTGCGAAATATTCAACGCTTCGAGTCCGTCTTTAGCGACGCGTGCCGTCCAGCCCGCGTTTGCAATCGTTTGCGACGTAAGATGACGGACGCTCGGACTGTCATCAACTATCAGAACGTTTATAGGTCTTCGGTCTTCGGTCTTCGAATTTTGACCCTCGTCTTGAAATCCGCAATCCGTTGTAGTCCGAAATCCGAAATCGTCAGACTTTGGACTTTGAATTTGCCGTTCGAGCAGGTAAAGCAAATCAATCACCGGCACGACGCTGCCGTCGCCCAAAATGCACGCGCCGAGAAATCCCTTCAGATTACGCAGCGCGGCGTCGAGCGGTTTGATAACGATTTCCTCGGGTTTAACGATTTCGTCAACTATTAAACTGCACGGTGCGTCCGTTGTTTTCAAAAGCAAAACCGGCGTCTCCGCGTCATTCGCCGTCGCGGTTGAAGGGGCGGCAAACGGCAAGCCGAGCAGATTGTTCAGATGAAAAATTGACGGTTCGGGTTCTTTAATCTTCGGCTGGCGAGCCTTGCCGCTTTGTTCGGCGTTCGCGGCAATCTGATTGTCAGTTTCCGACTGCTGACCGCCGACCGCCGACCGGTTGCTGATACGTGTGACGAACTTCAGCGGAAACGCGAATGTTTGACCGCCCGCTTTAACCAGCAGCGCGCGGGTGACGGCTAACGCCACCGGCAGGCGAAGAGTGAACGTCGCGCCTTTGTGCGTTTCCGAATCAATTGAAATAGCGCCTTGACGCCGCTCGACGGCGGTCTTGACGATATTCATACCGACGCCGCGCCCGGACACCTGGCTGACTTCGGCGGCGGTCGTCAGTCCGGCGTGAAAGATCAGCGCGAAGGCTTTCTGTTCGCTCATTGCGTCCGCCTCTCTCTCGCTTATGATTCCGCACTGCACCGCCTTTGCCTTCAAAGCGACGGCGGAAATGCCGCGTCCGTCGTCGGAAACGCTCAAAACAAAATGCGCGCCTTCGTCGCGGACGCGCACTCTGATGCGTCCGGTTTCCGGCTTTCCGAGCAGGCGGCGCACGTCCGGCGCTTCGATGCCGTGCGCGACCGCGTTGCGAAGCAGATGCATTAGCGGTTCAATTAAAGAATCGAGAATCTGCGTGTCAACTTCCAGCGCCTCGCCTTCGATGGCGAGTTCCGCCGATTTTTCTTCTTCGTCGGCAGTCACCCGCACCGTGCGCTGCAGACGCATACCGAGCGAGCCGAAAGAAACCATTCGCAGATGCAGAAGTTTATCGTGCATCTGCTCGATCAAATGGCGCTGATTCTCAAAAAGCGTTTCGAGATTTCCCCGCAAAGCGTCGAGTTCGGCGTTGATGGCGGAAGTGTCGCCGGTCGTTTCAATCAGATCGCGCATCGTTTGATGAAACTCCGTGTAACGGTCGAGTTCGAGAGCGTCGAACGATTTGGGATTTGGGGTTTGGAATTTGGGATTTGAAGATTGAAACTCGAAGCCCGAAGCCCGAAACCCGAAGCCCGTTGGCATCTGGCTTTCGGTTTCGAGCATATCAGTTTCAAAATCCGTTTCGAGTTTGTTCGTCGAATAAGACAGGCGGCGCGTGCTGTTGTGAAGCTCGCCGATTTGCTGTTCGAGTTCAGCCAGACGCTGTTCAAAAACCGAGCGGCTGACGACCAGACCGTTCATTATTTTCACCAAATCGTCGAGTTTTTCCAGCGAGACGCGCACCACCGATTTGTGAACCGAAGCTTCCGGCGGCGGATTCGCTTGACGCTGTTCGGCAATTTCTCTTCTGTCGCTCGTTTGTTGCCGTTTGCCGGTTTCCGAGCTTAAGATTTCAAATGCCGACGAATCTCCGACCGGCAACATATCGTCTAAAACGTCTGAAACCGCAAAATTCGATTCGTCCGCCGAAGCGAGAGCCGTCTGCGCTGCGTCTTCAAACTTTAACGAAAGCATCAGCGCGTCGAAATCTTTATAAACCTGTTCGACTTCCAGCGTCGAAGACGCCGGCTTTTCGTTGCGCGCCAACGCCTCGAAACAATCGGTCGCGGTTGAAAGCAGTTCAAAAATTTTCGCGTTGCCGACAATGTTGTTTTCCGCCAGATAATCGAGCGAATCTTCGACGCGGTGCGCGACACCCGACAAAACTTTTAAGCCGACAATGCCCGCCGAGCCTTTTAGAGTATGCGCGCTGCGGCGAACTTCGAGCAGGGCTTCGCAATCGTTCGGGTTTTTTTCCAGCCGCACGAGATTGGAGCGGATGTTTTGAATCAGCTCTTCGGCTTCTTCGCCGAAAATTTCCAGCATCTCTTCGTCAATTTCAAATTCCTCTTCCCAATCGCCCGCCTGCTTGCCCGCGTCCGTTGCGCCGGGTTCGGTCAATCCCAAATTTTCAAAAGACTGGTCAATAAAATCGTCCAGGTAAATCGAAAAATCTTCGGCATCGAGACGCAGCGGCGCCAGACCGACTTCGAGTTCGGTGAGTTTGTCGAGCAGCCCGCGCGATTGTTCGCCGGTCAGCGGCGCCTCCAGCCGGGCGTAACGTTTGAGATTTTCTTCGAGTTCTCCGGCAATTTTAGATATTTCGTCGAGACCGGCAACCAGCGCCGCATTCTTTATCAAACTCGTTTGGCAAAGCGAGGCGTTTATCTCGCCGCACATATCGCCCGTCTGAGCGCAGACGAGAATTTCGCTGCGAATCTTCGGCAGGTGTTTTTCGGCTTGAACGAGAAATTCTTGTAAAAGCTCCGAGTTCATAATTTGTTGCGAGGCGGAAAAAGAGAGACACTGCAGGCGCGGTGAATTCTTACATCCTTAACCTTCGAGTTTGAAAAACGCAAGCTATAACCACGTCCGCGCGTTGCCGTGTCCCTACGTCTTTAATTGACATACAAACCGTTTTCGCTCGCCGTTAGCCGGCGCTCCCTCTCGCGCGAAAATTTGTCTTCCGGTAGTTTGAACGGCGCGACCGAGCCGCGCAAATCGTCTGACAATTCGACGAGCCTTTTCACCGAATCGGCGGCGCGTTTCGAGCCGATTTGAACCAGTTCGGTGACTTTTGAAATGTTTGCCATCGCCTGAGAAATGTCTTCGGAACTGTGCGCCTGACGTTTGGCTGATTCGGAAATTGACTCGATAAGTTCCGCCAGCCTGGTCGAAACTTGTTCGATTTCAACTAATGCTTGCCCGGCTCGGTCGGCTAAAGTCGAGCCGACGACGACTTCGTGAATCGTTTCCTCCATCGAAGCCACCACGTCTTTTGTCTCAGACTGAATCGTCTGCGTCAGCGCGGCGATCTGGTTGGTCAGACGGTTCGACCGCTCGGCTAGACGTTCGACTTCTTCGGCGACCAGCGCGAAACCGTTTCCGGCTTCACCGGCGGCTGAGGCTTGCAGCGAAGCATTTAGAGCGAGTAGGCTCGTGCGGTCTGACAAGTCGTCAATCAAATTGACGATTTGGCTGATTTCCTGCGAGCGTTCGCCGAGTTTTTTTATTCGTTTGGCGGTTTCCTGAACTTGACGGCGAATCGAAATCATCGCGCCGATATTATCCTGCACGGCTTGCGTGCCGTAACGCGCGTTGCCGAGGGCGTCGCCCGCCACCTGCGCCGAAAGCGAGGCGTTCGAGGAAACTTCTTGAATCTGCAAAGCCATCTGCGCGATTGCCTGCGTCGTGAGCGAGATTTGCGAGGCTTGCGCTTGGCTGCCGCGCGCGAGCTGTTCGGTCGTGTCGTTGATTTGATTGGCGGAACTCGAAACCTGAAACGTTACGTCCTTGACTTGTTTGATTAGGGAACGCAATTCTTTGGTCATCGAATTAAACGCTTCGGCAATCGCGCCGGTCGTCTCCGGCGTAACTTCCGCCCGCACGGTCAAATCGCCCGCCGCGACTTCCGACACTTCGCCGAGCAGTTTGAGAATTGATTGCTGCAGGCAGTCGCGCTCTTCTTCGGTCTGAATCCGCGAGCGCAGTTTTTCGATCATACCGGCGAGCGAATGTCCAAGAGCGTCCGCTTCCGAACGCGGATTGATGTGCGCCGACAAATCGCCCGCGGCGATTAAATCGGCGCAGGCGGCTGTCTGCCGCTGGTTGTCGGAAATCTCCTGCAGCGCGGCGAACAATTCGTTTTCGTTTTTAACCGCTTCTTCGAGCAGTTCGCCGCTGGCGATTTGACGAGCGATTTCCGTCGCGTTTTTTAATTCGCCTTCAAGTTTGAAGCTGCGGTAGTTCACGGTTACGAGCGAAAAAGCCGCCAGACCGCCGGCAAAGAAAATCGTCAGCACCAGCGCGACGCTGTTTTGAATTGAGCCGAAATGCGAAGCGTAACTGATCGCCGCGCCGACGAGCAGAAATAAAACCGCCAGCAACGAAGTGACTTTAGTGATTAAATTCCAAGACGAATTATTCGGCATTTTTCGTTTTTTTTTATCAAGCGCGAAATTCGGAATTGTAAATCGGCGTGGCTTCGGTCTCACCCGCTATCGCTTTAACGACGGACGCGGGCGAGGGCGAAGTCTTAAAATCCGCGACGGCAAGTTGCAAATTTTCCAGCGAAACCGCCACCTGCACTATTTGCGCTTCGGATTTTTTCAAATTTCGCACCGCGCTTTCGGTTTCGGCGATTGAAGCGGCGAAACTCTGGAAAGCCGATTCGGTAGCGGCTGTTTGCCCGTTCGCGTATGCGACAAGTTTTTCCTGCAGATTTAAAAACTGCCCGATGTATTTTTCGAGCGCGCTGAGCGAGCTGCCGGTTTCGACGGCGAATTTGGAAAGATCAGCCGCTTCGCCGACGCTTTCCTGAACAGAGCGTTCGATTTCGCAGATTTCCGCCGCGACGGTTTTGTTGAGCGCGCAAATTTGTTTGTTGGCGCCGGCGGCGCATCCGGCGAGCCGCTCGGCTTCTTCGTTCAGCGTGGCGAATCCGCGCCCCTGTTCGCCCGCTTCGGCGGTTTGAATCGAAGCGTTCAGAGCAATCATATTCATACGCTGCGCCAAATCTTCGATTGTTTTCGCCATTTTGCCGATCTCCTGCGTTCGTTCGCCCAAACGCTCGACACGCTTGACGGTATCCCGCATCTGCTGGCGCAGCGCGTCGGCGGCGGCGAGATTTTCCTGCGCTTTCAGCGAACCTTTCCGCGCTTGTTCGATGCATTGTTCGGCGGTGTGTGAGGCGGCGGAAAGCTCTTGGGAAATTTTCTGAATCGTTTGGGGAATTTGTTTGAGCGCGAGCGTTGATTGATTCATTTCCCGTATGCGGCTTTCGTCCGCGCCGATAACGGTTTGCAGCGTTTTTTGGATTTCTTTGGCGGACGCCTGCGATTGGTTGGAATCGTTTTTGACCTGATTGATTAACTTGCCGAAGTGATGAATGAGAAACTTTAACGTTTCGGAAATTTCTCTGGTCGGCTTAAACTCCGATTTGATTTCGGCGTCGAAATTTCCGCTTCTCACCAGGCAGACTTCTGCGGTGATTTGCCGAACCGCCGCCTTCATTCGTTCCAGATCGCGTTTGGCGTTGATTGATTCGGTAACTTTGGCGAGCAGCTTGTGAAACGAATTGCTCAGACGGTCGCTTTGTTCGAGCGGCGTGAGCGCGACATCCAGATTGCCACCTGAAACTTTATCCATCAAGCCGACGAGATTATGCAGCTGCTGATTACTGCGATAGAGCGTTTGCAGCAACTCATCGGTTTCGCTTGAACCGGAAGTTGGCGGCAAGGTCGTCGAAAAGCCGCGCTCCATACTTTTTGCCAGCAGCGCGACTTTCTCAATCGGGCGGACGACTTCGTTCGAGAGCCACCAGCCGGCGGCGACGATCGCCGCCGAGGAAAATAAAAATTGAATAAAAACCGAATAAAATGAATTGTCGGCGAACAGCGAGGTAATCAGCCACGAGCCGATTCCGAACGCGCCGACGAAAAAAGCGAGCGCGCCGGCGGCGATGCGAATTTTACTCTTGAGCGAATTGACTGCGAATCGAGCCATAAAAATTTTTGTCGGTCGCCTCTTGTTCCTGCACAGTTGTTTTTTGAGGTCGGCAAATAATTCGACGGTTAATCAAACGACGCAGCGAACGGCGCACAACGGACTAATCAAAGTCTCAGTGAGGCGAGCATTTTGTCGGCGTCAATCAAATTCAGAGTTTGCGATTGGCAAACAGTTTGCCCGAAAATATGCGGCGACTTTTCATCCGCGCCGAGTTGGATTTCCGCGTCGGAAACAATCATTATTTCGCTTAATTTATCAGCCGCGAAAGCCACGCCGAATTCAAAAACCGACGAGCGCAAAACGACAAATTTCGGTCGCGGCGCGCGGCGCGAAATCTTCTTTTTCAGAATAACCGGCAGATTGATGACCGAGATTATTTCGCCGCGCAGATTGGCGATTCCGTGCAGCCACTCGGGAGCGTTCGGCAAAATTGCGACGCGAAGCGATAGCGCGGCTTCGGCAATTGTTTCCGCGCGGACGGCGTAAAGCTCTTCGCCCAAAAAAAAGACGAGATGTTTTTCGCCGACGGTTTGAGAAACTTGCGGCGCGGAAAATCTCGTCGAATCAAGCGGTGGCAAATCAAGGACAAGCGGGTTTTCCCGGCTCAGGTCGTTCATAAATTAGGCGAAAGACGCGCAATGAGAAATAAACTCCGGCGCCTCACATACTTCAGGCGGCGCGTCTCTTAAAATTCAATTCTCAGTTCGTCTTCGCCGGCTGCCATTTCGTCTTTGTGAAGAAAGTATGCTTCGACGGTTTTCATCAAAGTCTCGGGTCCGAAAGGTTTCGTGATATAGCCGGTGGTGCCAGCCATTCGCCCGCGCACTTTGTCGAAAAATCCGTCTTTGCCGGAAATCATTACAACCGGCACGTCTTTGGTCGCTGCGTTGCCGCGAATGAGTTTGCAGACCTGATAACCGTCAAGCTGCGGCATCATTATATCCAGCAAAATTAAATCCGGCACGAACTCCTTGATTTTTTCCAGCGCGTCTATTCCGTCCGCGGCGCAGATTACTTCGTGTCCGCTTTTTTCGAGTTTGCCCGAAATCAATTTGCGAACCGTCGCGCTGTCGTCCACCACCAAAATTTTTCTGCCCCTCGCCATCGAATTCTGCGCGCTTTCCTGTTGTTCGATTTCCGCAAGGCGAATTTTCAAAGAATTGACTTGCGAGGCGAGCATCACGTCGTTCAGGTTCATCTGCGCGGCTTTTTGCAGATACATCGCGCCGCGCTGCAGATCTTTAAGATTGATTTGCCCGATGGCTAAATTTTTTAATTCATTAGCGCTGAATTGGCTAAAATCTTTTTCGGTTTCCATCCGCTCGACCGCCTGGAGCAGCAGTTCGCGGTCGGCTTCGCCATGCGCGAGCAGCATTTCCAAATCGGAAAGCGTCAGAATCGTCCGGCACGAACCGCAGACAAAAGCGTTCGACTCGTTTTCGGCGTCGCAAAACGGGCAAGTTGCCGTCTCGACAGGCGACTTCAAAGGATTTTCGGAGGTGAAATCTTCTACTTTTTCGGCGGCAAAATCTTCTTCTTCTATCGAAGCGGAAAGTTCTTCGACGGGCGCGGAAAGTGTTTCCGCCTTTGTCAAATCGTTTTCTTCAAAACGGCTCGTTTCGGACGATTCAAAATCGAGCATATAATCGTCGTCCGCCGCTTCGTCCGGCGCGAAAAGCATCTCGTCGCCGTCAGCCTCCTCAATCTGCAAATCGTTTTCCGCCGAAATTTCGTCGGCAGCAAAACTTTCGTCCGCCTCCGGCTGCGGAAAAATTAGTTCTTGTCGCTTTTGAAAATCGCCGCAATCGAGTCGGGCGGCGTCAGGAATCAAAAAAACGTTGCCGCTTTCATTCGTTCCGTCCGCCGGCACGTCTTTGTCGTCTTCGACGTAATGCGCGGGCGGCGCGAAATTCGCCGGAAACTCCAGTTCAAGCGTCGGCTGATTGTCTTCTTCCTTCTCGTCAATTTCCTCGAAAACGAATTGGTCTTCGGTCACAATTAAAACCGCTTCCGTCTGCTGGTCTGCAGCGCGGGCGGCGCTCAGCGCGTCTTGTTCGGCTTTTTTCGCTTCGCTTTTCGCCATCATCGCCCGCAGCGAAGCCAGACCCGCAATCGCCATCTCGTTTTCGACATTGAGCGACAAAACGCGCTCAAAGCAGGTAACTTTTTCGCTGAATGAATCAGCCAGATAAGATTTCAACATCCACGCTTCTTCGAGTTCGGGCGAGTGTTTGAAAACTTCCTGAAGCATTTCCCTTGCAACTTCGCGCTCGCCGGAAATCGCCGCCCGGTTTGCCTTTTGCAGAATTGATTCGGCGACCTGGTTTCTCGCCGCCCGAAGATTTTCTCCGGCAATTTCATTTTCGGGATTAAGATTTAAAACTCTTTGCAAGTGAGAAATTTTTTCTTCCGCCGAATCGGAAATCGAAGCCAGCCAAAACCACGCCGTCTCGCTTTTCGCGTCGTGAACGATTGCCTGCAGGAAACACTGCCGGGCGAAATCCGTTCTTGATTCGTTCGACGCGTCAATGCCGCGCTGGACAAACGTCTGGGCGAGCAAGGATTGCGTTGCTTTCATCCATTCCAGCGCGCGGACGTTGTTCGGATTGACGTTTAAAACATTCGTCAAAAAAACAATTAACTCTTCCGGGTATTCGCTGATCGAAGCCAACCAGAGCCAGGCGTTTTCATTATCGGGTTCGGCTTCAGCGATCTGAAGAAGCAGTTGCCGGGCTTCGGCGCGCTTGCCTTCCTGGGCGGCTTTAATGCCCGCCTGAAGCGTCTGGGAGATTTTTGCCGTCGCACCGTTTCGGCTAACGCCGCTGGCGATGTCATTGGTGTAAGGCAGCGTCGAAGTATTCGATTCAAATTCCAGTTTCATAAATTTACGAGTGATAAAAATTACGGTTTTGTATGTTTTGAGAAAGTTTCGGAAGCGTTGCAAGCGAAGCGCTCCAAACAAAAATCAATCGGATTGCAAGGCGAATGCCAAGCCGATAGTTGGTTTCAGTCGTTCTGCACAGCGGTTTGTTTCAAGTTAAAATGCTGTTTGACTATGAAAAAAGGAAAATGCGCGGCGTAAATCGGCGCTGCGGGTGACAAAAATCGGAATCGGTCGTTGACAAAAAATGGTAGCCGCGCCGAGCAAAGTCAGATGTAATTATACCGGGAAATATAGGGAAAAAGTGAGGTTTGAGGTAATCTACAAAGACCGGCAAATTGTTGCCGTTAGGTTTTTAAGCAAAAGCCACACCGAAGACTTCGGATGAGAAAATGAACTATGACGTAATCATTATCGGCGGTGGCGCGGCGGGGCTTTCGGCAGCTTTATGGTGCGCCGAGTTAAAGTTAAAAACGCTGCTTCTCGAGCGCGGCGCGGAACTCGGCGGACAACTGCTGCGCGTTTATAATCCGATAAAAAATCATCTCGGAATTGAAACTGAAAACGGACGCGAAATGCGCGATGTCTTTCTCCGGCAGCTCGAAAACTATGCGTTCACCGTTCGTCTGCGATCGGAAATCGAACAAATTGATTTGAGCGATAAATCGGTAATACTTGCCGGCGGCGAAACTTTCCGCGCCCGCGCGATAATCATTGCTACCGGCGTGCGGCGCAGAAAACTCGATGTTGAAGGCGAAGGAAAATTCCAGGGAAAAGGCATAATCGAATCTGGCACGCGCGATGCGGATTCGGTAAAAAACAAAAACGTCTGCGTCGTCGGCGGCGGCGACGCGGCGTTGGAGAACGCACTGATTTTGTCGGAAACCGCCCGGCGCGTAACGCTCGTTCACCGGCGAAACGATTTTCGCGCCCGCGACGAATTCGTCGCGCGAGTGAAAAAAAATCCGAAAGTTGAAATTTTCAACGAGACGGTTGTGCGGGGAATTTTCGGCGACCAAAGAGTCGAAACAATTGAACTCGAAAATTTAAAGACCCGAAGGAAAATCGAGAAAAACGTCGAAGCAATTTTAATTCGCATCGGTGTCGAGCCGAACACCGATTTCTTCGGCGAAAAGCCGGATTTGGATGAGCGCGGTTATATCAAAATCACTCAAAACTGCGAAACGAATATTGAAACGGTTTACGCCGTCGGCGACGCGGCGAATCCGATTGCGCCGACCGTCAGCAGCGCCGTCGGAATGGGCGCGACCGCCGCGAAAGCGATCTTCGCCCGGTTGAATTCTTAAAAGTTTAACGAGCCGCGAAAGCGTCTTCGCCCGTCGTTTGCCGCAGATGACGCGTGTCGTTAAAGGCGTGAACGCGGATGTTATAGCGTCCGCGAATTTCAAAACGATTGATGCCGCAGTTTGACGTAACGAGCCACGGCGTCGTTCGCGTCTGGCGGTTAATCGCGCCGAGCAGGTAAAGAGTCAGAAAACAAATCGCGCCGGTGTGCGAGAAAATCACGACGTTTTCTCCCTGATGAGCGCGGAGAACTTCGTGCAGTTCACGAGTCGCGCGCCTCAGAAGCTGACGGTAACTCTCGCCGTCGGTGATCACATGGTGAATGTCGCGGTTGACGAGCGCGTAATAATCCTTCGGGTGCGCCGCCTTTGATTCGTCAAACGTCAAACCTTCGAGAACGCCGACTTTTCTCTCTCGAAAAGCGGGCGTGGCGATAATCGGCAAATCCGTCATTTTGGCGAGCGGCGCGGCGGTCTGCACGGCGCGAAGCAAATCGCTCGAATAGATGGCGTGAACTTTTTCTTTTGTTAAAGCGCGGGCGGTCATCTCTGCTTGCCGCTGTCCGAGCGCCGAGAGAGGCGTCGGCGAATGCCCGCCGAAACGTCCTTCGGCATTGCCGTCGGATTGTCCGTGTCTGACTAAAAAAAGGCGCGTAACGGGCATTCTTCGATTTGGGATTGCGGATTTCGCCGCGAGCGATTTGAAATCTCAAATTGAAATCTCAAATCGCTTTAAGCGGCAACGGTTTCGGCTTTTAACTTTTCGGTTTGGTAATGCGTCACGAGCGCTTCGACAAAATCGTCCAACGCGCCTTCCATCACCAAATCGAGCTGGTGAACCGTCAGCCCGATGCGATGGTCGGTAACGCGGTTTTCCTTGAAATTATAAGTGCGGATTTTCTCGCTTCGGTCGCCGCTACCGACTTGCGATTTTCGCTCGCTTGCCTGCGCTTCGTGTTGTTTTTGCTCTTCCATTTCCTGAACGCGCGCCCGCAAAATTCGCATCGCTTTTTCGCGGTTTTTGATTTGCGATTTTTCGTCCTGCATCGAAATGACCACGCCGGTCGGCAGATGCGTCAAACGCACGGCGGAATACGTCGTGTTGACCGATTGACCGCCCGGACCCGACGAGCAGAAATAATCAATCCGCAGATCCTTCTGGTCAATTTTAACGTCAACTTCTTCGGCTTCGGGCAGCACGGCGACGGTAATCGCCGACGTGTGAATGCGTCCGGCGGTTTCGGTTTGCGGCACGCGCTGAACGCGGTGAACGCCCGATTCATACCGCATTTTTGAATAAACCTTGTCGCCCTCAATCATCGCAAACGCTTCTTTGAGACCGCCGACGCCGGTGTCCGCCACGTCCATAATTTCCATCTTCCAGCCTTGCCGCTCGGCGTAACGCGCATACATTCGTAAAATCTCGGCGGCAAATAAAGTCGCTTCGTCGCCGCCGGTTCCGGCGCGGATTTCCAAAATGACATTCTTCTCGTCGTTCGGGTCTTTCGGCAAAAGCAGAAACTTTAACTCCTCGTCGGCACGCGCCAGATTCGTTTCGAGTTCAGCGATTTCCGACTGCGCCATCTCGCGCATTTCCTCGTCATCGCCCGCTGCGTCGAGCAGCTCTTTAGCGCCCGCCAGTTCTTCGTTCATCCGTTTGACATCGCGGTATTTTACGACGATTTCCTCTAAAGAACGATGCTGTTTCATCGTTTTGGCATACGCCTTCATATCCGACATAATTTCGGGCGAGGAAATCTGCGCGGTCAGTTCTTCGTAGTTTTTTTCGATTTGTTCGAGTTTTTGCAACATAAAATTCAACAAAAATAACGCCGACTCTTTTTAGCCTTTCGCATCGGGCGCAAAAAATTTACACCAAGAGCGAACGGCGCGCGAAAGGCGTCGGCGTTATATTTTAATCGGCTAATACTGATGACTTAACGTAATCAATTTATTTTTCGGCTTGTGCCGCCGCGCCGCCGCGGGCGTAGCGTTTGTTAAAGCGGTCAACGCGTCCGGCGGTATCAACTAATTTTTGTTTGCCGGTAAAAAACGGGTGACATTCCGAGCAGATTTCGATGCTCAAATCCTTGCCAGTCGAGCGAGTTTGAAAACTGTTGCCGCAGGCGCAGGTAACGGTTATATCTTGATAATTCGGATGAATTTCAGGTTTCATTTTTTAAATGGTCTCCTATGATTTTTATTTGACTTAGAATTTCGCGCCCAAAACGCAATCAGTAATAATAAGTGTCTTTCAGATGAAAAATCAAGTCAAAAGGTTTTCCAGCCGCTGATGCCGGATGCCGTAAAACTCTTTTATTGATTTTATTTGCCCGTCTAATTTCTCGGCGTCAGTTTCTTTCTCGTGTCTGGTGCCGACAATCATATTGTTTTTCGGCGTGTGTTCGGTCGAGATGAATTCAAAAAGTTTCGTCGCATAACCGCTGCGTTCCAGAAGCAAAGAACGCAGACCGTCGGTGACGGTTTCAGCTTCGCGTTCGAGCATTACGCCGTGCTTTAAGATTCCGCTTAAAAATTCGGGCGCGCGCATTTGCGGACGAATTTCCTGATGACAGCACGGCGCGACGACGATTAAGTCCGCCTTTGCCTGAATGCCTTTGAAAATCGCGTCGTCGGTCGCCGTGTTGCAGGCGTGCAGCGCGATTAAAACGTCAACGTCTTCGAGCGCGTAATCGCCGATCCAGCCGTGGACGAATCGTAAGTTTTCAAACTCTGACGCCTTGGCAATGTCGTTATCAATCGAGACGAGTTCGGCTTTCGTGTCAACGCCGGTGATTTTCACGTTGATGCCGCGCGTGTTCGCAAAATAATCGTAAGCGGCGAACGTCAGGTAGCCTTTGCCCGAACCCATATCAACGATTTTGAGTTCGCGGCGTTTGGCGAGCGGCGATTTATCAACCAGACTGCCGAGCGTTTCGACGAATTTATTTATCTGCCGCCATTTGTCCTGCTGCTTGTCGCGGATTTCGCCGCGGTCGGTCGTGATGCCGAGCGCTTTTAGATAAAAACTGTTCGGGTTAACGAGCGTTTGTTTATCGCGGTCGTGCGCGATTTCCGGTTTCGTCTTAAAAGTCGGTTTGGCGACGTTCAGCCGCGATTTGCCTCGTTTTCCGATGTCGAGCTGAAAATCATTTTCGAGCGTGAACAAATGACCGCTGAAAAAATCCGCGCCGAGAAATTCTCGGATTTTAGCGACGCCTTCTGCGTAATCGAAATTCTTTGCCGTATCGCGCGTGTCCTGCCGGAACAAGAAGAAAAGCCGCACGCCGCGCCTTGTTTCGACCAATCGAACTAATAATTTTTGCAAATGCGCGTCGCTTCCGCGATAATTGCCCAAAGTCATTTTGACAAAAGTTTCCTCCTGCAAACTGCGGGCGAATTCGCTGACGAATTTTTCGATATTTTCGGTTGCCATAGAATTTAAGAACATTTTAACGCAAAGGCGTCGCCGACGCAGAGGCGCAAAGGAAAACAAAACGCTTTTTAAAGACTTTGAGTTTTTGCGCCTTTGCGCCTTTGCGTTAAAATATTTGCAAACAAACGATGGATATGATTAAAAAAGAAGATTTTCTGAAAGACGTTTTACTCATTTTACGTGAAACTTTTGAAGGTTCGCCTGAAGGCGAAGGCAGCGCGTATCTCGACCGAGGCGCGGGCGTTTTCACAACGCTCGACGCGCTTTCGGCAGAACAGGTTTCGCGCCAAATTAACGGGACCACGATTGCCGCGCACACCGAACATTTTAAGTTTTATCTCGACCGTCTGTGCGAGTTTATCCGAGGCAGAACCGAAGCGGTCAACTGGGAGCAAAGCTGGTTAATCGAGGAAGTGAACGACGCCGAATGGAACGCTCTGCGCGGCGTAGTTCGTAAAGCCTATGAAAATGTTTTGCGGACGTTCGCCGAAGTCGAGACATGGGACGGCAGCAACATCGGCGACGCGGTGGCGATTATCGCGCACACCGCATATCATTTAGGCGCGATACGACAGTTGGCGAAAAACGTCTAAAAAGAATTTAAAATTTATGAACAACTTATTTCATTTAGCTTTTCCGGTGAAGGATTTGGAAGAATCCCGAAAATTTTACGGCGGGGTTTTAGGCTGTCAAGAAGGCAGAAGTTCCAATGAATGGATTGATTTCAATCTTTTCGGGCATCAAATCGTCGCGCATCTCGCGCCTGAAGCCGCCGGCGTGCGGCACGAAAACGAAGTAGACGCCGATCACGTTCCCGTCCCGCATTTCGGCATCGTTCTGGAGATGGAAAATTTCAAAGCCTTCGCCCAACGGCTGCAAATCAAAGGCGTGGAGTTCATCATCGAACCGAAGATTCGTTTTGCGGGCGAGCCGGGCGAGCAGGCGACGATGTTTTTTCTCGACCCAAGCGGCAACGCGCTCGAATTTAAAGGCTTCGCGGATTTTTCACAGGTCTTTGCCAAATAATTTTATGAAAATTAATTTAATTGGTTTGCTATTTCTCGCCTTTTGTTTAGCGTTTTCCGTTCAAGCACAAAATAAAACGCAGCGATTCATTGCTATTACGATTGACGATTTGCCCGTCGTTTCGACGCGCGGAGATTTAAAGACGCGCCGGGAAATTACTAAAAAACTGCTCGCGCACATCACCAAAGCGAAAGTTCCCGCCGTCGGTTTCGTCAACGAAAACAAACTTTACGCAGGCGATAAACCGGATGAAGCGCAAATTGACTTGCTGCATAGTTGGCTTAATGCGGATTTGGAACTTGGCAACCATACATTTTCGCACCGCAGTCTGAACAACATCGAACTCGCCGATTACGAAAACGACATCACGCGCGGCGAAGTCATCACGAAAAAACTGATGCGGGCGAAAGGAAAAACTCTGCGCTTTTTTCGCCACCCGTATTTGCAAACGGGTTTGAGTTTGGAAGTCAAAGACGGATTGAACAAGTTTTTGCTCGCAAATGGCTATACCATCGCGCCGGTCACAATTGATAACGCCGACTGGATTTTTGCCCGCGCATATGACAACGCTTTTGATAAAAACGATAAAAATTTGATGAAGCGTATCGGCGCGGCATACTTGCCTTATCTTGAAAGCAAAATGGATTACTGGGAACGGCAATCGTTCAAATTGTTCAACCGCGAGATCAAACAAATCCTGCTGCTTCACGCAAACTTCATCAACTCTGATTACTTTGACGATATTGCGAAAATGCTTGAAAAGCGCGGTTACAAATTTATAACTTTGGAAGAGGCACTGAAGGATGAGTCTTACAAACTGCCGGACACTTTTAATAAACGCGCCGGAATTTCGTGGCTCCATCGCTGGGCTTTGGCGAAAGGCAGGGAAACGATTTTGCCTGATGAACCGAAAACGCCGGATTTTGTGATGAAAGCGGCTGGCGTTGAGTCGGAATAAATGAGAAAAACGGAAATCATCATCATCGGCGGCGGCGTAATCGGCGCGAGCGTCGCGTATCATCTGACAGAGCGCGGCGCAAAGGATGTTTTGATTTTGGAGAGAGAAAATCAGCACGGGTTGGGTTCGACCGGCAAAGCGACGGGCGGCGTGCGCGCTCAATTTGAAACCGACATCAATATCAAAATGTCGCTTTATTCGCTCGACTTTTTCCGCGAATGCGATTTCGATTGCGGATATGAGCCGCGCGGCTATTTGTTTTTTGCGACCGACCGAAAGCAATTCGATTATTTGCGGAGAAACGTCGAAAAGCAGAAATCGCTCGGCGTAAAAGCCGTCGAGATTATTGACACGAAGGCGATTTCCGAAATCGTCGTTGGATTGAACTGCGAAGATATTACGGGCGGAAGTTTCGGCGCGAATGACGGTTTTATCAATCCGCTCGCGTTAATGCACGGATTTGCAGAAAAAGCGACGGCGAACGGCGCGAAAATTCAAACGGAAACGCAAGTTACGACAATCGAAACGCGCGGCGGAAAAATCGTCGGCGTTGAAACCGACAAAGGAAAAATCGAAGCGGAAAAAGTCGTTTTATGTTCGGGCGCGTGGGCGAGAGGTTTAGCGAAAACGGCGGGCGTTGATTTGCCGGTCGAGCCGCAAAAGCGTCAAATCGTATGGGCGAAAAGCGCAAAACCTTTACCCGCGAATCTGCCGATGGTAATTGATTTGGGCAGCGGCTTCCATTTCCGACCCGCCACGGATTTCGTCAATCCGTCAGCCGACGACACGGACGTTCTTTTCGCATATCCCGACGCAAACGAAAAGCCCTCATTCGACACAAATTTCGACGAATCTTTTATTCCGAAAGTTTACGAGCAGGCGAGACATCGCGCGCCGTTTTTAGCCGAAACGACAATCGTTAGAGAAAAATGCCGCGCCGGACTTTATGAAAACACGCCCGACCATCACGCGATTATCGGCGGCTGCGCTCGTGTTGAAAATTTATATTTTTGCAGCGGTTTTAGCGGACACGGCGTAATGCATTCGCCCGCTGCGGGCAGGGCGATGGCGGAAATCGTTCTCGACGGCGCAGCGAGTTTTTTAGACGTTTCGTGTTTGAGTTTGGAAAGATTTGCGACCGGCAAATTGCTGCACGAAGCGGCTTTTATTTAGAAGATTTTTTAACGCAAAGACGCAAAAAGGCACAGAGACGTAGAGGAAAAGCAAAATAAAATAACTTTGCGAAATTTATTTGCCTCAAAAATGTTTGCGCCTCTGCGTCACCAGCGTTAAAGTTTTTTTATGAAAACAGCACTAATCCATCATCCGGTTTACCAAAAACACGATACCGGCTTCGGTCATCCCGAAACGCCGCGCCGTTACGAAGTCGTGATGAACGCGCTGCGAAACGATAAAAAGTTGTGGGAAAGTTTAATCGAAATCAAGCCCGAACAGGCTTCCAGAGGTTTGATTCAAGCCGCGCATACGAAAGAACATTTCAAGCGCGTCGAAGGCGCGTTTGAAAACGGTTTGGAGCGGCTCGATGCCGATACGATTGTTTCCCTAAACTCATTTGACGCGGCAATGTTGGGCGCGGGCGGCGCGTGCCGCGCGGTTGACGTGGTGATGAGCGGGGAAGCGAAAAACGCTTTCGTGGCGGTGCGTCCGCCCGGACATCACGCGACCGCCGAACACGCGATGGGATTTTGTTTGTTTAATAACGTCGCCGTCGCCGCGCGTTACGCGCAGAATAAATATAAGGAAATCGAGCGCGTTGCAATCGTTGACTGGGACGTACATCACGGCAACGGGACGCAGGGAATTTTCTATGACGACCCGACGGTTTTTTTCTTTTCGCAGCATCAATATCCGTGGTATCCGGGCAGCGGCGCGCGCGGCGAAACCGGTTTCGGACGCGGCAAAGATTTTACGCTCAACATACCGACCAAAGCCAGAACTCCGGCGAACGAACACAAGCGAATGTTTGAAAACGCGCTCGGCGATATTCGCCGCCACTTTCAGCCGGATTTGATTTTTATCTCCGCCGGTTTCGACGCGCACGAAGCCGACCCGCTCGGACAATTGAAGCTGCTCGACGCGGATTTCGTCGAAATGACAAAAACGGTTAAACAGTGGGCGAACGAGGTTTGCGCGGGCAGAATCGTCTCGTGTCTCGAAGGCGGTTATAATCTCGAAACGCTGGGCGAGACGGTAAAAAATCACGTCGTGCAGTTGAGCGCGGATTAATAAAACTTTCGGTTATAAATTTCATTGATTTGTGATACACTTCTCGCCAAAGAATACGCCGCCAGAACAGGAGAAAAAACAACAATGCCAGATTTGGAAATGTCGTGCATGCAGTGTAAAGACGTTTTTCTTTACACGGAAAAGGAACAGGGAATTTTTTATCAGCGGAATATGATGCCGCCGCAGCGATGTCCGAAATGCCGCTCGAAAAAAGCGGCGGCGAGCGCGAACGCTCCCGCGCGATTTGATATTGTCTGCGACCACTGCGGCAAACACGACCACGTGCCTTTCCAGCCGAAAGTCGGACGCTCGGTTTTGTGCAAAGACTGTCATCAGGCAAATAAATCGCGCGTTCGCTTCGCTTAAAGGTGAAAAAGTGAAAAGGTGAAAAAGTTTTGTTGACAGATATTCAGTCTGCTTTTTCACTTTTCTCCTTTCCCCCTTTTTCCCTTTGAAAATATGAGTTTTGAAACCGTCAAATATGAATTAAATGAAACGGCGGCGATTGTCACGATGAATCGTCCCGAAGCCCTAAACGCGCTTTCGCTGCAATTGACGAAAGATTTGCGTGCGGCGTTTGAGCGAGCGATTGCCGATAACGCGCGAGCCGTCGTTTTAACCGGCGAAGGCAGAGCGTTTTGTTCGGGCGGCGATTTGCGCGAGATGCAACAGATGTGGCAAAAAGAAGGCAGAATCGAAGCGTTTTTGGAAGAGCCTTTGAAGGCTCTACACGACGTAATTTTGTTAATTCGGGAAACGCCGATTCCGTTCGTTGCGGCGGTGCAAGGCGTGTGCGCGGGCGCGGGAACGAATTTCGCGCTTGCCTGTGATTTGGTTTTGGCAGCCGAGAACGCGACGTTTAACGAAGCGTTTGTGCGAATCGGTTTGTCGCCCGATTGCGGCGGAAGTTTTTTCCTGCCGCGAGCGGTCGGCGAAAAACTGGCAGCGGAACTTTTTATGACGGGCGAAACTTTGACGGCGGAAAGAGCGTTACAAGTCGGTATGATAAATCGAGTCGTAGCAGGCGAAAATTTAATGCATGAATCGCTGCAAATGGCGAAAAAATTCGCGCTCGCGCCGACCGGCGCAATCGGGCGAATTAAAAAAATGCTCAACCAGAGCTTTTCAAACGATTTGCCGCAGCAGCTTGATTTAGAACACAAACTGCAAATCGAATCTGGCAAATCGAACGACTTTAAAGAAGGCGTCCAAGCATTTTTTGAAAAACGTCACGCGAATTTTACAGGCAGTTGATAAATTTTTATTTTTGAATGGTTGAAAGCCGCCGGGTTTCAAACCTGGCGGCTTTTTTGATTTGGGATTTAGGATTTGGGATTGCGGATTTACAAAGACCGAAAACCGAAGACCTGAGACCGAATTTTTATGAATTTAACGTATTCGCAATTATTGAAAGGCAACCCGGATTTCCGCAACTTGTTTTGGGGACAGATAGTTTCGGAACTCGGCAATTGGTTTAATTTTATCGCCGCGCTCGGTTTAGTGCGCGTCGTTTCGGACTCTTCGCCGACGGCAGCGGGAATTTTGTTCGTCTGCCGACTTTTGCCGTTCGCGTTTTTTTCGCCGATTGCCGGAACTTTCGTTGATCGCTTTTCGCGGCGGCAAGTGATGATTTGGGCGGATTTGATTCGCGTTATCGTCGCGCTGATGTTTTTGCTTGTGACGAGCGCGGAAAATCTCTGGCTGGCTTACACGGCGACGATTTTGCTTTCGCTGTTCGGCGCGTTTTTTGAAGGCGCGAAAAATGCGACGACGCCGAATCTGACCGGCAAAGACGGACTGTTGGCGGGAACGGCGCTGATGTTTTCGTCTAGGTTTTTGCTGATGGCGCTCGGCTCGGCGCTCGGCGGTTGGGCGGCGGCGATTTTCGGCTACAAAGTCGCTTTTCTAATTAATGCCGCGTCATTCGCCGTTTCCGCATTTTCGGTTTGGCTGATTCCCGAAGCGGCGACGCGCGAAAGCGACGCGTCGCCGCGGCGACACGGAGACGCGGAGATTTTAGAATCGCCGGCGTTGGCGGGCGCGTTGCCCAAAACGGAAGATGAAAACGATTCTAAACGCCCGTCGTTTTTCAGCGAATTAAAAGAGGGATTTCATTACACCGTCAAAAATCATTTCGCGCTGACGATTTTGATAATGAACATTATCTGGGCGACGGGCGGCGGCGCGATCAATGTCATCTTCGAGCGAATGGGCGGCGTCGTTTTCGCCGCGCGCGAAAATTGGAATCCCGATTTAGCCGTGGCGATTTTATGGACGGCGAGCGGTTTCGGTTTGTTTCTCGGAATGATGATCGCTCACCGCACGGAAATGATTCTGAGTCGTCGCAACAGCCACGTTTCTTTCGTCGGCTGGACTTTAATCGCTCACGGAATTTTATTTTCCGTCGGCGGTCTGATGCCGAGCCTCATGCTGCTCGCGTTTTTTACATTCGTTTCGCGCGCAATCGTCGGCGTCGAATACGCCGTGCAGGAAACGATGTTCCAGCGCAGTTTGCCCGACTACATTCGCGGGCGCATCTCGACTTTAGACCGCGGCGCCGAGATGACGATTTTCGGTCTGTCGAGTTATTTTTCGGCGGAGTTGATGTATCACATTTCACCGCAAACATTGTTGATTATTTCGGGAATTTTATCGGCGAGCGCGGGCGTTGTTTGGTTCGTGAGAATGCGGCGAGTTAAAAATGCTGACCACCAAAACGCGGAGATTTTGAGCGAGGCTTAAAACAAATGAACGGAGATCGAAAACTTCAATCTCCGTTCATTTGTTTTGTTTCAAACATAAACTATTAGGCTTTCAATAATTGCTTTGCAATGACCAAACGCTGAATCTCAGATGTTCCTTCGCCGATGGTGCAGAGTTTCGCGTCGCGCCAGTACTTTTCCGCCGGAT
>CADCUR010000105.1:48530-58622 GCA_902805935.1 uncultured Pyrinomonadaceae bacterium
TCTCGCCCTGCGTGTTCGCGCCGGGAAGTTCGGCGACGTAACCGACATAGCCGCCTTCTTCCGCCCTTTCGTAAATCGCCGTTAATTTCAATTCCGCCATATTTTTATGCCTTCAATAATTGCTTGGCAATCACCAATCTTTGAATTTCGCTCGTGCCTTCGCCGATGGTGCAGAGTTTCGCGTCGCGCCAGTATTTTTCCGCCGGATAATCTTTCGTGTAACCATAACCGCCGTGAATCTGAATTGATTCTTCAGCGACACGGACGGCGACTTCCGAAGCGTAGAGTTTCGCCATCGCCGATTGTTTCGTTAATTTGACGCCCGCGTCCTTCATCGTCGCGGCTTGCAAAGTCAAGAGCCGGGCGGCTTCGATTTGCGTCGCCATATCCGCGAGTTTAAATTGAATCGCTTGAAACTCGGCAATCGGATGACCGAATTGCTGCCGCTCTTTCGCGTATCTGACGGCGGCTTCAAACGCGCCTTGAGCGATGCCGACCGACAGAGCGGCGATGGAAATGCGCCCGCCGTCGAGAATTTTCATTGATTGGGTGAAGCCTTCGCCTACGTCGCCGAGGCGGTTTTCGTCAGGCACGTAGCAATCTTCAAACACGACCGAAGCCGTTTCCGACGCGCGCATTCCCAATTTATTTTCCTTTTTGTCCCCGCGAAAACCTTCCATCGTTTTGTCGAAGATAAACGCCGAAATTCCTTTGTTGCCGCGTTCGCGGTCGGTGACGGCGACGGCGACGAGTGTGTTGCAGGAAATCGCGTGCGTGATGAAATTTTTCGAGCCGTTTACCAGCCAGCCGCCGTTCGAGCGCACCGCATTCGTCCGCGTCCCGGAAGCGTCCGAACCCGCGCCGGATTCGGTCAAACCCCACGCGCCGAAACTTTCGCCCTGCGCGAGCGGCACGAGGTATTTCTGTTTTTGCTCCTCGGTGCCGAACATATAAATATGATTCGAGCAAAGCGAGTTGTGCGCTGCCACTGACAGACCGATTGAGCCGTCAACGCGCGCCAATTCTTCGATAATCGTCGCGTATTCGATGTAGCCCATTCCCGCGCCGCCGTATTCTTCGGGAAAAATCACGCCCATCAGACCGAGTTCGGCGAGCTTAGGGCGCAACTCTTCGGGCAGACGCTGGGCTTCGTCCCATTCCATCACGTGCGGCTTGATTTCGCTTTCGGCGAATTCGCGGACGCTTGCTTTTATTTGTTGCTGCTCTTCGTTTAATTCAAAATTCATATATAAAATTAAAGTCTTAAAGTTAATTAAATTGTATCAAAAAACGCGAATAAAATAATCTTTGATGAGCAATATCAAATCAATTTTCAAATGGCTGCTGGCAATCGCTTTCGTTTTGGCAGGCGCGAATCATTTTATCAATCCGGCGTTTTACCTGAAAATAATGCCGCCCGTTTTGCCCGCGCCGCTTTTCCTGATTTATTTGAGCGGATTTTTTGAAATCGCGCTTGGCGTTTTACTTTTAATTCCAAAGTTTACTCGCTCGGCTGCTTGGGGAATCATTGCGCTTTTAATCGCGGTTTATCCGGCGAATATTTATATGGCGTTGAACGCGAATTTGTTTCCCGAATTTAATCAGGCGCTCGTTTATTTAAGATTGCCGCTGCAATTTGTTATGATTGCCTGGGCTTTTTGGCACACCAAAACTGCCGAGTGATCGGCGATTAAATAAAAAACTAGCGTTCGACGTTACGACCGATTAAAAATTATGGATTGGCAAAAAAACATTCTCGACCGCGACGCGGAAATCGCGGATTTATTAACAAACACGAAACGCATCGCCGTTCTCGGCATCAAGACCGAAGCGCAATCGTTTCAACCCGCCTTTTACGTGCCGCAATATATGAAAAACGCGGGCTTTGAAATCGTTCCCGTGCCGGTTTATTACCCGGAAGCGACCGAGATTTTGGGCGCGAAAGTTTACCGAAAATTGGTTGATATACCCGGCGAGATTGATCTGGTAAATATTTTTCGGCGCTCGGCGGACGTGGCGCAGCACACCGCCGACATTCTGGCGAAAAAACCGCGAGCCGTTTGGATGCAGTCGGGAATTTACAACGACGAAGCGGCGCAAGAATTGGCGCAGAACGGAATCAAAGTCGTGCAGAATCTATGCTTGATGGTCGAACATCGCGCGCTTCGATAGATTATTTTTGGCGGGCGGAATTTTTCGGCGCGGGGTTTGTAAATTTTTTCACTTCGTCCGCGTCGAGCAGCCGATACGCCCCGACCGCGATGCGGTCGTCTTTGATGTGTCCGATGGAGATGCGGCGTAATTTCACGACCGAATGACCGATTGCATCGAACATTTTTCTGATTTGCTGGTTGTGTCCCTCAAGCAAAGTTACTTCATACCAGCCGTTATTTTCCGTGTGTTTTAATTCTTTGATTTCGGCGGGCGCGGTTTTAAAGCCGTCATCAAGCCGAATGCCGCGTCTCAATTTATTGATCGCGTTTTCGTTCGGCAAGCCTTTGACTTTGACTTCGTAAACTTTCTCGACCGTTTTCGACGACGCGACCAAATTCGTAAAATCGCCGTCGTTCGTCAGAATTATCAAGCCTTCGGTGTTGTAATCGAGTCGCCCGACCGGATGCAGTTTGCCGAATTTCGGCGCGATTAAATCAGTAACCAAGTTTCTGCCTTCCGGGTCAGCCGCGCTCGACAAATAGCCTTTCGGTTTGTTCAATAAAATGTAAACTTTTTCGCGCTTGCCGATTTTCGGATTGATTAGCTTGCCGCCGACTTTGATGTGATCGGTTTCCGGGTCGGCTTTCGTGCCGAGTTCGGTGACGATTTCGCCGTTGACGGAAACTTCGCCCGCCTGAATCAGTTGTTCAGCCTGGCGGCGAGAAGCGATTCCGGCTTGCGCGATGAGTTTTTGCAGACGTTCTTGCATAAATTTATTTTACACGACAAAGACACTGAAAAAAATTAGCCGCGAACAAACACGAAAATTCACGAAAAATTTTCTGGACTTAATTTCGTGTTCTGCGCGTGTTTGTTCGCGGCTAAAAATTTGGGTTTTTGAAATTACTTCGCGCGTGGCAGATACGGCACGTGTTTGTCCATCGAAGCGTTGATTTGCAGATAAATTTGCGTTTCCTTCGGAATCAGATTGCGCCAGTTTTCGCCGCCGCGCCTGATGTAGCCGGGCAGTTTCGCCGGATTTGAATTGTAGCCCGCCGACATCAATTCCGCCGGCGTCGCAATTTTTTCGGCGACGGCGTTGTAGATTGTTTCGTTTGAGATTAACTCGCTCCAAGTCATCTGCATATACAGCAGCATCGCCTGCGCCGCGTTCTGGTGATTTCGCATTCCTTCGACAAAATCGGGAATTAAACCGACGCTTGCGTGGCGCGACCGAATCATATTGTAAGTCCATGGAATCATCTGCACCATTCCGCCCGCGCCCGCCGAACTGACCGAGTAACGATAAGTTTGACCTTCATTTAAAGCGAAAAGTGAGAAGACATCGTTAAAGATATTCGGATGATATTCACGGCGGAAACGCTGATGGTCAACGTGTTCGACGACGGCGAGCCGTTCGGCAATGTCGGTTACTTGCGGCGAGATGAAAACGCCTTTCTTTTGCAGATTCGCCCGCGCCGTATCCAAAACGTTGCGAATGTAAATCTTCCCCGCGCCGACGACTTCCGGCGTGACGATGCCGGGATGCGTCGAAATATAATAAGCCGTCTCATAATAGGCGCCGTTGCGCTCAATTGGATACTGAACGAGCAGCGGCAGATGCGCTTTATTCTCTTGGTCAATAATCATCACGGGCGTATTCACGCCGTTAGCGCGGATGTTTTTTACCGTCACAAGACTGCCGTTTGAAGTGGTCACCGAAATTTCCGCATTGTTTTTGTCGAGAAACGCGGTTTTCATCATCACGACATAATCTATGTCTGCCGTTTTGTAATCGTAGTAGGCGATGCGTATGACATCAGTCACCAAAAAACTTCCCGTAACCAGCGCTGTCGGCATCGGACGCGCCTGCATTTGTCTTTTCGCCTCGCTGATTTTGCTTTTAATTTCCGCGTAACTCAGAGGTTTGTAAAACGTCGGCAACGGGCGCGGCGTCGGAGTCGGCAACGGCGCAATCGGAACGTCGGGCGGCAACGAGTTTTGAATCGGCGTCGCCGAAGGTCGCGGCGTTGAAATAGGGGTTGGTGACGGCGACGGCAGATTCGTGATAATTACCCGTGCCCTCGGCGTCGGCGTGGGCGTTGGACTTGAAACGTTGCGCGGGCGCACGGTCTGTGGCGGCGCGGCGTTTTGAGCAAAAGCGTTGATTGATGCACAGGCGACAAAGATTATGGCGGAAATGGATATTTTCATAAATTTTACGGAGAGTCGAAACTTAGAGGCGAGCCGATTGGTCGTATCTCGATTCTGAAACAAACTTTATAAGTCTGCGCCTTTAAAGATTCGCGCAAAAGATAAAAGGTTGTCAAATCCGGTGAGAAAAGTTTATGGTTACAACAACGTATCTTTATGTAATCGGCGAATTTGTTGTCGAAGCGGGTTTTACGGTATAACTGAAATCTTGCGCGTAATTGGTTTTAGATTAAAACGGCTGATCTAAAGCATGAAATTTAATAATTTTTATGAAAAAACTTTTTGGAACCGACGGCATCCGCGGTGAAGCGGGCGCGTTTCCGCTCGATGAAAAAACAATCGAGACAATCGGCAATTCTCTAGCGCGGCAATTTACCGAAAAACTCGGACGCAGCCCGCGATTCATTGTCGGGCGTGACACGCGCGAATCGGGCGCGTGGATTGAACGAGCCTTTTGCGCGGGCGCGGGCGCGGCGGAAGCCGACTGCGAATCGGCGGAAATTATCACTACACCGGGCGTCGCTTTTTTAACGAAAAAATTTCATTTCGACGCGGGCGTCGTCGTCAGCGCGTCGCACAACCCGTATCAGGACAACGGCATAAAAATCTTTCTGCCGACGGGAAAAAAGATTGACGAGTCAATCGAGAGGGAAATTGAAAAAGACATCTACGGGGTAAACATCGAAAATCAAACTGCGGGAGAACTAGGCGAGTTGGGCGTTCGCGCTGTAGATTATCAGGAGAGTTACATAAATTATCTTGCCGGTGAGTTTAAGACGCTTGATTTGACTGATTTAAGGATAGTTATGGATTGCGCCAACGGCGCAGCCTGCAAGCTCGCGCCGGAACTTTTCAAAAAATTCGGCGCGGAAATAGTAGCTATCAACGACGCGCCCGACGGCGTAAATATCAACGATAACTGCGGATCCCTGCATCTGGAGAATTTGCAAAAAAAGGTTCTCGAAGAAAAGGCGGATTTTGGTGTGGCGTTTGACGGCGACGCCGACCGCTCGCTGTTTGTTGACGAGCAGGGAAATCTCGTGGACGGCGACGCGGTTTTGTGGATTATGGCGAATCATCTTGAGGCGAACGGGAAGTTAAAAAATCGAATGGTTGTGTCAACGGTGATGAGCAACGTCGGTTTGGAAATCGCTCTCGAATCAAAAAACATCAAGCTCGTGCGAACCTCTGTCGGCGACAAATACGTTCTCGCCAAACTCCTCGAAACCGATGCGTCAATCGGAGGCGAGCAATCGGGACATATCATTTTTCCATTTCAAAGTCTTGTCGGTGACGGAATGCTGACGACGCTTTTTCTGCTCGAAGCGGTTCGGGAAAACGGCTTGACTTTATCGGCGATGACAACGGGTTTCACCAGATTTCCGCAGATTCTGGTGAACGTCAAAGTGCGCGAAAAGTTGCCGTTTGAGGAAGTTCCCGAAATAGCTGAAGCGGCACAGGCAATCGAAAATCAACTCGGCGGCAAAGGACGACTTCTTCTGCGCTATTCGGGAACGGAAAATCTGGCGCGGGTGATGATTGAAGGCGAAAATCAAACGCAAATTGAAAAACAGGCGAATCATTTGGCAGAAGTTACCAGGAAAAGTTTAGGCTAGAAGGCAAAAGAGTGAAAAAGGTTAAGAGCGGAGAAGTGAAAAGGCTTATCGAATATTCGTTTCGTTTTTTGCTTTTTCACTTTTTCGCTTTTACATCTCTAACTTTTTCACTTTTAACCTTTTTCACTTTTCCGCTTTCCTATTCTTTGAATGTGTTTTGTCGGGCTTGCCAACCGGAATAAAAAGATTGTATATTTATTCAACTGAGACGTGGGTAAAACCTTCGTCTCAAGTGGTTGCTGGGGTGAGGACAGTAATCACGAATTGGCAGGTGCGGCACACTTCCACGTTGCTTCGCCTGCTCTCAATTTTAAAGGGTTGAGGGATGAAGGATGAGGGATGAAGAAAGTCAAACGGGCTTTCGTTTATCGTCATCTTTCGTCCCTTTGCTTTTTGTTATTATTTTCAAAAGTTGAAAACATTTTGAGCTATGGAAATTAAAAAAGTTACGGTTAAACTCGAAAATAATCCGCACGAATACGCCGTCGAAATCGGACACGATTTGTTGGGAACCAGCGGCGTTTGGGCGCGCGAATGTCTTTCGCCCAAAACGCGAAAAATCGCGCTTGTCTCAAATCGGAAAGTCTTCGGTTTATATGGCAAAGCGGTCACGCGCGCGTTTGAAAGTCAAAATTTTCAAACGCGCGTTTTTTTGATGAAAGACGGAGAAAGACATAAAAATTTTCGCGTCTTGGAAAGTCTGCTTGAATTTTTCGGCGAAAACAAATTGACGCGCACCGATGCGGTCGTCGCGGTCGGCGGCGGCGTGGTCGGCGATTTGGCGGGCTTTGCGGCGGCGATTTTTCTGCGCGGTTTGGCTTTTCTGCAAATGCCGACGACGTTTCTCTCGATGATTGACTCATCAGTCGGCGGAAAAACCGGCGTTAACAGCGGTTTCGGCAAAAATTTAATCGGCGCGTTTCACCAGCCGCGCGGCGTTTTAATTGACGTTAAAACACTGAAAACTCTGCCGCGCCGCGAACTCGTCGCCGGGTTTTGCGAAGCCGTCAAACAAGCCGCCATCGCCGACCGAAAACTTTTTAATCAAACCGCCGAATTTACGAAAAACTTTTCTTTGAGTAAATTCAAACGCTCTTTTTCCGACGAGAAATTCGTTGACGCGCTCGAAAATTTAATCGCAGCGCAAATCGCCTTCAAAGCAAAAATCGTGATGCAGGACGAAAGAGAAGCTGTTGAAAGAAGCGACGAAAAATCGCGTAAAATTTTGAATTTTGGACACACGCTCGCTCACGCGCTCGAAAAAGTCACTGATTACAAACGTTTCAAACACGGCGAAGCCGTCGGCTACGGAATTTTATTTGCTGCCGCGCTTTCAAAAAAGCTTGAAATTTTAGATGAAAATGAATTAAACTTGTTGAACGATGTTTTATGTCGTGTCGGAAAGCTTCCCGACGCACAAAACATCAACCTCGAAAAAGTTTCCGAAGCCTTCGCCTTCGATAAAAAAACAACCGGCAATTCGCTGCAGTGGATTCTCCTAAAAGAAATCGGCAAGCCGATCATCGTCGAAAACAAAGACATCGCGCCATCACTCGTTTACGAAACGCTCGAAAAAGTCTTGCACCAAAAATTACTCTGAAAGTTTCACGCATTAGAGGATTTTATCAATGACAGAAAAAAAAATAGAAAACAGAAGTTTTGAACAGGGCGGCGCCAGCGTCAAATTTTTAGCCGTGCTGGTGGTTATAATTTTAATCGGAAACGCCGGCATAAATTACATACCAATCGCTTACGAGGCGGAGAGTTTCAAACAGGATATGCAAACGGCAGTGGTGCAGGGAATGGCGGTTCCGCCAGGCATCACGCCTGTTGAAATGGTCAAGGGAAAACTGCAAAAAGCGATTGCCGCAAACGATATTCCGCCCGACGCCGTGGTTCAAGTCAAACCGGGCAATAACACAGTGCTGGCGCACGTTTACTACTCGAAAAAAGTTGCGATTCTGCCGTTCGGTATTTACACCTACAATTATAAATTCGACCACACCGCCACGCCGACCGGATTTTTGATGAAAGATTCGGTAGCTACACAGTAACCGTCAACGCGCGCCGAGGAGTTCGCAAAGATTGCAGTTGCACCAGACCGGCAGGAGCATTTGCCAGCCAAGTCGTCGGACAAACGCCGCAGGTCGTGCATTTTTCCACCGCCGGACACGGTTTGCTCGATAGAGAAGCCTGCGATTTTTCATGTTCGGTTCGCAAAAATTCAAAAGATAAACCCGAATCAACGATTGACCACGGCAGAAATTCATCGTAAGAGCGATTTCTCGAAGTGTGAAACGCGGCGTCAATTCCGGTTTCGCGCAAAGCCTCGTTTAAGTTTCCTTTCATTCGCGCTGCCGCTTCGATAACCCGCCCGACGGTTCTATCACCTGAGGAAAACAACGCTTGTTCGTGCGCGATTCGCGCCGACATCATCCGCACTTCGACGTTCGGTATGCGCGATAAATTTTTCGCCGTCCATTTCAGGCGATTTTTCAATTCCTTCTCGTCGCAAACCGCATCCCACTGAAACGGCGTATTCGGTTTCGGAACCAACCCGTTTAAACTCGGAATGATTTTTCCGGCTTTCCCAAACCGCTTTCCGGCTTCGAGCATCCGGTCTTTGATTCGTTCGACGAGAACAATCATTTCTTCCAAATCTTCCTGCGTTTCAGTCGGCAAACCGACCATCAGATAAAGTTTGACGGTCAGCATTCCGCGGTCGAAAACCGCGCCGCAGATGTCCACGATTTCGTCGTTCGTTAAATTTTTATTAATCACGCGGCGCAATCTGTCCGAGCCGGTTTCAGGCGCGACGGCGATTTGCTGGTCTTTAGATTCGACGAGCGCGTCGAGCAGTTCCTCGGAAATCTGGTCTAATCTGAGAGATGAAACCGAGATGCGATACTCCATTTTTCGCAGTTCGCTCAAGATTGTAGAAATTTCGGGATGATCGCAAACAGCCGTTGAAACCAAGCCGATTTTATTTGTCTTTCCACGCCACTCGCTCGCTTTTGCCAGAATATCTCGCGCCGGTACGACGCGCGGCGGATAGTAATTATAACCTGCCCAGCAGAAACGGCAGCCTTGCGAACAGCCGCGCGAAATTTCGATTAAAAGCCGGTCGCCCATTTCCGCCTGCGGCGACCAAACGGCGGTCGAAGGTGCGAAAACGTCTTGATTCATCAAAAAATCTACGACTTCCGTTTCGTTTCGTTTGATAGCGCGGCGCAACGTTCCTTCTTTCGGATTCGTCGAAGCGAGCGCGCGTCCGACTCGTTTCGGCACGCCGGTTTCTTTCGGCAGATAGTCGAAAACCGTGCCGTCGTCGTTATAAACTACGTCGTATAAAGACGGCACGTAAAAACCCCGACCAATACGCGCCAGATTCAATAAAATTTCTTCCTTTGTTTCGTTCTCGAAAATCGCGTCAACCAATTGAAAAGCCAAAATCTCGCCTTCGCCGACGGCGATGATGTCTGTGAAATCGGCAATCGGTTCGGGATTTAAAAACGAAGCCGCGCCGCCCATCACGACGAGCGGGTGAAAATGATTTCTATCTTTTGACCAGACGGGAATACTCGAAAGCTGGAGCATTCGCGCCATATTCAGATAATCGGTTTCAAACGAAATCGAAAAGGCGACGACATCGAAATCTTTGACCGGCGTTTGCGTCTCCAAAGACAAAAGCGGCGTGCGCGATTTTTCGTATTCTTTTAACTCCGCGTCGTCCGGCAGAAAAACGCGCTCGCACGAAACCTCCGGGATTTTATTGAAAAGCTCATACATCGTATGCAGACCGAGATTCGCCATTCCAACCGCGTGCGTGTTCGGATAACACAGCGCGATGCGAAGCGATGCGCCGCGTTTGACGATAACGCCTTCTTCACCCTCTAACTTCTTTTTATAACTGTCTATAATCCGTTTGCTCATAATAGAAAACTTTCCGCTTTTCAACGAAACACCTATTTTACCTTGCTGCCAGCGAAAAAGATATTATTAATCAAATAAGGCTGATTTTGCATTCTAGTGTTTTGTGAAACGATTGATTTGGATGCGAAAAATACGAAACTCGCCGTCTTAAAAGACGCTGGTAAAAAAATGATTG
>CADCUR010000106.1:0-20154 GCA_902805935.1 uncultured Pyrinomonadaceae bacterium
AGCTGAAAGATTACTCGTTCATCATAACTTCCACCGGGTCAATCGCGGAAGCCCGCCACGCTGGGTAAAGCGCACCGACGAGACTTCCGACAATCGCAATCAAGGCGGCGGTCAGTGCCCAAGACGCAGTGAATTCAAACTGAATGTCGAAGCTCAATTGAATAATCGCGGACGCGAGAAAAGCGGTGGCAAAACCGAGCGTAATCCCCAGAATGCCGATGAAAAACGCTTCGCCCTCGATGACGCTGATGATGAACGGTTTCGACGCGCCCAGAGATTTCAAAATGCCAATTTCCTTACGGCGTTCGGTAATAGTCGTATACATCGAAAGCAAAACGAAAATCGTCGAGACAAACGCGCCAAGTCCGACCAACACGCGCAGAAAAGTTTTCAGCGCGGGAATTCTGTCCTGCGCGTCAATGATTAAATCTTGCGTCAGATTGATTTTATTGCCAGGCAGCGTTTGATTGATGCGGGCGGCGACTTCCGCGGCGTTCGCGCCGTCTTTTAGCTTGACTAAAATATACGTGCATTTATTCGGCGCTTCCAGCACGTCCTGCATCGCGGCGAGCGACATTTTGATTCTCGCGCCCGACGGCGGCGCGAACACGCCGACGATTTGGTATGGTTTGCCACCGAAAATTTCCATCGTATCGCCGACCTTTAATTTGTCATCTGCCATTTGCCGTTCGTCTATAATTATTTCGTCGCCCGCAGTTGGCGCGCGTCCCGCAACGATTTGAATGTCGTTCATTTCGGCGAACGGCTGCCAATCAACGCCGTCGAGCTGGCGCAGTCCCCAGCGTCCGGTCGTGTCGGGCGTGATGTAGCGAATGACCGGAACGGTTGACTGCACGCCTTCGATTTCTAGCAAACGCTGCGCGTAGGTCGTCGAAACCGAGGCGTTTGAACTCGTCAATTCCATCGCGCCCGGACGTGTGAAAACGATTTCCGCCTTCCAGTTCGCCGCCCGCTTCGCCATATTCTCCGACATTCCGCGCGCCAAACCCGTAAACAGCAAAATCAAAATCACGCCGAGCGCCACGCCAACGATGCTAATGAGCGTGCGGAATGGGCGAGTTTTTAAGTTGGCTAAAACTAATTCGAGCATTTATTCGGGAAGCGCGATTTTATCTAAAACTACGCTGGCGTCAGAGATTCTCTGCGAGATTTTTTCGCGCGTCGGGCGGTCGAGTTCAGTCATTCTCGATTTGAGATTTTTGATGCGGGCGAGATTTGATTCCAGAAAAGCTAACTCTTCTTCAAAAACTTCGCTCAAAGTTTCATCGTCGTCTATAATCGCATTCTTCGTGTCAACTTTGCCGAAAAATTTTTCCGCGTTCGCCCCGGCTCATATCATATTCCTTACGCATTGAATTCTCCCTTCATAATTTTTTCGTTCGCTTCGGGTCGGCTTCCGTGCCGTGATAATTCTAATTTTATCATCGCCGAAAGTACGAGCGATAATCAACAGGCGATTTTGTATGGAAGTTCCGAGCGTAATATAACGTCGTTCGTCGAAAGAATGGTCGAGGTCATTGGTCGAGATTTGCAGCAGGTCGTCGAAAATCGTTTTGGCTTCCTCGAAATCAACTTTATGTTTTCTGATGTTTTGACGATTCTTTTTTTCAGACCAAAAATTTTAATCATCTTTCCATCAATTCTTTCCTGAACAACTCGCCGGCAAAATCAAAGTTTTTTGCCTTCTCTCTGTCCGTGAACAATTCCTTTCGCCGCTCGAAATCTTCATACATTTTATCGTAAGTCGCCAGCAAGCGGTCGGTCGAAATCTCGCGCGTGTTGGCGCGAACGGCTTCAAACGCCCGCTCGACTTTTCGATTTCTTAAATCTTCATTGCTCATAATTTCACGCACGGCGTCGGCGAAATCTTTCGCCCTCGGCTCGACCAGCCAACTGTTTTCGTTCGTTGCGTAGGCGAGTAGTCCGCCCGCATTCGGCGCGACGGTCGGCGTGCCGGACGCCATCGCTTCGAGCGGCGCGATGCCGAACGGTTCGCGCGGATTCGGATGCACGAAAACGTCGGCGTTGGCGTAGTAATCCGAAAGCGTTTCTTTGTCGAGATGTCCGAGTTGGATGATTTTGTTGGGAATTCTTTTTTCGGTTTCTTCGCGCAGCCAATCGGCTTGCGGTCCCGCGCCCGCCACCAACAGACGATAATCTCTGCTTGAATCTTTCGCCAGAATTTCCATCAATTCCGGCAGCAATTTAATGTTTTTTTCCGGCGAGATTCGTCCGGCGTAAAGCAGCACAACGGAATTTTCGGGGACATTCGCCCGCGTCCGCATCTCGCGTTTTATTTTTTCTGATTTTCTGGCGGGCGAAAACTGCTCGACGTTCACGCCGCGCGGACAGACCGCGATGCGTTCTTCAAACGGTATGCGCGGAGCTTTAAAGACGCGCCAGCACCAATTGAAAAACCAATCCGAACGGTTCGGGCTTTTCGATTTTTCGACCGATTCGTAAAATTCTTCGGCGGTATAAGGCGAATTGGCGATGTGAAAATCGAACAGCGGAAAATTGTAATTGCCCATCACGCGCCGAGCGAACCATTTGCCGACCGCTCCGCCGCCGAGAAACGAGTTGATATTGTCGTCCATTCGCTCGCACGAAAAATGCACGAGCATCGGTCTGCCGATTTGTTTGAATTTACCGATGCGAATCATCGCGCCCAACATTGAAAGCGTGTATTTGTCGGTTACTTCGATCATCTCCGGCATTTCTTTGAGCAAAATTCGGCGGATAATCGAATCGTCCGGCATATAATCCCAGGGCATCATCACGCGGTAACGCTTATCAAAAATCGGCGATTGGCGCGCCGGGACGTAATAAATTTTGGCGAACTCATTTACGTCTTCAACAGTTTCGGTTTCGCCCGGCACAATCAGGCGAACGTAACGCCGGTGTCTTTCGGCGGCAGCCATCAAATTATTAAAAGACGTGCTGATGCCGCCCGAGTTTTTGTGGTAGTAATTGGTGATGTGAACTGATTTGATTGACACTGATTAATACTTCTGTTTATGCGAGGGCAGTTTTGATTTAGCGCCGAAATTTTTTCGTAAATTAAAAATTCAGTTTTGTCTCACAGTAAATTAAGCAACCGTTGACCGTAAATTAACTACGCGCGGATGCCCTTGCTAAAGCCCGCTCCCATTTTATAATACTCGAACATCTTTTCAAAAACGCGCTCCCACGAATACGTTTGCGCCGCCTGCCGCGCCGCCGCGCCGAGAACGCGTATTTGCGCCGGGTTTTTAACGAGTTCGAGAACCGTTTCGGTAAATTCGGTTTCGTCGTCGGCGATAAAACCGTTTACGCAATGTTCGATTAAGAATTTCGGACCGCCTTGCTTCGTCACCACCGCCGGAACGCCCGACGACAGCGCTTCGAGAACGACGTTGCCGAAGGCGTCGGTCTGCGACGGAAAAACGAACAAATCCATATTCGCGTAAGCGCGCGCCAAATCTTCGCCGAAAATTTCGCCCGTTAAACAGGCGCGGCATAAGTTCTTTTCGAGCCAGCATCTTTCGCCGCCTTCGCCGACGATGAGGAATTTGTAATTTTCAATGCCCGCTGCCCGCAACGCCGTTTCGATTTGCTTTAGAAAACGCACGTTTTTTTCCGGGCGCAATCTGCCGACGAAACCGAGAACGATCTCGTCGGTATCTCGCCGTCTTTTCTTTGGCGAAAAAAAATCCGTGTCCACGCCGCGACCGAGGAGAAACGACGGGCGGCTGGTTAATCTCCGAATCGAGCGGACTAATTCTTCGTTCGGCGCAAGCTGTAGCTGCGCCAGAAAATAAACTTTCATCAAGCCGTTGAAAACCACGTTTTCAACCGTCTTGCCGATTCGCTGTTTAGCGTTGTTTGGCACGAACGAAAGCACGCTCGTCAATCGTTCGGCGGCGTATTCGTGCGCGTTCGTGTGCCAGGTGGCGACTGCCGGAATTCGCCGGAAATGAGCGAAATAATACCCGAATTGGCTGATGTCGTTTAAGCCGGTAACGTGAATAATATCCGGTTTGAAATTTTCCAAAGCGTTGCCGACCAGGTTTTTATGTTTCCACAAAAACGGGTCGAACTTCAGCGCGCCGTCCATCGGAATCGAGCATCGCCCGCGCTTCAAATCGAGAAGCGAAATGCTGCCTTCCCGGTAATGACTGGTTTGCGCGCCGGAACGAACGCACAGGAATTCGTAATTTTTTTCTTTGGCGAAATTGACCAGACGGCGCAGGAAATTTGCCGCGCCGTTGGTTTCGTGGAAGGTATCGGCGAATAATGCTACTCGCGGAGCGTCTTTCATTAGCACGTCAGAACCGCCCGTCGGCGGAAAAGACGGTGAGACGATGAGATTTGATTTTTCTCACATTTTCTTACCGTCTCATCGTCACACCGTCAACCTTCCTTTTCCCCATTGCGCCGGTTGATGAAATGTAAGACGACGGCGACCAGCAATGTAAATGCGAAAAAAATCGCCCACGCGCCCAAAGCGGTCGTCCACGCCCACGACCATTTGCCGCGAAAAACGCCCAAGATGGTTCCGACGACAAAACCGAAGCCTATAAAAATTCCGATTGCCGGAAGATAATTTCTGTTTTTGACGTAGTTGATAATCTCGATTGGCAAAAACGAAACGAACTCGACGATGAGCGGCGGAAACCGTTTAATGTCGCTCCAGAGTGATTTTGATTCGTTGCCTGCGCCGACGAGCAAAACGCCGTGTCGCATAATGAACAAATTGAACATCGCCGAGAGAACCGAAAAAAGCACCGAGACGGCAAAGGCGATTTTCCGCGAGTTATTTTCCGAAGCCGGAAGAATCGAACTGAAATAAGTTTCCTGAACGTAATGCGTGAAAAATTCTATCGAGTGGCTGATGGTCGGCAACGAAATTGTGACGATTAAAGTCGCCAGCCAAGCCGGTGTCGCGCGGCGAAACGATTGAACGAGCGCGCCGGACGCGCCCGATGTAACGAATCGAAACATAAATTCGACTAACGCCGCTGCCAATGCCGCCCGCCAATTTTCCCGGCTTGCTTTATAAACCGTGATGTAAAACGATGCCCGAAGCAGCGCGCCGAGCAAGGCGGCTTTCCAATTCCAGCGCGCGATAATCTGCCACGGATGCGCGGCGAGACTGCGGAAAACGTCGCCGACCGAGATTTGCTCGTCGCCGACCGCTTCCAAATCGTCGGTCTCGGCAATCGAACGATGAATATGCTCCGAATTAATCATTGATTATCTTTTTTCGTCGCCGCAAACACAGCACGAGCTTCCGCGTATGCCTGATAAACCGATTCGAAAACCTGGTTCCACGAACGAGATTTGGCAAATTCACGCGCCGCGCTTTTCATTGCCGCCAATTTCTCCGCGTCGTTCATCAGAAGAAGCGAAAATTTTACAAAGTCGTTAAGATTTTCAGCGACGAATCCGGTTTCGTTGTGGCGCACGATAAATTTCGGTCCGCCTTGATTCGTCACGATTGTCGGAACGCCCGAAGCGTTCGCCTCCTGTACCACATTACCGAAAGTGTCGCTTTCGGACGGGAAAACGAAAACGTCCATATTAGCATACGCTTCGGCTAAACGCTCTCCGTCGAGAAATCCGGTGAAATCGGCGCGTTGCAGATTCTTCTCCAAAAATTCGCGCTCGTTGCCTTCGCCGACGATTAGAAATCGGAAATCGGTTTTTCCTGCGGCAAGTAACTTCTTCTCTAAATCGTCTAACATTCGCACGTTTTTTTCAGCGCGCAGCCTGCCGACGAAACCGATGCGAAACGTTTTGTCAGTAACAGTTCGTCTGGCGGGCGAAAACTCTTCGGTATCAACTCCGCGACTCATCAGAAAAACTTTGCGGTCGTTTCGCTTCGCCAGAATGTCAATCAATTCTTGATTCGGCGCGAGTATGACTTGCGGCATTTTGTAATAAAGAATCGCGCCGTCGAAAATCTTTCGTTCGGCGAAATCGGCGAGCGACGAAACGGTTGAAGCGGGAAGAAAGCTAAACATTCTGGCGAGGCGATGAGCGGCGAATTCGTGCAAGTTCGTGTGCCACGAACCGACCGACGGAATTTGCATCTTCCAAGCGAGATACGCGCCCGTGATGCTCACGTCGTTCAAGCCCGTAATGTGCAGAACGTTGGGGCGAAATTTTGTTATCGCGCGCTCGACCCGATTCGTATGGCGTTGGAAAAGCGGGTCGTAAGCCAAATCTTCGTCCATCTTTATCGCGGCGGCGGAGCGCCTAAGCGACAGATACGTTACGCTTCCGTCTTTCGTGGTCGCAGTTTTTCGTCCGGCGTGAACGCACAAAAAAGGATAGCCGTTTTCTTTGGCGTATCCGACTAATCTGCGGCTGGTCATCGCCACGCCGTTGACTTCCGAGAAAGAATCGGCGAAAAATGCGACGCGCAAGTTTTTGTTCACAAAAAAAGTTTCGGTTTTCAAAATTTCAGGTTTCAAGTTTCAAGACATGCTTTTGTCAATCTAAAACCTGAAACCTGAAACTTGAAACCGATTTAAAGATCTGCCTACGCTTGTTCGGTCGCCAGCCGCGTCGAGATTTCCTGCAAATCGGGAATCTCGAATTTTGTCTGTGAAACGTCGTGCGGCACTAGGTCTTCGGGTTTCATCGCGCGTCGGAAAAGCGGTTGCCAGCGCGGATTGCCCGACACGCCGAGCGTCCATGTCGCCCATTGCAACCAGAGCGGTCCGCCGAATTCCCAATGCACCGAAAGTTTCCGCAAGCCGAGTCCGTCGTAATCGTAATAAACGCGGTCGAACCAGCGGCGGCGACCTTCGGGAAATTCCGGGTAATGTCTTAAAATCTCGGCGAACGATTGTAACTGGCGCGAATGCAGCGGCTCTTTATATTCGGGCATCAAGACGACTTCGCTGCGCTTGTCCGTGCGGATTTCTTCGACGAATTCGGCAAAAGTTTTACTGTTGGTTAGATTAATGACTGTATTCGGTTTGCAGCCGTGCCGGTCGCCGCCCGTGACAATCGGCAAACCCAAGGCTTCCGCCATTTCGATGACGGCTTTGTTTTCCGACCATTTGCGAAAACCGTTGATTTCGAGCGCGTGAATCCAACATCCGTGTTCCTTCAAAAAACTTTTTAATAAATGAGCGTGTTTTTCTTTGCCAACGATTTCAATGTCCCATAGCGGATGATTGAGAACGATTAAAACTTCCGGCAGCGCGTGGAGCATCGCAAACGTTTCGTTGAGTTTGGCAGTATTGTGATTTTCTTTATTAAAAGTGTAATCGAGCAGCGTTTTCGTTAGTTCGACAGCGCTCTCCGGCGGCAGATTGTGAACGCCGACGTGAAAAAATCCGATCTCGAAAGGCACCGTCCATTCCATCGAAATCGGCGCCTGCTCGTTCGGCGTGTTTTCGTTGATTCGCAGATTGGCGTCAATACAATCGTGGTCGGTAATCGAAGTAATGGCTTCGAGTCCCGTTTCGTTCATCTGCTGTTTTTCGATTGCGTAAACTTCCTCGGCGGTCATTGGCGGCGACCAGTATGCGCCGTCGAATTCGATGTCTTTGCCGCGATTTTTAATGTGTTTTCGGCGTTCCCGATTCCAGAAAAAAGAAATAATGGGAAGTTTGTCGGCGTAATGCGGAATGAAATCCAGCATTTCCTTGGAATGTTCGGTATGACAATGGAGAGAAACACCGGTCATCGCTTCTTTGCCCAAATCTTTCGGCTCGTGCAAAATATGTAAGCGGGTTCGTTTTAAGTTCATTCTATCTCCGTCTAGAAACCTCTCATCAAATTTAAAAAATTACCAAATCAATGGTTCAAAGTAAATTCGTGAGATGTTTTATACGATTAAACTGTTGTATTTGTTCGCTTTTGGAATTTAATCTGAGAATGGAAGAATCGCCTGACCCAGCCACAGCTTAACACAAACGATACACAACGCTACATTAAAAAAGTGTAAAATTAAGAGTAAAAAGTTGAAAAGTGAAAAGGTGAAAAAGTTTTGGCTGGCGTGACAGTCAGTTAATTGGGATTAACGGTTTGAGATGCGTTGAAACGAAATATCGCAAATTTACTAAATCAAAAGTTTTATTACGGAAATCTGACTTTTTCCCTTTTCTTCTTTTCCCCTTTTTCCCTTTAAAGTTTTTGTCATAAACTTTTTCGCTGCGGTGTTCTCCTATTGAAAAGGGATGAATTCCCAAAGCGAGGAGAATTTCAGCTATGTCTTGGTTATACACAATAGTCTTCGCCGGATTGATGCTTTCAGCAGACGGCAACCTGCCGATTTCGACCGGCAACAATTACACGGATTCCGTAATCACGAACATTATCGCCGTTGACGAATCCGAAAGATTCGAGCAGACTTATCCGCTCAAGGCTAACGGCACGGTCAGCGTTTCAAACGTTAACGGTTCGATTACAATCGAAACTTGGGACCGAAACGAGGTGAAGCTCGCATACGTCAAAACCGCCGATACAAAGGAAAATTTAGACGACGTGCAAATAAGAATTGATGCGCGGCAAGATGCATTCGCGGTGGAAACCGAATACGAGGCGATAAAAAACCGAACGACTAAAACCTACAAAAAATTAGAAGTCGAGTATCGCTTAACGGTGCCGCGCGGCGCCGTCTTAAACGACATCGAAACCGTCAACGGTTCGGTCAGCATCTCGAACGCCGCGAATATGACGAAAGCCTCCGCCGTCAACGGCGAAGTGCGCGGCACGAATCTGCGCGGCACGGCAAATCTTTCGACGGTCAACGGCACGGTCGTCGCCGATTTCGACCAACTGCAGACGGGCGGTAGAGTCTCTCTGAATACGGTCAACGGCACGGTTGACTTGATGATTCCGTCTGACGCCAACGCGACGATTAAAGCCGATACGGTCAACGGCAGCATCAGCAACGATTTCGGTTTGCAGGTTCGCAAAGGCGAATACGTCGGGCGCGATTTATACGGCAGAGTCGGCAGCGGCGACGTGCAGATTCGCCTCAACAGCGTCAACGGCGCGTTGTCAATCAAACGCAAAAACGACGGCAAAAACGTAAATCCGGCGACGGATCTGCTGAATTCAAAAAGCGAAGACAATGAAGATTGGGAAGACGGCGAAGACAACTCGCGCACCCGACCGCCGAAACCGCCAAAGCCGCCGAAAGCTCCGAAACCGCCGAAGCCGCCGGTCGTCGGCGAAATTGACAACGAGGTAATAAGCCAATCAATCGAGCAATCCTTGAAAGAAGCGGAAAAAGAGCTTGCCAAAATAAAGCCGGAACTCGAAATAACTTACGCCGAGGCTCTCAAACAAGCCTCCATCGTAAATATGGAGCAAGTGCGGACGCAAATTAGAGAGGCAGCCAAATATCGTGAAACTTTGGAACGAATGGGGAACGGTTACTGGACAATCGGCTCGCCCGCCATCGAGAAAAAAGAGGGTTCTTTCGGCGTTAAGGGAACTCCGAAAGTGAAAGTCGAAGCGCGAAACTGCGCTGTTTTTGTGCGCGGTTGGGATAAGCCGGAAGTTCAATACACAATCACGCGCCTCTCGAAAAGCCGCTCGCCAATGCCGCTCGACCTCAAGGCAACGGTAAACGGCTCGAATGTGGACATCAAAATATTGAACGTCAACAACGCGGCGCATAACGCAGAATTTTTCAATGAAACGAATCTCACCCGCATCGAGATTTTCGTGCCGCAAAAATCCGATTTGAAAATCACGACGACCGGCGAAATCCGGCTCGAAGGCGTGTCGGGCGCGATTGATTTGCAGGGCGCGGACGAAGCGATTAACGTGCGCGACGCGGACGGCAAATTAACCGTCGCCGCGGCGGACGGCAGAATTCGCGTCATCGGTTTTCGCGGCGCGTTCGACGGCAAAACCGATGACGGCGCGATGAACCTCGAAGGCGATTTTCAAAAACTCTCGGCGCAAACTGTTGACGGCACGATTACTTTGACGTTGCCCGACGACGCCAACGTCAATATCGAATCGAACCGCAAAGACATTACAGGCGAAGGCGTGTTGCTCGATTACCAAGGCGACGGACACAGCACTTCAACTTGGAAAGTCGGACGCGGCGGCGCGAATCACTTGCTTTACACGACCGCCGACGGACGAGTTTTCGTTCGTTCGGCGAGCGCCTTTAAATCAAATTAAAACTAAAAGCGCGAAAGTTAAAATTTTAACTTTCGCGCTTCTCTTGTAATTTCCCGACCTGATTTCTTCTACTCAAACACTCGCTCAATCGGTGTGACGGAAACGTCAGCCGCTTTGACCGGAATCGAATAGCTGAAAATAACTTGGTCTTCGTCGGTGATTTCCTTCGGCTTCGGCGAAGCGTAGGAAATCGTCGCCGGTTTGTTATTGACGATTTCGTCGCGCAAACCTTCGGCGTCTTTCGTAATCATTACGACGCGCATTTTGTTTGACGCGAAATGCTCCTTTATCGCCCGGTTCACATCCGCCAGCGTCAGCTTCGCCAGTTGCGCTTTCATATACTCGTTGAAATTCGGAATGCCGTAATATCTCGAATCGAGCGCGTAACCGAGTTCGGCGTCTTTCGTCTGCGTCAGAATGTTGACGTATTTCGACAAAAACGCGCGCGTCTCTTCAAACGTCTGCCGGTCGAGTCCGTTTTTTACCAGTTTGTCGTATTCGTAAAGCGTCGCGCGAAGTGCGAAGTTGGCATTCTGCGGTTCGACGGGTCGAATCCAGATTTGGAAAATTTGCGACTGACGCGCCAGATTCGGGTCGGGATCAAACTGATACATTCCGCGCGGAAAGTATTCGATATAAGCGTAATCGCCGTAGTTCAAACCGCGCAGCTCTCTGAGCCGACCGTATAGGTAGCTGTTCGACGAGCGATGCTGACCGAAGTAGGACGCGACGAGCGCGAGCGCGGCGAAATCTTTATGAGCGCGATTAACTGCAATCGGAAAGCCGAGCGAAATCGCGGTCGCGCGCGTTTCGCGCTTTACGATGTCAATCTTCATTCCGTCCGTCAGGTTCGGCGCAACCGCTTTCATCGCCGCCTTTTCGCCTTTCGGCAGCCGCGCAAAATCCGCCGTCAAACGGTCGGCAAATTTCTGATCGAAGCCGCCTGAAACTCCTAAAACGAGATTCGCCTGCGTGTAGTTTTTCGCGTAAAAATCTTTTACGTCCTGCAGAGTTAATTTTTCAAGCGAAGAGATTTTGCCGACCGAATGATTTTCGTAAGCGGTTCCGGCGTAGATGATGTTGTAAAGTCGTTCTTTGCCGAGCTCTTCGTCGTTGTTTTCGCGCAGACTGGTTTTCAGAAAATCTATCTGGTCTTTTTTAAGCCGCGAAAAATCGTCTTCCCGAAAGCCGGGTTCGAGCAGCATCTGGCTGATTATTTCGTAATACTTCGCCAAGTTGTCAACGTGCGTCTGCCCGACGAACGTCGTCATTTCTTTGTCAACCTGCGCGCCGAAACTCGTCGCCATCGGATTGAAAAGTTCGGTGATTTGTTTGTTGGTCAGCCGGCGGCTTCCGCCTTCGGCAATCATCGCGGCGGTCAAATTCGCCACGCCTTCTTTGCCCGCCGGGTCAGCGGTCGAGCCGGTTGTAAATTGTATGCGCAGCGAAACGAGCGGCGAACTGTTCGGCTGAAACACGTTTGAAGAGCTTTTCATAGTTTCGGTTTTTTGTGCCAACACCGGCAGCGACGGCAGCGCAAATGCGAAGACCAGAAAAAACGACGCCAACTTTTTAACTTTAAGTAATTTGTTTTTCATTATTTCGCGTCTCCTTTTTTCGTTGCCAAAGTGATTACTGTCTGATTGTTGTCAGTGAAATACTTTGCCGCCATTCTTTTAATATCGTCCGCCGTTATCGAATCATAAAGCGCAAAAACCCGATCAATCGTTTCGGGCGAGCGGCGCAGCGCGACGAATTGCGCTAATGTTCCGGCAATCGCGTCGTTACTGTTCATCGCCATCGCAAAACCGTAACGATTGCGCGAGCGCGTTTCGTCGAGTTGTTTTTGCGGCACAACTTCTGTGGAGAAGCGTTTGTAGGTTTTGATAATCTCGTCGCGCACGTAATTTAAATCTTTCACGTCACGAACCTGCGCGGTGGCGGTGAAGAGTTCCGGGTCAATGTTGTTGTCCGCGCCGGCGCCGACGAACACGGCTTTTTCTTCTTTAACGACGAGGCGGTCGTATAATTCGGAGTTTTTGCCGAAAGCGATTTCGCTCAGAAGGTCGAGCGCGGCTTTGTCTTTTTCGGTTTCGGAAAAAGCCGGAGCGCGGTAAGCGACCATCACAATCGGAAGCGTCTGCGAAGCCCATTCGATATGTTTGCTGCGCGACTCGGTCTGCGCCGGTTCGACCGGAATTTCTTGTTTGTAATCGCCCGGTTTCCAATCGCCCCAATACTTTTTGACCATCGCCGTAACTTCCGGCTGTTTGACATCGCCGACGACGATTATCGTCGTGTTTTCGGGACGGTAAAAACGATTGAAAAACTGCCAGGCGTAATCGTATTGATTCGGGTAATCTTTGATGTCGGCGAGATAGCCCATCGTCGTGTGGCTGTAAGTGTGTTTGCGAAAAGCGGTTTCCCGAAGGACTTCGTGCATTTTGAAAAACGGGCTTGCCGAATTTTTGTTGTATTCGCCAAGAACCGCGCCGGCTTCGGTTTTATATTGCTCGGGCGTGAATTTCAAACGCTGAAAACGGTCGGCTTCGAGCCGCATAATTTCGTCCAAATCTTCTTTAGCGAAAGTCGCGTGATAAACCGTGCGGTCGTCCGACGTATAGGCGTTGCTTGAGGCGCCCGCTTTTTTCATAATTTCGTCGAAGCGTCCGGCAGGGAAGTTTTCGCTGCCGCGAAACATCAAATGTTCAAAAAAATGCGCGTAGCCGCTTTTGTTCGCTTCGACCTCGTTGCGCGAACCGGTGCCGACGACGATATACAGAGCGACCAAATTCGGATAATCGGTCGGCACGGTCACCACGCGCAGACCGTTCGGCGAATCGTCGGTTTTGTATTGGTAAGGAAAAACTTTGCGCGTCTGCGCCTCGCTCGTCGTCAGCGAAACCGCGAGAAATAAAGTTAGAAACAACAGGAAAAATTTCATTTTACGCTCCTTGATAATTGGTAGATAATCCTTGTTTTGGATGAAATTCGGAAAATTTTGTTGCTTGCAGAATAACAAAAAACCGTTTGCTTTCAAAAGGATGCGAAACTTACGAAAAATTTTCAAAAATTATTCTTGTAAATCATTAAGTAATGTTGTATAAATCATAGCGGACAAACCATTTTTTTGTTTTTTGATAAGGAGATATAAATGAAGTTTACTAAAAGTTTTTTGATTTTCGCCCTAAGTCTCTCCATCGTATCCATCTCTTCCCTGAGTTACGCAACCCAAACAGTTTTTGCCCAACAAGATTCGCGCATCACTTTGCAGCGCGGCTATCGCACCGGCTATTCGGACGGCTATATGTCCGGCTATCGAGACGCGATTGAAAATCAGTCGAAAAGCTATGATCGGCACAGCGAATACGCCAAAGCCGACCGCGCTTTTTCCAAAGATTACGGCTCGGCGGAAGATTACCGCGACGGTTATCAGCAGGGATTTGAAAGCGGTTACGATACGGGATTTGAGAAACGTTCGTTCGATGCGACGATTCCGAGCAGCTTGAACAAACGCGGCGTCGTGGCGGTGAAAACGACCGTCGCAGAAACCGCGACGACCAAAACAACGGTCGAGGAAAAACCGACCGAGACCGTAGTCGAAACGATTGTCGCGAATAAAACCGAAGAGCCATTGGCGACAGGTAAAATAGAAGAAAAAACTTCTGAAACCGCAACGAGCGCAGCGACGACCGACGCAGTAGAACAAGCACCGATTGAAACGAACGCGACTAATTCCGATACGACCGGGCAGCCGCCGTTGATGACCGCGAAAACTGAAAACACCAATTCAGCCGCCAGCGGCGAAACGGTGATTTCGATTCCGACCGACACCGAGTTAATCGTCGAGCTGCTCGAAGACATTGACACCGACCGCAACAAGGAAGGCGACCGATTTAAGGCGCGAATCATCTCGCCGAACGAATTGAACGGCGCTATCATCGAAGGCAGAGTTTCAAAAGTTCAAAAACCCGGCAGAATCAAACGCCGCGCGGAAATGCTGCTCTCATTCGACCGCGTGGTTTTACCCACGAACCGCTGGAGCAATTTCAGCGCGATTGTGACGGAAGTTTTGCCCCGTAAGGGCGATAACGTCAAGCGCGTGGACACCGAAGGCACGGTCGAGGGCAAAAGCTCGATCAAAAGCGATTCGATTAAAGTCGGCGCGTCAACCGGCACGGGCTTAGTTATCGGCGCGATTGCCGGCGGTCCGGTCGGCGCGGCGGTCGGCGCTGGCGTCGGCGCGGCATTCGGAGTCGGCGCGGTCGTCGTCGAACGCGGCAAACATATCCGTCTCGACAAAGACCAGCAGCTTCGCATCAAATCGTCTTACGAAACGCAAATTCGGTAATCAATGCGCGAATTACGGAATTACGGATGTCGGAAAATATTCTTTAATTTCGTAATTCATAATTCGCAATCTGAAATTCGTAATTGCAATTCGCTTTCGGCGCGCGCCGGTTAAAATCCACGAAATTCGACAAAGTTTTTTCGTTCTCCTTTTTTGACTTTGCCGCGGATTTCGTGGATTTTTTGTTTTATGATGATCGCGCTTTTAACTGATTTCGGAACGAAGGATTATTTTGTCGGCGCGATGAAGGGCGCGATTTTTTCAATCAACGAACGCGCGAATGTCGTTGACATCACGCACGAGATTTCGCCGCAAGACATCTCAGCCGCCGGCTTTACGCTTCGCGCCTGTTATAAAAATTTTCCGCCCGAAACGATTTTCGTCGCCGTCGTTGACCCCGGCGTCGGCTCAGACAGGCGAGCGATTTTGGTTGCAACGGAAAATTATTATTTCGTTGCGCCCGACAATGGATTGTTGAGTTTTATTTTCGACGAAACAAGAAATTTTCGCGTTTTTGAATTAACCGAGCGGAGATTTTTCGCCGAAACGGTCAGCCGCACATTTCACGGGCGCGACATTTTCGCGCCGGTCGCCGCGCATTTATCAAACGGTGCGTCGCCGAAAGATTTCGGCGCGGAAATCAAAGATTACATTCATTTGAAAACTGCCGCGCCGCGCGTCGTATCGAAGCGGGAAACCGAAGCCGAAATTATTCACGCGGATCGTTTCGGCAATCTCATCACTAATCTAAAACAATCTGATTTACCCGAAAACTTCGCGCTCGAAATCGGCGAAAAGACAATCAACAAATTGCAAACATTCTTTAGCGAAGCCGATAAAGGCGAATTATTTATGATTATGGGCAGCGCGGGCTTTTGGGAAATCGCGGCGTTTCAAGATTCGGCGGCGAAATTGTTAAAGGCGAAAGTTTCACAAAAAATTACAATCGTTCAAAAGAGTTAAAGCGGCAATGTGAGATTAGCTGAAATTGGGTAAAGTTCAATTTCTTTGCCTGAAACTAAATAGATTTGAAAATTCGAGTCAGGCTTAAATTTGTGTGGCGCATTGGATTATTGTTTTCTTCGTTTGTAAGTAGAAAATCGTAGCTTTTCGGATTCAACTCGTGCTTCCGTTAATTCGCGGCGCAATTGCGCCAACTTTTCCCTCAAGATTTGCGCTTCCCGCCGCAACTCCTGCGCCTGTTTAATATACAAATCGCTTTCTAGCAAGCCTCTCTCTCTCTCTCTCTCTCTCTCTCTCTCTCTCTCTCTCTCTCTCTCTCTGCGTCTGTATGGAATTTGAAATTATCCGCGAAGGTATTGTTAGTTTGATACATTTCATTCAATAAATTTACTTCACGCATTTTGCTTCAACTGTGAGGCTGACAAGATTCTATGGAATAAATTACAAAAGTTTTGCTGTCAACTCAGTATAACTGCTGACATTGTAACGTATTATTTTTCGGCGATTTGTCATTCGGGTATCGCTAAAATTTGTTATAACTTGTAACTTGAAAACGGTTTTGTTATCTTCAAAATAGAGTTAAAATTCAATTATTTAAGGGATTAAAACAAATGAGTACAGCAACAGAATCAACCGCCGCGACCGCTGGACTGCGCGGTGTCGTCGCCGCGCAAAGCGCCATCGGCGATGTCAACGGCGAACAGGGCGTTTTAATTTATCAGGGTTATGACATTCACGATTTGGCGGAAAACTCAACGTTTGAAGAAGTCGTTTATCTTCTTTGGAACGGCAGGTTGCCGAACGCGGGCGAACTCGCGGATTTGAAACGGCAGCTTCAAGCCAATTATGAAATCCCGGCGCAAGTTCTTGAAATGATGCGCTCCTTTCCGAAAGACGCCGACCCGATGGACGTTCTTCGCACGGCGGTTTCATCCCTGGATTTTTATGACAAGCAAGGACACGGAACTGACAGAGAAAATGCGGTTAATACGGCGACGAAATTAACGGCGCAGATGGGAACGATTGTGACTGCTTGGGAGAGAATTCGCAGCGGCAAGGAGCCAGTCGCGCCCGATAAATCTTTGAGCATTGCGGAAAACTTTTTGTATATGCTGCGCGGCGAAAAAGCCGAAGCCGACGAAGCGCATATTTTCGATGTCGCCTTGATTCTGCACGCCGATCACGAGCTTAACGCCTCGACGTTTACGACGCGCGTCGTCGCCGGAACGCTCGCCGATATGTATGGCGCCGTAACAGCAGGAATCGCGGCGCTCGCCGGACCGCTGCACGGCGGCGCGAATACGAACGTGATGAAAATGCTGAAGGAAATCGGCAGCGAAGACAAAATTGACCAGTGGCTCGACAACGCGCTCGCCGAAAAACGCAAAATTATGGGCATTGGTCACGCCGTCTATAAAACCGAAGACCCACGCGCCACCTGGCTTCGCAAATTCTCGAAACAGTTGGGCGAAAAGCGCGGCGATATGACGTGGTTCAATATGTCGCAAAAGATTGAAAAAGCGATGCTGGAGAAAAAAGGAATGTACCCGAACGTGGATTTTTATTCGGCGTCCGCCTATTACCTGATGGATATTCCGCTCGACCAATATACGCCGATTTTCGCCGTCTCGCGCATCTCCGGCTGGACGGGACATATTTTAGAGCAATACAGCAACAACAAACTGATTCGCCCACGCGCCGAATACATCGGCAAACGCGACCAGAAACACACGCCGATTGAAGAACGCTAAAACATTGAGGCAAAAGTAAAAAAGGTAAAAGGCAAAAGGACTAATCCTTTTGCCTTTTACCTTTTGAATGTTCAAAAACTCAGTTGTCTTTCATTGATTCGTTCGTTTTTTCTTCAATTACAATATCTTTTTTCGGTTCGGAAACTTTATTTGTTGTTTGTTTTTCGCCGTCATCCAGAGAAATGCCGAAAATTTTCGGGTCGTTGATAAAATCGGCTAATTTTTCAGGATTGAAAGTGGCGCGAATGACGGCGGCTTGTTGTTTGTCAATCGTGACGACGGCGATTTTAACGCTTTTGCCCGCTTCGCGCATATACATATAAACCTGCTCGCCGGCGCGCGAGCGAACGCGCATAATCGGACTCCAATCCGCGCCGAAGGAATTTCGCATCGTCATCTGCATTTCTTCGTCGAGCGTTTCGCGCGAGAATTTCAAATCTTCAAACAGCGTGACGCTGAAACTTTTCACGCCCGCCGGACGAACGACGCTGACGGCGAAACGCGCCAGCCACACGAACGGAATTTTTACTTTTTTCGCCTTGTATTTCGTTTTCAAATGTTTGACGACCGATTTGTATTCGCCGCCTTTCGCGTCCGCCGTCGGCGCGGCGTAAGTGAAGGCGAACATCAGGAAAGCCAGACAGATTAAAATTTTCTTTCTCATTAACATCGTCTTCACTCCTTGTCTTTTTCGATTTCGATTTTTGGGATGTTCAATTTGCCGCTCAATTCGGCGAGCAAATCAATATCAATCGGTCCGATGATATTGACGAGAGCGATGCTTTTCGATTCGGAAAGCACGACCGCCACGCCGCTCATCACGTCGCCCGTGAACATCGTGTAAACGTCAATCTTTTGGTTATTCTTTTTGCTGCGGACGTTCGCCAGTTTTTCCCATCCCGGCGCGTTCAACTGCGAGCGAATCGTGTCAACATCGGCGACGTTGTATTCGTTTTCGTTCTTAAAGTTGTAAACTCTAACGTAGATTCCCTTTAAACCGCTAATCGCCTGTCCGACTTTCTTCGCGTTCGGGTCGTCAACTTTGACCATCACGCGCTTTGCCAAATCGAGCAGCTTACCGTCAATATTGACTTCGACGACTTCTTCAGCCCTGGTTTCAAGCCCGTTCAGCCTTTCAAATTGCAGCCGCGCGTCCTGCGCGTTCGCCGCCGTTGCCGTCAGCAGCAGCAGAAGCAGCACCGGCAAAATGATTTTTAATGAGTGATTGAATAACTTCATAATGTTTTTTCTCCTGATAAATTTATCGCCCGCTTTTACCGCGAGCGGCAGTTACGTCTTCGACGCCTTCAACTTTGTTTTTGACCTTTTTGAATGTAGAACTCGTTACCGAAAGCGCAAGCATCAGTTGGTCGTAAGCGTATTTTTCTTCTTTCGTTAGCCTGACCGCCGGTTTTTTTATTTCGACGTTTCGGGCGAACAATTTATTTTGGCGGTCAATTACCGGGGCAGATTTTTTAGCTTTGACGAAACTGCGCTCGACGGAGCGTTTCGGAGTTTCAACTTTTCTGGTAATCGAATCGTTCGGTTGCGTAACCGGTGTTTCGTCCGCAACTTCCTCGACAACCGGCGACGGGTTTGTTTCCTTCGAATCTTTAGCGACTTCCGCTTTCCCGCCGGAAAATTGAAACAACGCGCCCAACGAAATTATCACCAACGCCGCGCACGCCGCGAATGCAAACCCAAATCGAAAAAATCTGCGCGGATTATTCCTTTCAAAAGGAATAATCTTCGCCGGAAGCGCGGGCGGCTCATCCGCCCGATAGCGAAAAACGGCGAGCGCTTTTTCAAGTCGTTCGATCTCCGGGTCAGCCGCGCCCGTCTTGTCCCACAAATAATCTTCTTTCATCATTTCTACTCCGCAATGCCAAGGCGCCGGCGCAAAATCTTCATTCCGCGATGCAGATTGACGCGCACCGATTCGGGCGTTAATCCGCATCGTTCGGCGATTTCCTGTCCGGTCATTCCTTCGACCAGCCGCAAAATTAAAGTCTCTTTATAAGTTTCCGGCAACGCGCGAATCGCCGTTAAAATCTCGCGCGCCTCTGTTTTAGAATCGTCTTTTCCGCCTATCTCTTCCGGCAATTCCTCGGTCGGTTTTGCCTGCCGATAAAACTCGGTCGCGCGGTTTCTGGCAATCATCGCCAGCCACGCGCCCAGCGCATTTTTGTCACGAAGCGTGTGCAGATTTTTATAAGCCGAAAGAAATACTTCCTGCACAATATCGCTCGCCTCATCGCGCGGAACACGCGCCAGAACAATGCCGTGAACCAGCGGCGCGAAAATTTTATAGATTTCATTAAACGCTTCTTCATCGCCTTCGCACACTCGCTCGACCAGCCGCGCTTCCGCCTTGACCTTTTCCTCGGCGGGAGCAGTTGCGGCTGTGTTCGTAAATAAAAATAAATTGCCGGTCATTTCGCTTTCGGGCATTTTGTTTGAAACGGGAGATTGTGTCTTGCCGCTAATATAGACGAGAAGCGGCGGAAAGTGTTAACAGAAATTATTACCGGTGGAAAAATTTGTTTCAGAAATCGTCCAATTGATAATTTAAGCGCATCTTTACCTCATCAATCTGAAACAAACTGTAAATTCGTCGCGTAACAAAGGCGAGAGTTCGTCCCCGACAAAAATAAAAAGAGGAATTTAAGGAAATGAGAGAATTGTTTTATGTTCTAGGATTGTTTATCGTAATTGTTATCGGCAATTGCGTTATTGTTGCCCAGACCGATATGAAACCACCTGTTCCGAAGAAAGAAACCAAAGTTACAAAAATTCACGGTTACGAAATTAAGGACGATTATTTTTGGATGCGCAGCGCGAAAGACCCGAAAACGGGAAAGGTTCGCCCGGAAGTCGAAGAATATCTCAATGCCGAAAACGCTTATACCGAAGCGTATATGAAAC
>CADCUR010000106.1:20164-36106 GCA_902805935.1 uncultured Pyrinomonadaceae bacterium
TTTATGAAGCCGAATCAGCAGTTTGCGGACAATCTTTATAAAGAAATGCTCGGACGCATCAAGCAGACGGATTTGAGCGTTCCTTATAAATACGGCGATTGGTGGTATTACACGAAAACCGTCGAAGGGCTACAGTATTCAACTTATTTTCGCTCGCGCAAACCGAACGGCGACGACGAACAATTGCTGCTCGACCAGAACGAGATGGCGAAAGGTTATAAGTATTTTTCCATCGGCGAGTTTTCGGTGAGCGACGACGGCAATCTCTTGGCGTTTTCGACCGACAACACCGGCTATCGGCAATACACTTTACAGATTAAAGATTTGCGGACGGGAAAAATTCTCTCAGATAAAATCGAGCGCGTAACATCGGTCGAGTGGGCGAACGACAACAAAACTTTGTTTCTCGTGACCGAAGACGACGTGACGAAACGCTCGGATAAACTTTGGAAACACACGCTCGGCTCGAACGAAAATCAATTGGTTCAAGAGGAAAAGGACGAGCTTTTCAGCCTCGGCGTCGGACGCTCGCGCGACAAGAAAATGTTGTTGGCGTCGTCTTACGCGGCGACGATGCGCGAGTGGCGTTATCTTCCTGCTGACCAGCCGACGGGCGAATGGAAAATGATTTTGCCGCGCGAGAAAAATCACGAATACTCGGTTGATTTCTACGACGGCGAATTTTACGTTACGACGAACAAAAACGCCGAAAACTTCCGCGTCGTTCGCGCGCCGCTCAATGACCCAAGCGAGAAGAATTGGAAAGACTTCATCGCGCATAATCCGGCGATAAAGATTGACGGCATCGAATTTTTCAAAGATTTCGCTGTCGTCGCCGAGCGCGAAAACGGTCTGGAGTATCTTAAGGTGTTGGACTTGAAGACGAAACGCGCCGCCGCGCGTATTGCCACGCCCGAAGAAGTTTATACGATGGCGATGAGCATCAACGCGGAATACGACACGCCGGTTCTTCGTTACAGTTACGCTTCGATGATTACGCCGAATTCAACTTACGAATACGATTTCAAAACCCGCAACAGCAAATTACTCAAGCAACAAGAAATTCCGAGCGGTTACGACAAAGCGCAGTATGAAACGAAACGAGTTTGGGCGGAGGCGCGCGACGGCGTGAAAATTCCAGTGTCGGTGGTGATGAAGCGCGGCACGAAGCTCGACGGCAAATCGCCGATGTTGCTTTACGCTTACGGTTCTTACGGCTTTTCGATGCCTCCGAGTTTCTCGACGGCGCGTTTGAGCTTGGTTGACAGAGGAATGATTTTCGCTATCGCGCACATTCGCGGCGGTTCGGAACTCGGCGAAAAATGGCGACAGGAAGGGCGTATGTTCAAAAAGCTGAACACCTTCAATGACTTCATTGATTCGGCTGATTATTTAATCAAAAACAAGTACACGGCGGCTGACCGCTTGGTAATTCAGGGCGGCAGCGCGGGCGGTTTGCTCGTCGGCGCCGCAGCGAATATGCGTCCTGATTTGTTCAGAGCCGTGATTGCGCAGGTTCCGTTCGTGGACGTGATGAACACGATGCTCGACGCTTCACTGCCTTTGACGACGGGCGAATATATCGAATGGGGAAATCCGAACGAAAAGGAAGCCTTTGATTATATGATTAAATATTCGCCGTATGATAACGTCAAAGCGCAAAACTACCCGAATATGTTGGTTTTGACTTCGCTCAACGACAGCCAGGTGCCGTATTGGGAAGGCGCAAAGTTCGCCGCGAAAATCCGCGAGATGAAAACCGGCGACAACACGATTCTGCTCAAGACCAATATGGGCGCCGGTCACGGCGGCGCAAGCGGCAGATACGACGCGCTCAAAGAAATCGCATTCAATTACGCTTATGCGCTAAGCCAGGTCGGAATTACTAAATAAGGTTCTAAGCCTCAAGGAACGCACGTCGCGGCTGTCGCGGCAGGACGCGGCGGAAAACCCGGCGACACCGATTCGATCAATGCTTTGAAAAACTATCAAGGCATCGCGCCGGAAGCGAAAATAATCGCCCTGCGCGTTCTCGATAACGAGGGAAAAGGCACGACCGCTAAACTCATCGAAGCGATTAACTGGGTTTACACGAATCGCACTCGATACAACATTCGGGTCGTTAATCTGAGTCTCGGCACGCCGGCTATCGAATCATACACGACCGACCCGCTGTGCGTCGCCGTTCGCAGATTGACCGCCGCCGGCATCGTCGTGGTCGCCGCCGGAAACAACGGAAAAGACGCGGCGGGAAACAAAATCTACGGCGCGATTCACTCGCCGGGCAACGACCCGACCGCCATCACCGTCGGGGCGACGAACACCTTCGGAACGGACAGCCGCGAAGACGACCGAATCGCTACTTTCAGCTCGCGCGGTCCGACGCGCTCCTTTAAAACGGTGGGCGGCGTGAAAAAATACGACCACTTGATTAAACCAGATCTCGTCGCTCCGGGAAATAAAATAGTCGCCGCCCGTTCAAAAGACAATTTTCTGGCGCGGGGAAATCCGCAGTTGGAGCTGACCGGTGAGGGCGACAGCGACGATTATCAACTGATACGTCTTTCGGGAACCTCGATGGCGACTCCGGTCGTTGCTGGAACGGTCGCTCTGATGTTGCAGGCAAATCCGAAGTTGACGCCGAATATGGTCAAGATGATTCTGCAATACACCGCTCAGCCGCTTGCCGGATTTAATCATCTCGAACAAGGCGCAGGACAATTAAACGTCGAAGGCGCGATTCGTTTGGCGAAACTCGTCCGGCAGGATTTGACCGTCTCGCCCGCACTCGGCGCTCCGCTGCTGACCGGCTTAATACTGCCGCGTCATACTTCGACCGTCGGCGGCACGACCTTTCAGTGGTCGGGCGGAATAACCGCCGGTTTCGGTTTGCTGTCGGGAACAAAACTGATCACTGAATATCAAAAAGTTTATGCTGCGGGAATGATAATTAGTGACGGTGTGATAATTAGCGACGGGATGATAATCAGCGACGGAATACTCCAGAGCGACAACGTGTTCGATGCTTCCTCGCCGATGATCGCAGGCGACCCGCAACAATAAGCGAACGACCGCATCGCGCCCGAGTAAAAATAAATACCCGACCGCAAAGGCGAATTCGCCCTTGCGGTTTTTCATTTGGGTTGATAAAGTTTTGCTTGAAAGTTTAACCGGATTAAACGTATAATAACAAAGGTTAGCAAGTCGCTTTTTCAATTTTGCCTAGACAAACTGGCAAATCTTTCCGAAAGCCTGCATTTATCACCTGATTCTCAAGACGACTGTGGAAAAAAAAGAAAGAAACATCAATATCTTTTTGATAGTATTGCTGCCGCTTGCGCTATCGGCGTTTATTGCAGCGGTTTACAATTTCCCGATTGAAAAGATTGATTTGACTTTGGCGATACTTTCGGTCGTTACCGTTTTTTTTAGTTCTTACCTGAAAATTCAACTTCCGCGAACTAAAATTCATCTGACGGTCGCCGAATCGTTGATATTTTTTTCGCTTTTCTGGTATGGCGGCGAAGTCGCCGTTTTGATGGCGGGACTCGAAACATTTTACAACTCGCTCAAACTGCGGCGCGAAGGCGTAAACGTCAAAAACAAAACAGTCGCCATTAATGTTGCCATCGGCGTGGTTACGACATTCGTTTCAGCCTGGGCGATGAAAGCGTTTTTCGCCGCGCCCGAAATCGTTCATTGGGACAATAAAATATTTGTCGGAGTTTTGATGACGATGGCTCTGGCGCAATTCGTCGTCAATTCGGCTCTCGTAGCGTTGGCGGTCTCGATTAAAACCGAAAAAACTTTGTGGCAGGTTTGGAATGATTATTGTCTGAACGCGCTGGTCATTTATATCGGCGGCGCGTTTATGGCAGGTTTGGGCGTGAAGGCGGCTGAAAAATTCGATGGATTTTTAGTTTTCGTGGCAGTGGCGATTTTCGCCGTGGTTTACCTGACTTACCGGCGATACGTTAACGATGTCAAAGAAACCGCCGCCAAAGCCGAGCAAGCCGAACGCGAAAGAGCCGAGCAAGCCGAACGGCATATCGAAGAGCTGCAACACCATATCGCTGAACAAGACCGCATCGAGCAGGCATTAAGAGAAAGCAAGGAAAAATTTCGCCATGCCGCTTTTCACGATGCGCTGACGGATTTGCCGAACCGCAATCTCTTTATGGAGACGCTCAAACTCGCGCTCGAAAAAAGCCAGCACGATCAAAATTACCAATTCGCCGTTCTTTTTCTCGACATCAACCGTTTTAAGACCATTAACGACAGTCTCGGGCATTCGATGGGCGACCGCCTGATTCTGCACGTCGCCAAACGGCTCGCTACCAGCGTCGGCGAAAAGGATTTGGTCGCGCGCTTTAGCGGTGACGAATTCGCTTTTATACTGAATGACATCGCGGGCATCGAAGACGCAAAGCAGTTCGCCGAACTCATTAAACACAAAATCTCCGCGCCGTTCACCTTGAGCGGCAGACAGGTTTTCACGAGTTTCAGCATCGGCATCGCGCTCGGCGGCGCGCAGTATGAATTAGCCGAGGACATTCTGCGCGACGCCGACATTGCGATGTATCACGCCAAAGACGCGGAAAAGGATTGCGTCATTTTTGACAAGAATATGCACGCCCGCGCCGTGAGCTTGCTGCAGCTCGAAACCGACTTGCGCTCGGCAATCGAGCGCGACGAGCTGGAAATGTTCTATCAGCCGATTGTTGATTTGGATTCGATGCAGCTATTCGGATTCGAATCTCTGATTCGCTGGAATCATCCGACGCGCGGGCTTGTGCCGCCGAACGAATTTATTCCGGTCAGCGAAGATACGGGTTTGATTTTGCCGATGACGCTGTGGATTCTGCGAACTTCCTGCCGGCAGATGGTCGAGTGGCAGCGCAAGTCTCCGCGCAATAAAAATCTCGTCGTCAGCGTCAATTTGTCGGGCAAGCACTTCGCGCAGAAGGATTTGGTCGAGCAGATAAAAAAGATTTTGATTGAAACGCAAATGAATCCGTCTTGCCTGAAACTCGAACTCACGGAAAGCGCAGTGATGGAAAACGCCGAAAGCGTGATTACGATGACGAAACAAATCCGCGAACTCGGCGTGCAGCTTTCGATTGACGATTTCGGCACGGGTTATTCGAGCTTGAGCTATCTGCATCGTTTCCCGATTAACACGCTGAAGGTTGACCGTTCATTCGTCAATTCGATGGAAGACGGCTCGGAGAACGGCGAAATTGTCCGCACGGTGATTGCTCTGGCAAAGGCTCTCCGGTTAAACGTCGTCGCCGAAGGCATCGAGACGCTTCACCAGCTTCATCAACTGCGAATACTCGGCTGCGAATACGGTCAGGGCTATCTTTTTTCGCGCCCCGTTCCTGTCGAGGAAGCCGAACGGCTGATTGACGACGCGGCGCGTTTCGAGAATATCATTCCGCGTCAAATTCTTCCTCCGCCGCGCGCCGAAGTGCCGCGTCTTATGCTGGCAAAATAGAAAGTGAAAAGGTGAACGAGTGAAAAAGCGGAAAAGTAGATTGGCGATGCTCGGGAATCCTTTTCCTCCTAAACTTTTTCACCTTTTCCCTCGTTCACTCTTTCACGCTAATTTTCGGTTTTGCGCCGAGCGGAAATTCGTTTTCATAAACATTTGCCAGATTTAATAAAGTTGCTTCCGACCAGTGTCGCCCGACAAGCTGCAAACCAATCGGCAAACGGTCTTTCGATAAACCGCACGGCACAGAAATTCCCGGAACGCCCGCCAGATTCGCCGAAGCCGTATAAACGTCGCTCAGGTACATCGCCAGCGGGTCGTCGGTTTTTTCGCCGAATTTGAAGGCGACGGTCGGCGCGGTCGGCGTCAGAACCGCGTCGCATCGCGCGAAGGCGTCGAGAAAATCCTGTTTGAGCAGCGTGCGAACCTTTTGCGCTTTCGCGTAATAAGCATCGTAATAACCAGAAGACAAAACGTAAGTTCCGAGCATAATACGGCGTTTGACTTCCGCGCCGAAACCTTCTTCGCGCGTCTTCATATACATCTCGCGCAGCTCCTGCGCTTCGCGGGCGCGAAACCCGTAACGCACGCCGTCAAAGCGGGCTAAATTCGAGGACGCTTCCGCCGTGGCGATAATGTAATAAACCGCAATCGAGTATTTCGAATGCGGCAGTTCCACATCCACAATTTCAGCGCCCAAACTTTTGTAATTATCAATCGCCGCTTCAACCGCCTCGCGCACTTCGTCGTCCAAACCCGCGCCGAAAAGCGCGCGCGGAACGCCGATCCGTTTTCCGGTTATATCTTTCATTAATTCTTCCGCATAATTCGGAACTTCCATCTCGGCGCTTGTCGCGTCATTTTTATCGCGTCCTGAAACCACGCCTAAAACGTCGGCGACATCCTTCGACGTTTGCCCGAAAATTCCGATTTGGTCTAAAGACGAAGCGAACGCTACCAAACCGAAACGCGAAATTCTGCCGTAAGTCGGTTTGAGTCCGACGATGCCGCAGAAAGAAGCGGGCTGGCGAACCGAACCGCCGGTCTCCGAACCCAAAGAGGCGCGAACCACGCCCGAGGCGACCGCGACCGCCGAACCGCCGGAACTTCCGCCCGGAACGCGCGACGCGTCCCACGGATTTTTCACCGCGCCGAACGCGGAATTTTCGTTTGACGAACCCATCGCAAATTCGTCCATATTCGTCTTGCCGACGACGACCGCTCCTGCTTTCAACAATCGTTCGACGGCGGTCGCGTTGTATTGCGGACGGTAACTGCCCAAAATGCGCGACCCGCACGACGTTTGCGAAAACTTTGTGCAAATATTGTCTTTGACAGCGATTGCTGCGCCTTTTAAAGATTGCTCTTCGCCGCTGTTCTCTAATTCTTCAGCACAGTTCAATGCGTAATCGCGTTCGATTCTTAAAAAAGAATTTAGTTCGCCGTTCAGCCGCTCGGCATCGTCCAAACACTTTTCGATTGTGGAAACAATTGACATAAAGTAATTTCAGCCTCTAATTTTCGACGCTATTGATCAGCCATTTGCCGTTTTGCCTGATCGCTTCGACTTTTACTTCGCGCTGCTCGTTCCTGGCGTCGTCCTTCCAAAACAGCACGACTTGAAAAACAGTTCGGTTTTCATTCGTCGTCGCGCATTCGCCAATCCGAAAAGCCTTCGGGTAATCGTCCGTCTGCGTGAAATAATCCGTCGCCGATTCGTTTTCCGGCGCGGCTAACGCTCGATTTAATTCATCGGTCAAAAACTTTTCGCGTTTTCGCAAATTCTCTTTCGACGGCTTTATCTGGTCGGCGAAATGAAACGAATAAAATTCCTTGACTGCCTGCCGCGCCGCCGTGCATTCGAGTTTTTCGAGATTCGGAATGCTGCACGCCGCAAAAGTAAAAAGTAAAAAGTGTAAAGTAAAAAGTAAAAACAATTTCGCCTTCACGAGTTTAAAGTTAGAACCCAAAACCTGAAACTTGAGACCTAAAACCTGAAACCTGAAATTCATAAAACTTTGGGGACTTGAAAATGTCCGCCGACTTTTGCGGGCGCCTGGTCGAGCGCGTTTTTTTGTCCTAAAGATTCGTGCGGCACATCGGCGCGAATCGTAGCGGTTGCTTCGCCCTCAGCGGTCAAACCGCCGAGCATCGGCTCGATTGATTCGGTGTCGAGTTCGTTTAACTGCTCGACGTATTCGACGATATTCGCCATCTGCGGCGTGTAAAGCGCAACTTCTTCTTCGGTGATTTCGAGATGCGCGAGTTTGGCAATTTTTCTAACGTCCATAAATTAACGGTCAATAAAAATTTGATAACTAAACGACTTATTTCATATTCTTCTTTCGTGCCAGGCAACTGCCCGCCGCGAGCAGAAATTGATAGCGCAGATTGTCGTCTTTGATCGCGTCTGCCGAACGCCGCAGCTTCGGCGTCACTTCTTCGAGCGCGATTTCTCGCCGCTCTTCGTCGGTCATTTGAGTTTTATGATGTTTGGCGCGCTCGGCGCGGAGCGTTTCTTCGTCCACGCGAAATTCGATAAACGTGACAATCGCTTGTCCGAGCGCCGAGTTTAATTTGAAAATCATCTGCCCGCTCAAAGTTTCGAGATGTCTTTTCCACATCTTATCGGCGACGGCGATGATGAGATGTTTATTGAAAAGCCGAAACGGAACCGTGTGTTCCGACAAACTTTCGCCCGCAATGCTTCGCCAGGCGGCAAACACGACGGCTTCCCGAACTTCTTCGGTGTCCTCGAATTCCTTGAGCAGTTTTGGCAGTGCGCGAAAAAGGGCTTCCATTGGTCAAACGGTGAATTTCATTTATCATTCTCAACAAGTTATAAATGTAAATGGTAACGGGAAAATGTTCAATGATTAAACTTCCGAAATTAATTTTAGCTTCCGCAAGCCCGCGCCGCGCCGAAATTTTAACGGCGGTTGGCTGGAAATTTGAAAAACAAACTGCTGACATTGACGAAACCGAATTGCCCGGCGAAAAACCCGAAGATTACGTGCGGCGTTTGGCGCGGGAAAAAGCCGTCGCGGTAGCTGGAAAATACACTGACGCTTTGGTTTTGGGTGCAGACACCATCGTCGTCATCGAAGACAAAATCGTCGGCAAACCGAAGGACTTCGCCGATGCGCGAAGAATGCTCGAAATGCTTTCGGGACGTTGGCACGAAGTTTTAACCGGCGTCGCGCTGGTGAAAATCACGGCGGGAAATTTGCAAATCAAAGTTGAAATGCAGCGAACGCGAGTTAAATTCGCCAGACTCGCCAGCGCGGAAATCGAATTTCTCGTCGAATTGGGCGAGCCGCTCGACAAAGCGGGCGCGTATGCCGTGCAGGCGCAAGCCGCGCTGTTCATCGAACAAATCGAAGGCGATTACTGGAACGTCGTCGGTTTGCCGGTGAGTTTGGTTTACGAATTAGTTTTTGGCAAAGATTCAAATAGAAAAGGATAGACACCTAATCGTGTCTATCCTGTCCGTAGTGTTTGAATTAAAATTATAGACTTCGCTCAATCGCCTGCGAAATCGGCACGGAAATATCGGTTTTCTCGTCAACGCCGACACCGCCGAAGGCTTCGGTCGCCGGCTTGCCGTCTTTGCCTAAAATAACGAACGAAGGCAGCTGGTCAATGCCGTATTTTTTTAGCGTCTGCGCGCCGTCCGAATCGCGCAGAACGCGAACGGTTAATTTCGTCCGCGTAACGAAACTGTTGAGTTCGTCGTCGCTCGCGTAGTTTTTCGATTTGGCGGAAGCCGAGTCGGTGGCAACGAAATAAACGACGACATCGCGCCCGTCGAATTTCTTGGCGATTTTGTTGGTGATGGCGGCTTGCTGGGTCGAAAGCGGCAGCCAGCTCGCGCCGATTGCCAGCACGACAACTTTATCCTTTTGATTTTCTACGTCAACCCGCGCGCCGTCGAGCGCAGTCAAAGTTTGCGCTGAAACCGTCAGCGACAGTGCGAAAACAAAACTAAAAATCAATAACCATGATTTAATGTTTTTCATATATTTGCTGAACTTTCGTAACTTTCCGAAGTTCGTTTAATTAGATGCAAGTTTGCCGCCAGCAATTGCTTTTGCAGGGAAAGTTTATAATTTACGATTGATCACCGTATTATCAATCAATCTGGTGTTTCCGAAACGCACGGCGACGGCAATCAGCGCGGCGTTTTCACCGATTTTTTCAATCGGTTCGAGCGTTTGCTCGTCAACAATCGTCACGTAATCTATTTGAGCCAGCGGTTCGGAAGCAATCTTTTCGCGCACGATTTCAGCCAGCCGCGCCGCATTTCGCTCGCCTTCTTTGGCGGCTATTTTCGCTTTGCGCAACGCCTGATAAATAATCGAAGCCTTTTGCCGATCTTCCGGGCTTAAACGCGCGTTGCGCGAAGACATCGCCAAACCGGATTCTTCGCGGACGGTGCGCCCGACGATGATTTCCGTATCGAATCCCAAATCCTTCGTCAGGCGTTTGATGACGGCGACTTGCTGCGCGTCTTTCTGTCCGAAAAAAGCGTAATCCGGTCGCATCGTGTTAAAAAGAATCGTGACGACCGTCGCCACGCCGCGAAAATGTCCGGGACGCGACGCGCCTTCTAAAGTTTCGGTCAGATTTTCGACGTAGACGTAGGTCGAGAAATTCTCTCCGTAGATTTCCTGCTCTTCGGGAGCGAAAATGTAATCAACCTGATACTCGGTTAAAAGCTCGGCGTCGGCGGTTAAATCGCGCGGGTATTTTGCGAAATCCGTCGCTTCGTTGAACTGCGCCGGATTGACGAAAATCGAAACGATCACGATGTCGCACATCTGTCTGGCTTCTTCGACAAGCGAAAGATGACCGACGTGGAGCGCGCCCATCGTCGGCACAAAGCCGATAGTTTTGTTTTCGCGCCGCAGCTTGCGCGTCAGCGATGACATTCGCGCGCGGCGGTTGATGATTTCCATAGGATTTAAGAAGCCTGTCTCTTGATATTTGCCGTATCAATATCCTTCGGCATTCCGTATGATTCTTTTTCGCTCGGATAGCTGCCGTTTTTTACATCTTCCATCCACTTCTGCACGGCGTCGGTCATCACTTCGCGGATGTCGGCGTATTGGCGCACGAAGCGCGGCAGTCTGCCGAAAGATAAGCCGATTAAATCGTGAAGAACCAAAACCTGTATGTCGCAATGCGCGCCGGCGCCGATGCCGACCGTCGAAATTTTCAACTCCTGCGTCACGATTTGGGCGATCTCGCGCGGCACCAGTTCAAGAACTATTGCAAACGCACCGGCTTCTTCGAGCATTTTAGCGTCTTCGATAAGGCGCTGCGCCGCGTCGGAAGTTTTGCCCTGCACGCTGTAACCGCCGAGTTTGTGAACCGATTGCGGCGTTAAACCGATGTGCGCCATCACGGGAATTTCCTCGTCAACCAACCTTTTTACCAAACCGACGCGGTTTCGCCCGCCTTCGAGTTTAACGGCTTCCGCGCCGCCGTCTTTCATCAGCGTCAAAGCGTTTTTGACCGTCGTGTTTTCGCCCGTGTGATAACTTCCGTAAGGCATATCGGCGACAATTAGGGCGCGATTCGAGCCGCGCTTGACGGCTTTAACGGCAGACAAAATTTCTTCGAGCGTCACCGGAATCGTGTTGCCGTAACCGTGTATGACGTTGCCCATACTGTCGCCGATAAGAATGATTTCCACGCCCGCTTCGTCCACGATTCGCGCCGTCGGGTAATCGTAAGCCGTCAGACAAACTAATTTTTCGCCCTTTTTCTTCGCCGCTCGAAGCGCGGGAACGTAAACTTTTTCGGGTTTGTCCGGTTGTAAATATGCCATAGCAAACAGTGTAGATTGGAAAACGGAAAATGGAAAACTGAGGAAATATAAAACTCTGTGAGCGTTAAAAGCTAATCAAGCGGCGGGTTGGAAAATCCGAATCTACAACGTTAAATTATTTTACTCTTTCGGCGTTCCATTTGACGCTAATCGGATTCCAGCGCTTGACCATCGAATCGTCGGCGCACGACTGCAAAATCTCTTGAACGGTTCGATTCAAAATCGGATGCCTCGCGTGTGGCTCGAGTTCCGCGAGCGGCACTAAAACAAAGCGGCGTTCGTGCATTCGTGGATGCGGCAGGGTTAAAAATTCCGTATCGCATTGGTGATCGCCGTAAAGCAATAAATCGAGGTCGGCGGTGCGCGGCTTTTTTAGATTTTTATCGCGGCGACCGAGCAAGTATTCGATGCGCAGCATTCGCGCCATCATCTGCGACGGGGAGATATTTTTCACCTTAATTTCCGCCACCATATTCAGATATGGCGCGTGTTCTTCGCCGTCCGGGATGCCGAACGGCTCGGTTTCGTAAATGGCGGAAAGTTTGCAGACCGTAAAGCTCGCTTCCATCAAACCGCGCACGGCGAGCAGCAGATTGCTCGCCCGGTCGCCTAAGTTCGAGCCGAGTCCGACGTAAGTTGTGATGTCTTCCGATTCCACCTGTAATTGATTGTTTTTGGATTGAAACTAATTAAAACGTAATCAGTTTGCGAAAAAACGACTGAAAGCGCAAACAAAATCGCGCTCCTTAAGCGCTTCTTTTACTTTTTAATCTATAAATGTTTCAATTAAAGCGGTTGATAATTTGAATTCCAGCAAGGCAATTTGGGATTTGTCGTCAACAAACCTGAAATCCGAAATCCCAAATTGCCTTCGGGCGGCTTATCTCAAAAAGCGTGTGCCGTCCCAACATAAATTAACACGCCGGAAGCAAGATGCCACGCAAAAAATTTCGGTATAACCAGCGCCTTGAACCTGCTTCGGAGCGTTCTTTTCAAGAATATATCCAAAACCAACCGGCGCCGCAAACGACGCGGACCGAACTGCTTCGCCTGATTCGCGGCGGCGAAGACACATACCTCGAACTCAAAATCAAACTTTCCAATTCGGAGAAAATCGCCAAAGGCATCGTCGCGCTCGCCAACACGAGCGGCGGCACAATGGTTTTCGGCGTCACTGACAATTTGCGCATCGAAGGCGTGCGCAACCCGGAAGAAGTCCAATCGGAACTCGCGCGGATTTGCCGCGAGGAGATTTACCCGCCGCTTCTGCCGCTGATTGACTGCATCTCATACGACAACGGCAGGCAAATCGTCGTTCTCGATGTCGAAGGACGCCGCCGCCCTTATCGCACGCGCGACGGTAGATTCTACTTGCGCGTCGGAGCGGAAAAACGCGAAGTTTCACGCGCCGATTTGTCCGACTGGCTCGACGAAATTCGACCGCTCGCTTACGAGAACATTCCGGTTCAGGAAGCGGACGAGGCGGATTTTGACGACGGACTGCTGTGGACTTTTGCGAGCGCATTCGACGACGAGATGCTCGGCAAAAATCTATATCAGACCGCCGATTTTTTGAAAAAAGATTTGCTGCTCGCCATCGGCGGAGCGGACGATTTTATGCCGACTGTGGCAGGAGTTTTACTATTCGGAAAAAGCGAACGAGTCGCCGAACTGCTGCCCCACTTTAAAGTCACGGTCGCGCGTTACGCCGGGGAAAACGGCAACGCGCAATTAGTCGAAACGAATGAAATAAACGGAAATCTGCTTTATCTTTACGAATCGGTTTTGCGGTTCATCGAACGCTACTGCGATTTGTCAAAAGATAAACCGCGCTCAAGGAAATCTTCGGCGCAAGAGGCGAATCAAATCATTCGGGCGCGCGGCAATTATCATCTTTTTTCGGTGCGCGAAGCCGTCGCCAACGCCATCGTTCACCGCGATTTGGCGATTCGGGATATGCCGACGCGCGTTTTGATTTTCGACAACGCGATTGAAATCGTCAATCCGCGCCGCACAAACGGATTCGCGCCGCCCGCCTCACGCGCGATTCGCTACGGCATCGCGCAAAAGCTCAATCCGCAAATCGCTTCGATTTTTTCCAAAAGAGAATACGGAACGAACGTTCCGAAAGGCGGCTTGCCGATGATTCTGCGCTCTTCAAAATATTTTTCCGGCAGGCGCGTGGAAATTCAAACTATGAACGATGAATTCAAACTGAAGATTTACGGCGCGTAAAAATTATTTTGTGTTTCCAAACAAAAAGGCGGACAAAGCCGCCTCAAGATGCTCAATTCTGATTTCAATTATTTTTCCGCTTTTGCCTTTTCCGCCTTCGGCATCATATAAAACGGGCGATGCTGGACGACATAGCCTTTTTCTTCATACGCGCCGTCGCCGTTAACGTCAACTTTTACTTCGAGGTTATATTTCTTTCCCGCTTCACGATTTTCAGGCGCGTCGTAAGCGATGCTGTATTGGCTTCGCATCAAATTGTTGATTGACTGCAAGGTTGACGGCAATTCGCCTGGAAAAGTGACCGGGAAAAACGCGCCGCCCGATTCTTTGGCGAAAGTTTTCATCGTGTTGGCGGCTTGCAAAAAAGTCATTCTGCCGGGCGAACCGTCAATGCCGTCGGTCGGCGGCAGGAGATGTTCATACATTTTGAGAAACAAATTCGCCGTGCCGATGACGTAAATCGGAATGCCAGAATCCTGTATGACTTTGCGGGCTTGACCGTAATTTATTTTGCTGAACGTATCAATGCCGGAAGCGACCAGAATAATGGCGCGGCGCGGCGTTTTGACATCAACCATTCCGCCGTATTCGGCGTAACGCTCTTTGGAATTGTCCAAAACTACCGAGTCGCCTTTGCCGCCGATTAAAGAAAACTTTACCGCGTCGAACAAATTAGTTTCACGAAACGCCGGATTGTTTCGCAAAAGAATGCTGACGGTTTGCTGCAGACGAGCCGGGTCGTTCGTAAAATCGGTAATCGGCGTCGGACGAATGTCAAAAGCGATAACCGAAGCGTAATCGTTCGGCGGTTTGATAAATCTAGAGGTAAAATAAGCGACCGGGCGAACCACTTCCAAAGTTCCTTGTTCCTGTCCGCGCGTTCCGTATAAGCCGAACATTTCCGTCCACTTGCTGAATTCGATGACCATCGTCACGGTAATCGGCGCTTCGGGCGTGGCGAAATTCGTGATTTCCTGCTTGACGCCGTTTTCAAAGACGGCGAAATTTTCCCGTTTCAAGCCGGTGATGATTTGTCCGGTTTTTTTGTTGTAAACCACGGCGTCAACGTTGACGATGTTCGTTTTGATTTTCAAAACTTCTTCGTCAACCTCAGCGCTGCGGTCTTCTTCGTCTTGTTTGCGCCGCTCTTCTTCAGCTTTAACCTCGGCTTCGGTTTTCGGAGTGGGACGCTGATTTTTTTTGCCGCCGCTCTTCGGCGGTTCGCCTTTTTGCGGACGCGACTGAGCAAAAGTAATCGTGTTAAGCGACAACAAAAGTCCGAGCAACAACACGAGCGATTTTGAAAACGAACTCGGCGAAACGATTGGCATAAATTTTTCCTTCCTGAATGTGAATCTTTGATACAAATTGTGAGCTTTTAGTTGGAAGAAAGTAAAGTAAAAAGTGAAAAAAGCGAAAAAGTGAAAAAGCGCAGCGTAAACAACAGCCAAACTTTTTAACTTCTCCGCCTTTTCACTTTCTTACCTTTTCATTTTTAGCTTTCCGGGCTGATTTCGATTTTGACGTCGAACACGCCGGAGTTGTCATTCAGATTTCCTTCGTTGATGCCGAGAAATAAAGCGCCGTCGCGTGTGGCGACGAACTCTTTGGAATTGCCGACGAAAATAAAATCGTTGTTGTTGTCGCCGATGACGGCGATCAATCCGCCGGTGGGTTCGTCTTTTTTCAATTTTTCAGCGTCGGGCAGCGAGGCGACGCCGCTCGGCGTGGAGAAGCGTCCGCCGCCTAACGAGACGCGCCCCGCACCGCTGATTCTGATGCGCTGTCCTTTTCGCACGACCCAGCCCGAATTCGTCCAACCGTTCGCCGTATTATCCGCTAAAACCTTCACGCCGATTTCGATTGGTTTCGCGGATTTTTCAGATGTATTCTGACTAGCCGTAACCGCTGACGCGGGCGGATTAGCAGGCGTTGAATTTTGACCGACCGTGATGACGGTTGAGTTATTGTCGTTTGACGTTTTAACATTGCTCGATGGCGTCGAATCGGCGTCGAACGTGATTGATTCGACTTCATTGGCGGAAAAATTCAACTGCCTTGAGCCGACCGCGACGACGAATCTGCCGCCTCCGAAACTGACGATTTTACCTTTGATAATGCTTCCGTCCTTTAGCCGAATCGTGTCGGCGAAAGTCACTGCTGAAATCGAAAACACGAGACACGCTGCGCCGATGACGCGAAAAAAATTGGATTTGAACGACATAATTTCCTCCGTAGAATTTTAAAGATTTTAATTATTCAATTATCGAAGCGCAAGTTCGTTTCAGGAACTGCTGGGACAGACATCAAACGCCGAAACCGTAGATGCCTAGTCGAATTAAAAGGATTGCATAAATTTGCGAAGCGCAATACGAGCAAC
>CADCUR010000107.1 GCA_902805935.1 uncultured Pyrinomonadaceae bacterium
TATGTCGCGCCTGTTTGACGGGAAACTTCGCCGTCAAGCATATATACGAATCAATTTACCTTTTGATTATTTCGCTCGTTTTGCTCGAATGGGCGCTGCGAAGCATCAGAAAAAGAATGGTCGCTTGATTCATCGCCGATTTTATTTAAACGGGCGCAACAAATGTTGTATAAATGCGTATGCGATTTAAAATTAAAAAAAGCAGGTGAAAATATGAAGACGGCGATTTACGTTTTAATTTTTTTATTGGCAAGCGCTTCCGGCGCGATTGCCCAAACAGTTCAACCCGACGGCACTAGGAATCAAACCAATTATTATCCGCAGGCTGACCCTCTACAAAATATCTCGCAGGAAATCACGAAAATTTCCAAGTCCGTGCAAAATTTTAACAACAGCGTCAAGGAACTGCTTGAAAAATTGACGGTCGGCAAAGGTCTGCAGTTGACCGAACGCCAGCAAAAACTTCTTCTGGGTTTTGAAGTTTTAAACCGGGCGGAGCAACGCGTGGAAATTTTGCAAAAATTTCAAATCGAGTTGACGCAGAAGGAAGGCGAAGTCAAAACTCGTCTGGGGCAAGTCGAGGAAGCGTCGTATCCCGACAGCATCGAACGGAGCGTCGCGGTCATCGGAACGACTAGAACCGAGGAAATGCGGCAGGGACGACGACAAACTCTGAACAGCGAGCGTCAAAGTCTGCAAAATCTCTTAACGCAAATCAGGCGTAATTTGTCCCAGACCAGTGAGGAATTGCGGCAAGCAGAACTTTTCGTCAACAATCTGCGGAGGAAAGTTCTGCCGCAGATTGAGGCGGAAATTTCGGATTTATAAGAGCCGGGCGGCGCGTTTGCAAAACCGTGCGAACTCGCTAGAATTTACATCTATGCAACCAAAACAAGAATCGTTTTCAAAACTCGACCTGTTGCGTGAAAAATCCCGTCAGGCTGAACAAGGCGGCGGCGCTGCGCGGCTTGAGAAACAACGTGCGGCGGGAAAGATGTCTGCCCGCGAGCGCATCGAATTTCTTTTGGACGAAAATTCGTTTGAAGAATTCGATAAGTTCGTCGTGCATCGCTCCACTGATTTTAACCTAGATAAAGAGAAATATCCGGGCGACGGAGTAATCACCGGACACGGTTTGATTAACGGACGCGAGACGTTCGTTTTCGCGCAGGATTTTACGGTTTTCGGCGGCTCGCTCTCGGAGACGCACGCGCAGAAAATCTGCAAAGTGATGGATATGGCGATGCGAACCGGCGCGCCCGTTATCGGTCTGAACGATTCGGGCGGCGCGCGCATTCAGGAAGGCGTGGTTAGTCTCGCCGGTTACGCCGATATTTTTCTGCGCAACACTCTGGCGAGCGGCGTCGTGCCGCAAATCAGCTGCATTATGGGACCGTGCGCGGGCGGCGCGGTTTATTCGCCGGCGATTACCGATTTTAACGTGATGGTCAAAGACACTTCGTATATGTTCATCACCGGACCCGACGTGATCAAAACCGTCACGCACGAGGAAGTCACGAAAGACGAACTCGGTGGCGCAATGACGCACAATCAAAAAAGCGGCGTCGCGCATTTCGCCGCCGATTCGGACGAACATTGTCTGCGTTTGACCAGAGAATTGTTCTCGTTTATTCCGTCGAACAATATGGAAAATCCGCCGTTCGCGCCGACTAACGATCCGTCAAATCGCACGGATGAACGATTAAATTCCATTGTTCCGGAACAATCAACCGTGCCTTACGACATCCGCGATATCATTCACAACGTCGTTGACGAAAATTATTTTTTTGAAGTGCAAGAGCATTACGCTCCGAATATCGTCGTCGGTTTCGCGCGTCTCGGCGGGTATTCGGTCGGCGTCGTCGCCAATCAACCGGCGTTTTTGGCGGGCGTTCTGGATATTGACGCTTCGGTAAAAGCGGCAAGATTCGTACGCTTTTGCGATTGTTTCAATATTCCTTTAATAACTTTTGAAGACGTTCCGGGTTTTCTTCCGGGCGTGGGTCAAGAGCATTTCGGAATCATCCGGCACGGCGCGAAATTGCTTTACGCTTTTGCCGAAGCGACCGTGCCGAAAATCACCGTTATCACGCGCAAGGCTTACGGCGGCGCGTATTGCGTGATGGCTTCGAAACACATCCGCACCGATATAAACTTCGCTTACCCGACGGCGGAAATCGCCGTCATGGGCGCCGAAGGCGCGGTCGGCGTTTTGTATCGCAAAGAAATCGCCGACCGCGACGAAAATTATCGCGCGGAAAAAGTTTCCGAGTTTCAAGAGAAATTCGCCAATCCGTATGTCGCGGCGGAAAAGGGTTTTATTGACGAAGTTATCGAACCGAGCCAAACGCGCCCGAAGCTTATTCGAGCCTTGTCGCTTTTGCAAAACAAACGCGATACGAATCCACCGAAAAAACACGGCAATATTCCGCTTTAACATTTACATTAAAGGTCGGTAGCCGGACAGTTAATGTAAAAGGCGAGAGAATTTAATATCAATACGGTAAATTTTGGCGGCAGATTGTTTATGTATAATGTCAGAATCCTTTGTTAATCGTCCGACTTGGGCTGAAATCAATCTCGACAATTTGGCTTTTAATTTCCGTTCGGTCAAACGATTCGTCGGGGATGATTTGGCGATGATGGCAATTGTCAAAGCCGACGGTTACGGACACGGAGCGGTGCGTTGCGCCAGAAAACTCGAAGCCGAAGGCGCGGATTGGTTCGGCGTCGCGCTGCTCGAAGAAGGTTTGGAGTTGCGCGAAAATTCGATCAAAACGCCAATTCTTTGTTTGGGAAGTTTTTGGGCGGGTCAGGAAAAAACGCTGCTCGAAAACAATATAACTCCTGTCATTTACCAAACGGAAACGGCTGATTTACTCAATCGAGCCGCGCGGGAAAAGAACATAATCGCCGACATCCACGTCAAAGTTGACACGGGAATGGGCAGAATCGGTGTTCGTTTCGACGAGGTAAAGGAATTTGCCGAAAAGCTGCGCGAATTTAAGAATCTGAAAATTGACGGTTTAATGACGCATTTTGCGACGGCTGATAATTTGTCGGAAAGCAACTATACGAACGAACAAATAGATAAATTCAACCGCAGCGTTGAGATTTTCGAGTCCAAAGGATTTAGTCCGACTTATAAAGATTTGGCAAATTCGCCGGGCGCGGTGGCTCACAAAAATTCACGCGGAAATATGGTTCGCATCGGCGGAATTTTATACGGTTTGGGCGGTGATGTTCTGCCCGAAGGAATTGTTAAGCCAGAACTTAAACCCGTACTGTCGCTGCACACGCGAATAACTCTTTTGAAACGAGTTCCGAAAGGCGAGACTTTAGGTTACAGTCGAACTTTCACGACCGAAAAAGATTCGCTCATCGCAACGGTGCCAATCGGTTATCAAGATGGTTACAGGCGTTCGCTTTCCAACATTGGGCGTGCCATCGTCAACGGAATTGAAGTTCCGGTCGTCGGCAGAATTTCGATGGACTGGACTATTCTGAATGTTATCAAAGCACACAACGTTAAAGTAAATGATGAAGTGATTTTGATTGGCGAAAACGGCGAAGTTAAAGTATCGGCTGAGGATTTAGCGAAACAAACCGATACGATTTCTTATGAAATAACCTGCGGCGTCAATCGCCGCGTGCCGCGAAGATATGTTGAAAGCGAATAAAAGCCCGTCGTTTGAACGAGCGTTTGTGATTTACAATCGTCATTTGCTCAAGCGTCGCTTTAACTCGTTTCGTATTTCCGGCATAAATTTTTTGAAAAATACTGACGCGAAAATGCCACAAATTATTTACGCCAATCATTCGAGCTGGTGGGACGGATTAATTTTTCTTGAAATTCTGCGCCGATTCGATAACGAAAATTACGTGTTGATGGAGGAAAAACAGCTTCGAAAATTATTTTTCTTTCGCCTGCTCGGAGCGTTTTCGGTCGTTCGGGAAAAACCGCGCGAGGCGCTCAAAAGTATTAATTATGCCGCAAAACTTTTGTCGGAAAATTTCAACCGGACATTGCTAATTTTTCCGCAGGGCGAAATACTTCCGAACGATGTTCGACCGCTGCGCTTTTATCAGGGCTTGGCGCGAATAATCGAAAAAGTTCAAGTGTGCCGCATCGTTCCGGCGGCGCTGCGTTTGGAATTTTCGGGAAATTTCAAGCCGGAAATCTACCTGAAAATCGGCGAGCCGGAAACACACGAGTTTAATAAAACCTTTGACGCGAAAAGCGCGACCCAAAATTACGAAAGGCGTTTGACCGAAACGCTCAACAGCTTAAAACAAGACGTAACGGCGCAGAAATTTGAAAGCTACGATAAAATTTTTTAGCCCGCACACGTCTCAAAAAATCGTTCGATGTCTTTACCGCCGAGTCATTCAATTGAAATACCGATTTTGCAGGAACTCGCCGCGACTGGCGGAACCGACGAAGTGCATTTTTTATACGAGCGGTTAATCGGTTATTTTCCGCAAATCGAAGACCGGGAAATAAGCGAAATAAAAAACGGCGAAAGTCGAACCTGGCGCAAAGCCGTTCAGAAAGCCGGTCGGAATTTGGATGAAAAAAATCTTATCCGGCGAATTCGCGGTTTGTGGACGATCACCGCTCGCGGTCGAGAAACGGCGCTGGCAGAAACTTCCAGTTTTACTTTAGCAGCAACGGCGCCTGAACCGGCGACGCATTCGGACGTTCAGGAATTGCTAGTCGAAATCGGATGCTTTCTCGGCTATGCCGCCGAAACCGAATACGAATATTACGATGTCGTCTGGCGCGAAAAACCGAACAGCCCGCGTCTCTCGCATATTTTTGAAGTGCAGAGCAAAGGCAACATTGATTCGGCTTTCGCCAAACTCAAACGCGCTTACCAGATGCAGCGCACAAAGCCTTTTCTGGTCATCTCGTCGGAAAAAGATTTGAACCGCGCCCGCCAGTCGCTCGTCCGCGAATTTCAAGACATTGAATCGGCGATAACGATTTTAACCTTTGTGCAAATCAAACGGGTTCACCAGAATTTGAAATCCATCGGCGAAATTTTGCCGAAGTTTTTAGAAAGTTAGTTTTTTTATATGAACCGGAAACAAAAATTTTCACAAACAACATTCGGATAAAAAAGGAGATTAACGATGAATTACCCGCTGACTTTAACATTCAAAATTCTATCGCTCGGCACGCGGCTTTCAATGCACGACGCGAGCGGAAATTTAATCGCTTTCGTCAAACCAAAACGCTTCAAATTAAAAGAGGATATCAACGTCTTCGCCGACGAAAACCAAACGCAGCTTTTATACAACGTCAAAGCCGACAGCATAATAGATTTTTCCGCGCGCTACAATTTTACCGACGCGGGCGGTAGATTTCTCGGCTCGATTAAACGTCAGGGAATGCGTTCGCTTTGGAAAACGAATTACCAAATCTCGGATGCCGACGACCGGCAGGTTTTAGAAATTCACGAGGAAAATCCGTGGGTTAAAATAATTGACTCGCTCGTCGGCGAGATTCCGGTTTTGGGAATGTTCACCGGCTATATGTTCAATCCGGCGTATATCGTATCGAGAGAGGACAGCACTCCCGTCGTTCGACTGCAAAAGCAGCCCGCATTTTTTGAAAGCAAATTCGAGGTTTCGGCGCAAGCGCAATTATCTAAAAACGAAGAATCTTTGATTCTGCCCGGCATCGTTACGATGACGCTGCTCGAACGCGGTCGCGGGTAAAAGTTCTTTAATTTGGCGGTAAGTTTTTTCAC
>CADCUR010000108.1 GCA_902805935.1 uncultured Pyrinomonadaceae bacterium
TGGATTGAAGTTCGCCTTAAATTCAATCGCCTAGCTTTAGCTTTTTTTCAAAATTCGCCGCCGTCTTTCACGATTCCAATCAAATTAAATCATTCATTTTCTGTTTCCTTAGTTTCCTCATCATCGCCGAAAAGACGGCTGACCGGCGAGTTTAAAATCTCCAGCGCGTCGGTTTCGCTGCGCGCCGTTTGCAAAACGCGCGCGGCTTGTTCGGCGCGCGTTCGGTCTTCTTTCGAAATTTGCAGAATTATTCGCCCATCTTTGTTCGGAATTTCGCTTAAAGTTCGGAAATTGTTCAGCCAGATTTCCAAAGTGTGTTTGAAAAACTTTCGACCCACGCGAACTTCTTCGATTTCGGCGAGCGGGATTCTGACTTCTTTGATGCCGGTTTTCATAATGCCGAAAATCTTCGCTTCGAATTCGACGACGATGCCGGCGCGCGAGATTTTCGCCATTCCGTCAACGGTTTTGAAGCCGCCGGTTTGCGAGCCGTCAATCTTGAACGCGATGCTGATGTAGTTCGTTCGTGATGGCATTAGTTTTACAAATCCTGCGCTCTGGTTTCCTCTTCTTCCGGGTGAATTTCGAGTTCGTCCATCCGCTCTTTTTCGGCGACGTAATTAAAAGCCGCCAGCGCTGCTGTAACGAGCGCGATGGCGGCACCGTAATAAAGCGTGTCGAGCGCGCTTTCGCTCTGCAAAATTTTTTGCAGAAATTTGACCGCGACAACCGGCACAATGACGAAGGTGAATTTCGATTTCAGTTCGTCCAAATTGCGAACGAGCATCCAATCGGGAACCTTCAGCTCGCCGATGAAAAGCTCGTAAAGGCTGACCGAAACCACGAGCAGCGCCGTGGCGACCAGAACCGTGTCCAAACAATCGAACAGCGACGAGAGCGCCAAATCGTCTTTCACTTCGCCGAGCGCGATTGCCGCAATCGTCTTGATGGTTTTATACACGCCAAGAATATACGCTGTCAGCGAACAGGCGAACAAAACGAGAACGCCGATATAAGCGATGTAGCGCGATCTTTCAATGAGCCATTTCATAACTTAACGTGGAAAAGTGAAAAAGTGGAAAGGTGAAAAAGTCTATTTTTGAGAAACCGACGGCAACTTTTTCACGCTCTCAATTTTTTACCTTTCCAAAACCTTTTTCTTAAATGCGGGCGCAACAATCGAGTTGTCGAAAACATCGTAAGCCGCCGTAATCGCTTCGGGCATTCCGGCTTTTTCGGCGATTGCCAGTTCGCTTTCCAGATATTCGGAAACTTCGGCGACGATTTTTTGCAGTTCGGTTTCGTCGGCGATTTTCTCTTCTTTCAAAAATCTCTCAAAGCGGTCAATCGGATCGTTGGTCGTCGCCCAGAAATCAATCTCGCCCGCCGGAACATAACTTTGATTATCGTGTTCGGCGTGACCTTTGCGGCGATACGTCATCGCTTCGATGAGAACCGAACCGTCGCCGTTTCTGGCGTGTTCAACCGCCTGTTTCATCGTCTCGTAACAGGCGACAATATCGTTGCCGTCCGTCTGCAAGCCGAGAATTCCGTAGCCGATTGCTTTATCAACAAAATGCGCAGCGGCGCATTGATTTCTGGTCGGCGTCGAATAAGCGTAGCCGTTGTTTTCGATAATCGTAATCAGCGGCAGTTTCTGCACGGCGGCGAAATTGACGCCTTCGTGAAACGCTCCGGTCGAAGACGCGCCTTCGCCTAAATATGCGACGGCAACACGATTTTCTTTCTTCATTCTCGAAGCCAACAAAACGCCGGTCATCACCGGAATCATATCGCCGAGGTGAGAAATCGGACCGACGAAACCTTTCTCCAAATCAGCGAAATGAAACTGCACGTCGGTTGCCCGCGACGGCGCGTTTGTTTTTCCTAAATACTGCGCGAAAATCGTGCGCGGCAGAATGCCTTTGACGAAACAGGCGCCGATGTCGCGGATTAAAGGCGCGATAAAGTCCTGCTCAGAAAGCGCGTAAGCCGTTCCGACCGCCGTCGCTTCCTGACCCAAAGAAGTGAAGACGCCGCCCGTCAATTTTGCTTGGCGCTTCAACCGGACGGTGATTTCGTCAAACATTCGAGTCATTTTCACGAAGCGATACATTTCCAAAAGTTGCTCTTTCGTCAAAGAAGCTGATCGCGTGCAGGAAAGCGGCTCGGTTGATTTTTTCAAGTTTGTTTTTGCCGTCATATCTCTAAAGTGAAAAAGCGAAAAATTGAGAAGGTGCAAAAAGTTTATTCAATGGAGATTAAACTTTTTCAATTTTTCACCTTTTCAATTTTTCACCTTTCAAAAAGTATTTTGCGACGCCGTAGATGCTAATCAGCGCCCAGAAAAATTCTACGACGAAAGCGGCGAAGTTAAAACTGTAACGAAGCGAAATCAAAATCAAACTCGCGCCGATGGCGTTGAGCAGCGAGTAGGCGAGCGCATCGCTGCGGATTTTTTCGAGTTGCAGCGCGATATATGTGAGAATTATTAGCCCGACGCCGATTGAGCCGATGATGTCATACCAAGCGTATTGCATAAATTTTTCCGCTAATCCGTTTCATTTTCATACCACGCTTCGTGCGGCGAACAGCCGAAGCAGCGCAAACAATCAGTCAATTTCCATTGGTAACCGCATCCCGGACACCGCCCGCGCGTGTCGAAAGTGTTCCACTCGGTTCCGCACCCGTCGTGCCGTACCGTATCGCCGCAGAACCAGCGGCTCGACGCGCGTGGCTCCCAGCGGCACAGCGGACAGCGTATGCGGCTGAAATTCACGGGCGTATCTTTTAATTTTTCGGTGACGGAATAATCGTCAAAACCCGGACTTTTCCGAAAAAGGAAAAAATTAAATAAAAGCGACGATAAATCTTGCCGTAAAACCATAACTGTTTAGCGAAAATCCATTTAAAGATGTGAAAAATTATTTGAAAGAATATTTAGCGACCAAACCGTTTGCGCCAACTGCCCAAATCGCCTTTTTCCCCTTTGCCTGCACCGCGTTGTAATTTCCTTTATCGAGATTTTTCCAGTTGCGCCCGTCGTCGGTTGATAAATCCGAACCGCTAGCGCCGACGGCAATCAAAGTGTTTTTATCAATATAAGTCACGCCCGAACGATAACCGCTCAAACCTTTGCCGAGCGTCCAAGTTATGCCGCTGGCGGTTGTGAAAGCCGCATTATTGTTAATTTCATCGGGCTTTTCGTAATTTCCGCCGACGATCACGCCCTGCCGCTTGTTCAGCATAGCGATTGAAAAAATTCCGCTGCCCGCCGTTCCTTTGACGATTGGCGTCTCCGAAGCGATCCAAGCGAGTCCGCGTGCGTTGGAATAAAAAACTCTCGCGTCAGTTCCGCCGGAAACTAGATAAACATTCGATTTTCCCTGAGTAATCAAACAAGTTCCGCTCGCTGCAAACGCCGCTTCACCTTCTTTGGCGCGCGGCGATTTGTTATTGTCTATCACGTTCCAGGTTTCTCCGTCTTTCGTTTCAATCAAAAGGTATTTACCGTCAACCGGATCGCTCATCGCAATGCCGTGCGTTTTATCCCAGAAAGCAAACGCATCGAAAAACGCTTTCGGATTCGTGTTTTTAAATTGCAGTTTCCAACTCTGTCCGCCGTCGTTTGTTTTGTAAATGCGCGAATTTTCGCCTTCGCCAATGCTCAAAAGATAAGCCGTTTTTGCGTCGAATGCTTCGACATCGCGGAAGTCGAGTTTGTCGGCATCGGGAACTTTTCCAACCGTCCAATTCTTTCCGCCGTCAATCGTTAGTAAGAAAGTTCCGCCGGTTCCGCTTGCCCAGATAACTTTTTCATTGACGACTGACAGCCCGCGCAAACTCGCTTTGGTCTCAATTGTTTGTTTTTGCCATTGCGCGGCGGCGATTGAAGCGGCGATGAAAATCAGCAGCAGCGACACGGCAAAAGACGAAAAAAGCGATTGCAATGTTCGGTTAAATTTCATAATAAAATCCAGGCGCGCAAGCGAGTTTTTCCCGCGGACGATTGTTTTTTTCAACTCGTTATAAAGTAATTTATGTTTAGTCAAAACTCAAAGGCGAATCGAACCGAAGAAATGAGCTTGAATCCAATGCTTGTGTGTTCAATGCCGAAAACGGAAGATACTTAAATCACGAGTAAACGCAGATGAGGAAAAGGTTTTATCCTAGAAATTAATCTGCGAAAGCATATTCATTATGGTTAAATTCCCCTGTGTCTATCTGTGTTTATCTATGGTTAAATAACTCTTAAAAATTTATGTTAAATCTAGCCATTCTGCTTGAAGACAGCGCACGAAACGTGCCGGAACGGACAGCCGTCATCTGCGGCGACGCGCGAATGACTTACGCCGAAGTCAACGCCAAAGCCAATCAAGTCGCCAACGCTCTGCGCGAAATCGGCGTCGAACGAGGCGATAAAGTTGCGTTGTCGTGTCCGAATCTGCCGTTTTTCCCAATCATTTATTACGGCATTTTGAAAATCGGGGCGGTCGTTGTGCCGCTCAATGTTTTATTGAAAGGACGCGAAATTGCTTATCACTTAGCGGATTCCGACGCACGCGTTTATTTTTGTTTCCAAGGCGCGGCTGATTTGCCGATGGGCGAATACGGCTTTGAAGGTTTTTCGCAAACCGAAACGTGCGAGCATTTCATTTTGATAAACCAGAATCCGGCGGAAAAATCGCCGTTTGAAAACACGCAAACATTCATCGAATTTATTGAAAATCAGCCGACCGAATACGAATCGGAACTGACGAACGCCGACGACACCGCCGTTATTCTTTACACATCAGGCACGACCGGACAGCCGAAGGGCGCGGAGCTGACGCATTTGAATATGATTTTGAACGCGCGTCTGTTCGGCGTTTATACGGCGCGATTTGAATGCGATACGCATCTGGTCGCGCTGCCGCTGTTTCATTCGTTCGGGCAGTCGGTTCAAATGAATTCCGCCTTTTACAACGGCGCGACGATCAATCTGCTGGCGCGTTTTACGCCCGAAGCTGCTCTTTCGGAAATGGAGAAAAACAACGTCACAATCTTTGCCGGCGTGCCGACGATGTATTGGGCGCTGCTTAATTACTCGGACGCCGACCGTTTTGATTTAGCGAAAATCGCCGCTAATTTGGCGACCTGTCATGCGGGCGGCTCGCCCCTGCCGCTCGAAGTTTTGCGCGGTTTTGAAGCGAAATTCGACACAAAAGTGATGGAAGGCTACGGGCTTTCGGAAACTTCGCCCGCCGCCGTTTTCAACCGCACCGCGAATGCGCGTCCCGGTTCGGTCGGCTTTCCCGTTTGGGGCGTGCAGATTCGCGTCGTTGACGAATCGGGCGCGGACGTTCCAAATGGAGAGTTGGGCGAAATCATCATTCGCGGTCACGTCGTGATGAAAGGCTATTACAAACGACCGGACGCAACCGCCGCGGCGATAAAAAACGGCTGGTTTTATTCGGGCGACATCGGGCGTTTCGACGCGGACGGATTTTTATACATCGCCGACCGCGTAAAAGATATGATTCTGCGCGGCGGTTTCAACGTCTATCCGCGCGAACTCGAAGAAGTTTTAATGACGCACGAAGCCGTTTCCTTATGCGCGGTCGTCGGCACGCCGCACGATGAATACGGCGAAGAAATCAAAGCCTACGTCGTGACGAAACCCAACGCGAAAATAACCGAAAACGAACTCGTCGAATGGTGCAAAACAAATATGGCAAGTTATAAATATCCGCGC
>CADCUR010000109.1 GCA_902805935.1 uncultured Pyrinomonadaceae bacterium
AATCAATTCTTTGTATATAATTTCATGCATGATTTCAGAAGTTACCAAATTAACCGATGGGAACCGAATTGTCATACCGCGGTCGATTCGCAAAAGTTTAGAATTGGAAGTCGGAGATGCCGTCACCATTGTTTTGCAGGATAACGGCGAAGTGCGTCTCCTGACTCAAAAGGAAGCCGTTCGGCAGGCGCAAGCAATGGTTCGGCAACATGTTGATAAGGAACGAAGTCTAGTAGATGAGTTGTTAGCCGAACGGCGCGATGAGACGGCATCGGGTCGAGAGTAAAAACCGAATGATAAAAAATATACTCGACGCTTCCGCCGTTCTAGCGGTCCTAAACGGCGAACGAGGCGAAAAAAAAGTCGTTCCGCTTCTTGCTGAATCGGCTATCAGCACGGTGAATTTAACCGAGGTCGCGGCAAAACTGCTTGAAACCGGAATGGACGAGGCAAGCGCGCAACTTGCCGTTGCGGTTTTGGGCATCGGGGAAATCGTGGAGTTTACGGAAGATATGGCGTGGGAAGCCGCACGGCTGAGACCGCTCACCAGGCAGTATGGTTTGTCTTTAGGCGACAGGGCTTGTCTCGCGCTGGCAATAAAGCTGAAGATTCCGGCAGTCACAGCTGACAAGGAATGGTCAAAGCTCAAATTGTGCAAGGTTACTGTCATTCGGTAAACCGGAACCTAAACGTTTAGGAAAAATTGGGTATAGATATACTTGAACCGCCTAGCACTACTTTTCAGAAAACTTTGATTTATGGATACGCCTTTCGTTTGCAACAGGAAATTATAATTCAAAATTGAAAACCGCTGCGACTGAGGCGAGAGAAAGTTTTCACCGACTGCGGGAGATTAAACTCGTCGGATCAATTGTTTAACTTAATCGTTCCTCGTCAATTTGCCGCGCAGCCATTCGCCGAAAAAATCGAGCGCGGTCACGAGCGCGAGAATAAAAATCAAAACGGTCGAAAATTTCCGCCATTGACCGAATTCCTGAAAGGTATGGAGCAGCAGACCGATGCCGCCCGCGCCGACGTAGCCGATAATCGCCGCCGAGCGGATGTTGTATTCGAGCATCCACAGCGCGTGACTCAAAATGAGAGGCTTGACCTGCGGCAAAAGTCCGTATTGAAAAGCCTGCACGCGGTCTGCGCCCGACCTGCGCAAACCATCGGAAATTTCCGTGTCAACCGACTCAAACGCGTCGCTGAAAAATTTGCCCAGGTAGCCCAAACTGTAAAACGTCAAACCGATGACACCGGCAAGAGGATTCGGTCCGACGACCGCGACGGCGAGCAACGCCCAAATAAGGCTCGGCAGCGTTCGGACGGCGTTTAGAATCATCCGCGTTACCAAATTCACAGAGCGCGGCGCGATGTTTTGCGCTCCGGCAACGGCGAGCGGCAATGCCAGAATGACGGCAAAAAATGTCGCCATCACCGCGATTTGCACGGTTTCGCCAATTGCGTTTAAAATCTGGCTCGCGACGGAGAAATCCGGCGGGAAAAATTGTCCGGCGAACCGCCTGAAATTTTTTAAATAATTCAAATCGCGTCCCGCGCCTGTCATTGCCGGAAGCGACGCGACGACCAGAATCAAAAACAGCGCGAGCGTCGCGCCAAACGCTGTGAAACGTTCGCGCAGCGGCAATTTCGGAATTTCCAGATCGTCCGATAATTCTTTTCTCATCGCCCAATTTGTCGAAAAATCCAGCCGTCTTTATAATCCGAGCCGATTTGCAGTTCGTAGTCGGCAAACTTTTCAACCAATCGCGCGTCGTGCAGAACGCACACGATTGTTTGATTTTGTTCCGCACAGCCGCCGCGCAAACGGGTTAAAACCTTGTCCGCCAAAGTCGCGTCGAGATTCGAGGTCGGCTCATCCGCCAGAATTAACGACGGGTTTTGCAGCAGAACACGCGCGACGGCGCATCGCTGCTGTTCGCCGCCGGAAACTTTTCGCGCGTGACGATGCGCGAGCTTTTCCAAACCGAGATCGCGCAAAATCGCAAAAGCCGATTGCCGGTCCAGTTCGGAAAACGAAAAAACGGTTTGCCACCATTTGTACGCCCCCAATTTCCCGCACAAAACATTGGTCAAAACGCTCAGATTCGCCGTCAGCCGAAAGTCCTGAAACACGAATCCGATTCGTTTTAGATCGTCTGCGGCGAGTTTGAATTCGCCCGCTGACGGAGGAGTAATGCCGCCGAGACACGCCAGAAGGCTCGATTTTCCCGCTCCCGAAGCGCCCGTCACGGCGAGAAATTTCCCCGGCGGCAATTGCCAGCTCATTTGTTCAAACAGCAATTTTTCGCCGCGTCTTAAACAGAGCGAACGAGTTTCGACGGCGATTGTCCGTGCCGTCTCAATCGTATTTTCCAAAGCGAAATTGGTCATTAAAAAAACTGCCGATTTTATAATCTATAAAAAAATTCTTGAATAAAAATCAATTAAAAGCACGGTCGACCAATTGTATTTATCAAAAATAAATCATTCGCTCGCCCGTGCTTTGTTATGTTTTCTTTTTTTCAAAAAATTATTTCGGCACGACGCTCAACGCTTCGCGCATCGGCGCAAGATGTTTCTCTTGATCGGTTTCAACCAATTTCGAGGTGAAGAGCTTGTCGCGCAGATTTTGGCTGCCGCCGTCATTTAATGAAAGCAGAGCCTTTTTCAGATTCGCTTTTTCTGCCTCCGGTAGCGATTTGCGAACAGCAATAATGTGCGTCGGCACGTCGCCCTGCTCGGCAACCTTTTTCAGGCGCGCGCGTTGTTCCGCGGACAAATGCTTGTCTTCGTCTAAAACGTAATAGCTGACGGCGGCGGCTTCAGCCGCGCCGTTTAAAACTCTTTCGACCGCCGAAACATAACCTGTTCCGTAAAAAACATTGCCTTTGCCGAAAAATTCTTCGGGGTCGGCTTTCTCCGACACCAAGTTTTTGCGGCGTAAATCCCACAGCGGAATGATAAAGCCCGACGTGCTGGTCTTGCTTGCAAAAGCAACGGGTTTTCCGCGCAAATCTTCGACTTTTCCATAAGGCTTTTCTTTGAGCGCGAGCCAGTAACTTTGATAAGTCGTTTTGCCGCCGATTTCTCCAACAAGAAGTAATTCAGCGTCTTTGGCGTTGATTAAATCGGTCGCGCTCAAATAGCCGACATCAATCGTGCCGCCGGCGAAACCTTCGTTAATCACCGCCGCCGAAAGCGGAATAATCACTTGCGCCGGGCGACCGGTTTTTTCCGACATATATTTTTCCAAGGAAGCGCGCTCCTGCGTCATCTGGTCGGGATTTTTATCGGGTTTCAGCGCGATTATAATTTTCTGCGCCGCTTTGTCGCCTGCGTTTTGATTTGTTGAGGTAGTCGCGCAGCCGATGGAAAAAGCGGTCAGAACCGTCATTGTCGCGAATTTAATCAGGAAATTGATAGTCATATTTTTTTAAGAACCTTCTAAAAATTTAGCTTTACGCCCGTTTGAACGAGGCGTGATTGCGAAGGCAGAATGCCGCGCGAGCGGTCAACAATCAGCGTCCGGTTGAAAACGTTTTTCGCCGTTACGAAGAAGGTCGTGCGCCATTTTTCCACTTTGTAATTGGCGGTCGCGTTCCAGTATGTTTGCGCTGGAATCGCGCCGAGTTGGGCGTTTGCCGATGGATTGACCGCGTTCAAATCATCGCCGAACTGCCGCCCGATAAAGACGTTTTCGACGAAAGCGTCAACGCCAATCGGATGCGAATAGCCGATGCTCGAAGTCAGCTGCGTTTTCGGAGCATACGGAAGGCGGTTTCCGGTGATCGAACATTGTCTCGAAACGGGCGTGATTTGTACGAGGCGGTTTGCTGGGCAAAGCTGCTGCAGAATCGAACCGCTCGTAAATGAGCTGAAACGTTCCCCGCGAAATTCCGCTGTCGCGAGATATGTGTAAGCCGTGCGGAGATAGAAGTTGTGACTAGAGCGAAAAACCGTGCCGGAATCAACTTGTCCGGTAAATTCAAAACCCTGCTGCAAAGTTTTGCCGCCGTTGGTGAATGCCGTCCCGGAGGCAATCGAAGCCGCGACGATTTGATTTTCGTAGTCGTTGCGGAAAAGCGCGCTCGAAATTTCAACGCCGCGAACCGGGCGCGTTCGCAAACCGATTTCATAATTCCAGCTCAGTTCCGAATCGAGATCAACTACACCGCCCGTATTTGTCACCACGTCCTCGACGCGGGGCGGCGCGAATCCGCGATGAACGCCGGCAAAAATTGTCGTATTTCGCAAACCCGAATAAGCGATGCCGAAACCTGGAATAATCTCTGTGACAATCGTGTTTCCCGTCGCGCCTGCGCCGCCATTGGCAAGCCGGTTTGTCCGCTGATACTCAATGCGCTCGACGCGCACGCCCGGCGTAAAGGCAAAATCGCGCCAGACGAAACGATGCTGAACGAACCCGGAGTAAGCAAGCGATTGCCGCTCGTTGTTCTCGGCAATCGCGCCGTCGCGCGCCGTCGGCGCGTCGCCATTTTTCTGAATCCGTTCCTGGTCTTCGCGATGAATGCGGAAACCGATGTTCAGTTCGTTTCTGACCGCGCCCGTCTTAAAAACGGCGTTTAGGCGCGGCTCAATTCCGATTGTCAAATAATCCCTTAGCCGTCCTTGATTACCGCAAGTGGTGTTCAAATCCCGAATTCCAAAACAATCGGGGTCTCCGCCGCTCAAAGTCCGCAGTCGATTCGGACGCTCACTCGAATTTGAAGATTGCCGCCACCAGTCGCGCGAGAAACGATTCGAGTAAAAGGCGGTCGTCAAATTGACGTTTGAATTCAAAACGGCGGCGTGCTGGAGCGAGAAGCCGTAGCGTCTGCCGTAGAAAAAATCGTTCTTGAATGGGTTGCCGCGCGGGTTGGCGGCAAATTCCGCTTCGGTTGCGCCCGTGTAAGTCAGATTTGAATCTTCGCGGAAAAAAGTAAATTTTGCCGTTAATGCATTGCGCGAATTGAGCGCGTAAGTCGCTTTATTTGAAAAATCATAAAGTTTGAAATTCGTGTTTTCACGCGCGCCGTCGCCCTGTTTATGAGTGAAATTCGTTATCGCGCCGAATTTTCCGAACGTTCCGCCAAAACCCGCGCCGCCGTTAAAAAAGCCGCGGTTGCCGCCTTCGAGTTTCAAATTAAAAGTCGGCTTATCCGGCGGATTCGGCGTGATGTAGTTGATGACTCCGGCAATGGTCTGCGGTCCGTAAGCGATTTGTCCCGAACCTTTCAAAACTTCAATGGATTCATATCGCTCAATCGGCGGATGGTAATAAGAAGCGTTGTCGCCGTAGGGCGCGTAAGAGAGTGGCAGCCCGTCTTCGAGCAGCAGAACTTTGGTCGAGCGCGTCGGGTTCGTGCCGCGAATGCCGATGTTCGGACGAAGCCCGAAGCCTTCTTCGTCGCGCACGTTGACGCCGGAAAACTTGCGTAGCGCTTCGGAGAAATTAAACACGCGGGCGTTTTCTAAAGTCCGCGCGTCAATCCGCTCGATTGAACCGGGTATTTCATTTAGGCTTTCGGTTGTTCCCGCCAGGTAATTAGATGTCACCGAAACTTCCGCTGCCACCGGCGCCGGTTGCAAGACAAAATCAATGGCACTGTTCTCGCTGGAAGAAAGCGGTAAATTTCTTGCCGATGACCCGAAAGTTTCGGCTGTTGCCGAAATTTGATAAGTCCCTTC
>CADCUR010000110.1 GCA_902805935.1 uncultured Pyrinomonadaceae bacterium
TTTTTCTCTAAAAACTCTGAGTCCTCTGCGGCTAAAATTACTGATTATCCAAAAAACTTTTCACTCTTTTAATATCTTCCCAAACCTCGCGCTTTTTTGTCGGGTCGCGCAAAAGATACGCCGGATTAAAGGTCGGCATAAATTTAAAGCCGTTCGATTCGTGAAATTCGCCGCGCACTTTGGAAATCGGCTGCTTGGTATTGAGCAACGCTTTGGTCGGCGTGTTCCCCAAAAGCAAAACGACTTTTGGTTTGACGACGGCGAGTTCGCGCCAGACGAAAGGAGTGAAAAATTTTATGAGTTCCGGCGTTAATTCGTCGCCGACGGAAATGTATTTGACGATGTTGGTTAGATAAGTATTGGCGCGGTTGAGTCCAATTGAAGCAAGAATTCTATTTAATAAATCGCCGGTCGGACCTTGAAACGGTTTTTCCGCGTCGGCGTCGGGCGGACCCGGCGATTCGCCGACGACGGCAATCGTCGCATTCGGTTCGCCTTGCGAGAAAACGAAAAAACGATTTTGCAGTTCGGGAATTGATCTGGCTTTGTCAACCATCTCCCGTTTGATTGCGTCGAGCGTTTCGTTCGGCGCGTTCAAATCCCAACTGCCGTTAAATAAATCATTTTGCATCGTCTTCTTTGATAAAAATTATCCAAGCGGCGAATTTACTTTCCACTTCTTCGCGCGAAACTCTGCTGGCGGCGATGTCGAGAAAAAGTTCAATGATTTCCTCTTGCGAAGCCTCTAACCAAGCGCCGTTCAATTCGAGAAAAACACCGGCGACAGCGGCGGCGATCCGTTTGTTGCCGTCGAGAAAAGCGTGGGCTTGCGACGAGTGAAAAGCGTAGGTTGCGGCGAGAAATTCAATCAGTGATTTTCATAATAAGCACGTTTCTCCGCCGCGTTCAAAGCTGATTGCAATGAGCCTTCATCGCGCAAGCCGTGAATGCCGCCATATCTTTCGATAAGCCGCGATTGAATTTCAATCGCGGCTGATTTACCCGGGAAAATCATTTGTCGGCTTCAGTTCCTTTCGCTAGTTCCGTAAAAACTTTGTCCCAACGGCTGAAAACTTTTTCGGTCGCCTTCTCAATATCGGAATCTTTTTGATTAACCGGACGCAAAATCAAACCGTCGTCGGTTGCCGTCACGTCAACTTCGTCGCCGCCGGAAATCCCCAAACTTTGCAAAGTTTCAGCCGGAAACATCACGGCAATCACATTCCCCGCAGAATTTTCGGTTTTTACCTTTAACATAAAGTTACTTTCCTCAAAACGATTTTATCAGAAGTTTCAAAATGCCAATACGCTTTTGTATTTGAAAGGCTGAAACGGCACGTCGAAAAACTGCGCCGGAAAATAATTTTCAACCGGAACTTGTCCGCTTAAAACTTCGGCGGCGCTTTTGTCATTTGCAACTCCAGCGGTTTTTGCCGTCGGCTGATAATCGAAAACAATATTGCAAAACGCCCGGATGCCGACATCGAGACGGCTGTCGTCAATGAAAAAATCCGGCGTGTGATGCGGCGCGGAATCTTTGACGTTTATGCCTTTCGGCATTCCTCCGACGTTGAAGAAAAACGCCGGTGCTTTCAAGCGGTAGTATGAAAAATCTTCCGCGCCCGTCGTCCACTCGGTTTCATAAACATTCGCTTTGCCAATCGCTCGTTCGAGCGACGGCAGCATTTGTTTGACGAGTTCGGGCGTGTTGTAAGTGACGAGAGTTTTCGTGTCAATCGAAACTTCAGCCGTCGCGCCCATACTTTCGGCGATGCGCTGCGCCGTCGTTTTTATTCGTTCGTGAACGTCCTTTTGCATGGCGTCGTCCAGCGTGCGAATCGTTCCCGCCATCGTCAGTTCTTCGGGAATGATGTTTTCCCGAACGCCGCCGTTGATTTTGCCGATGGTTATAACGACCGGAGCTTTTGTTAATTCGGATTGACGCGAAACAATCATCTGCAAACCGTTGATGATTTGCGTCGCAACGGCAATCGGGTCAACGCCGAGCCACGGCTGCGAACCGTGCGTTTGTTTGCCTTTGACTTTGATTGTGAACCAATCGGCGGCAGCCATAAACGAGCCGGATTTATAACGGATTTTCCCGATTTCCGTCTGCGCGTTGATGTGTATGCCGAAAATCGCGTCAATTTTCGGATTGTCCATCACGCCTTCTTTGACCATCAGCGCCGCGCCGCCTTCTTCACCGACAGGCGCGCCTTCTTCGGCGGGCTGAAAAATGAAAACCACCGTGCCGCGAAGTTTGCTTTTCATTTTCGATAAAACTTCCGCTGTGCCAAGAAGCATCGCCACGTGCGTGTCGTGTCCGCAGGCGTGCATCACGCCGACCGGCGAGCCGTTGTATTCGGTTTTCTCTTTGGAGGCGAACGGCAGATTAACTCTTTCGGAAACAGGCAAGCCGTCCATATCAGCGCGAAGCCCGATTGTCGCGCCGGGCAAATCGCCCTTTAAAATTCCGACCACGCCCGTGTGCGCGATTTTCGTGCGAACTTCCAAACCGAGCCGCCGCAGATTTTTTTCGATGTATTCGCCGGTTTTAAATTCGCGGTTGCCGAGTTCCGGGTATTGATGCAGATGCCTGCGCCATTCGACGACTTGCGGCAAAATTTTATCGGTTGCAGAATTGATTTCCGCACTCATATCAACGGCAAAAATGTTGACGGTCGTGATTGAAAAAACGAATAATGCAGTCAAAAATTTTTTCATAATGTTGGAACGCCGTCATCCTGACGGCAAAGATTGCGCGAGCAATCTACTAAAGTTTCGTTAAAATTCAAATAACATTTTTGTTGTGACGTTCGTTTGCGCTTACGCGCTCAATGCCGTCAGGTTGACGGCGTTCCGTTATTCAAAAAATCGCGCACCTTTTTCATATCTTCCCAAACCTCGCGCTTTTTGCTCGGATCGCGCAGCAAATACGCCGGGTGAAAAGTCGGCATCACAGAAATGCCGAAATAATCTTGAAACTCGCCGCGCAGTTTCGTGATGCCGACTTTCGTGTCTAGCAGATTCTGCGTCGCCGTGTTGCCCAAAACGACAATGACTTTCGGTTTGACGACGGCGATTTCGCGCTTTAGAAACGGGCGGCAGGTGTGCGCTTCTGGCAAGGTCGGCGTGCGGTTGCCCGGCGGACGACAGCGGTTGACGTTGCCGACCAGAACGTCTTCGCGCCGTAAGCCGATTGACTGGATGATTTTATTTAAAAGCTCTCCGGCGCGCCCGACGAACGGCACGCCTTCGGCATCTTCGTTCGCGCCCGGCGCTTCGCCGACGAACAGCAAATCGGCGTTGAAATTTCCAGTCGTATGAACGATTTTCGTGCGCCCTTCGTGCAAAGGGCAGCGCACGCAGTTGCCGATGTCGAGGCGAATTTCTTCAATCGTTTCGTTAGATTCGCCCAAAGTCGGTTTGAAATCGCCGAACAAAGGCGGCGTTTCGTCAATAATTGTTTTCGGCATTTCGATCTCCCTTGCTGGTTCTGTTTTTTGATTGGTCGAAAAAGAATTTCTTTTCGGCAAGCTCGGCAGGCGCGATAACTTGGTCGCTTCGAGCAAACTCTGCCTGGTTGAAGCGTTTTCGGCGCCGGCAGCTTTCGGTTTCGCTGTTTCGAGTTTCGGCAAATCAAATTCCGTCGGCACGAAACGCTCTAATCGCTCTGGCGAAACTTCCGTTTTCAGACTTTGAGCTTTGGAATTGGCACTAAAGGAAATTTCCGGCAACTCGACGCTGAAATTTTCCGCGCCGAGTTCCTGCAAATACAAAATCTGCTCTTTTATATCAGCCAATAATGTCGAAATTTCGGATTTCACTGCTTCGTTTTTGACTTTTTAGTTTTGACTTTTTATTTATGCCTTAATTTTACCACTTCGTCCAAAATTCTGTCTGCCATCTCGCGCTTTGCCATCAAAGGAATTTCTATTTTCTCATTACTTCCGCGTTTCAGAATTGTCGCAATGTTCGTGTCGTGATTAAAACCCGCGCCGTCTCTGGTGATGTCGTTCGCCACAATTAAATCGAGATTTTTCCGTTCCATTTTGGAACGGGCGTATTCAATTACATTTTCGGTTTCCGCCGCAAAGCCGACGACCAACAAACCATCGTGCCGGTTGGCGGAAACATTTGCCAAAATGTCTGGAGTTTTCGTTAGTTCCAAAGTCAAAACGTCTTCGGATTTTTTAATTTTCGCTGCGGCGCGGCTCGCCGGACGATAATCGGCGACCGCCGCCGCGCCGACGAAAATCGTCGCGTTCGGCAATTCTTTCATCACCGCCTGAAACATTTCGTCAGCCGAAATCCCCAAAATCGTTTTGACGTTTTCCAGTGGCTCGACGCTCGTTACGCCGCAGACGATTGTTACCTTTGCGCCGCGCTTTTGCGCCGCTTCCGCGACCGCGAAACCCATCTTGCCAGACGAATGATTGGAAATAAATCTTACGGGGTCAATCGCTTCGCGCGTGCCGCCGACGGTGATTAAAAAACTTTCGTTTTTTAAGTCCTGAGTTCTCGTTTCTGAGTGCTGAATCGGTTCGCTCAGACTTTGAACTTTGGACTTTGGACTTTGGACTAAAAAATTTAAAACCTGTTTGACGATATTTTCCACGTCTTCCAATTTTCCCGTGCCGACGGTTTTGCAAGCCAATTCGCCTGCGATTGGCTTGACGAAAAACACGCCGTCTGATTTTAATCGCTCAACGTTTCTTTGCGTTGCCGGGTGTTCCCACATCGTCGAGTTCATTGCGGGCGCGATTAAAACGGGCGCTTGCGAAGCGAGATAAGTCGAAGATAAAAAATCGTCGGCGATGCCGTTAGCAAATTTGGCGATTGTGTTCGCTGTCGCCGGAACGATTAAAAGCAAATCTATCGTTTGCGAAAAATTGATGTGCGCAATCGGGTCAGGGTTTTCCGGCGCGTAATCGTCAACCAAAACGTAATTGTCCGTCAAAGCGCGAAACGTCAGAGGCTGGATGAATTCGGTCGCGTGTTTCGTCATCGCCACGCGGACTTCGCAGCCGCTTTTCTGCAGCAGGCGCAAAACTTCAATCGCTTTGTAAGCCGCGATGCCGCCGCATACGCCCAAACCGATTCGGTGTTTTTTATTTTCGGACATACAAGAATGAACCACAGATTAACACACAGCCGGACGCGGATGAAAACCTGCGGGAATTTCGCCTCGCGGCGGACGCGGTTTGTGTTAAGATGTTCAAAGCAAACGCCAAAATGATAGAGCAGCCGAATTTATTTGAAACCGCCGCGCCAGCCGCGCAAGTCGAGCGAATTCTGCTTTACGCGCTCGGCGAATTTCAATCGCGCGGCAAAGTTTTAGCCGACCGTGAACTCGCGCTCGACCGTCTGCGCGGCGCGTTCAAACGCGCGTCGGAAAAATTCGGTGCGGAAGAATTTCCCGACGAACAACTCGCCGAAGGTTTGGCGAAACTCGGCGCAAATATCAAACGAGTTCCAAACTTCGTCGCTAAACATCCATTTCGTGTCACTATAACTACAGAGTTATCAAATCGCGCTTATGAGTTGTTCCGAAAAGAATCAGAGGAGAGGAAATGAAAATTACAAAAACATTTTATCAGTATCTTTTTACTTGCATTTTTGTTCGGCGTCACTGCTTTCTATGTGATTCCAAAAGTGGGAAA
>CADCUR010000111.1 GCA_902805935.1 uncultured Pyrinomonadaceae bacterium
ACCATTCGTGACGGCGAGATAGAAAAAGACGAGCGAATAAAATGATCGAGAATTTGCCGGGCTATGTTTCAATAATTTTTATATTGACGACATTCCTGACAGTCGGCATTTTTCTCTACGCCGTCAAACGCGGCGATTTTAATTCGACGGCGGCGAAAGTTCTAAGTTTTCTGCTTCCCTTCTGGTTGATTTTTCAAGCCAGTCTTGCATTCTCCGGTTTTTATCTGAAAACCGATTCGCTGCCGCCGCGAACGCCCTTTTTCGCCGTTTTGCCCGCGTCGCTTTTAATAATCACGCTCTTTATTTTCGCCCGCAAGAAATTCATCTCGCGCCTTCCGATAAAAATTTTAACGATTCTTCACGTCATTCGCATTCCGGTCGAATTAGTTTTGCTGTGGCTTTTCCAAGCCGGACAAATTCCGCAGTTGATGACGTTTGAAGGCAGAAATTTCGACTTATTATCCGGCTTGACCGCGCCTTTGATTTACTGGCTGGCTTTTAGCGGCGGGAAAACGAAGCGGCGGCTTTTAATCGTCTGGAATCTTTTCGCGCTTGGTCTTTTAATAAATATCGTCGTCAATGCGTTTCTTTCGTTTCCGTTTTCGTTTCAACAATTCGCCTTTGACCAGCCGAATCGCGCCGTGCTTTATTTTCCGTTTGTCTGGCTTCCTTCGATCGTTGTTCCGATTGTTTTGTTCGCTCATCTGGCGAGTCTGTGGCAATTATTCTCAAAAGATAGTATAAAAACCTTGTAGCGAATTTCTGCGTATGAACATCTAACAGTAAAATGAATTTCTCCGAAACATTAAGACTCGCGCTCTCGGCAATTTGGGCGCACAAGCTGCGGTCGTTTTTAACTTTGCTCGGAATGATTATCGGCGTGACGGCGTTTATGGTCGTGCTGTCTTTACTTCAAGGTTTTAACAGTTATGTTGACGAGAAAATCGCGGGAATCGGCTCAAATTCCTTTACGATTCGGCGGTTCAGTTTTGAAGATTTCAAAAATACCGACACGATTGCCGAAGCGCAGCGGCGCAACAAAGAATTGACTTTCGACGAACTCGAATTTATCAAAGAGCGGGCGCAGTTAATTGACAAAATCGGGGCGAAAGCCTTGCCGAATATCGCCGAAATCAAACGCGGCGCAGAGGTTATGCAGGACGTAACGGTTGACGGCGTGGAACCCGTTATCGGCGAAATCTCAAATGTTGACGTTGCCGAAGGACGATTTTTCACCGACGCGGAAAATGCCAACGCCCAGCGCGTCGCGTTTATCGGCGCGGATGTCGCGACTAAACTTTTCCCGTTCGGTTCGGCAATCGGCGAAGAATTTACAATGCGCGGAATTCCCTATCGCGTGATTGGCGTCCAGACGGCGAAAGGCACGATTTTCGGTCAGCCGCAGGATGTTTTCGTGCAGCTTCCGATCAAAACCTACGGCTCGAATTTCGGCGGTTTGACGCGTAGCCGCGGGCTTTACTTTGAAGCGACGGCGAAATCCGCCAGTTTATTTAAGGACGCCGTGGAAGAAGCCCGCACTTTGATGAGAATCAAGCGCAAACTTACGGCGAGCGAAAAAGAGAACTTCGGGATTTTGACGCCCGATGCCATCGCCGGTTTGCGCGACAGCATTTTAGGTCCGGTTTTCATTGTCATCATTGCCGTTCCCGGCATCGCGTTACTTGTCGGCGCAATCGTGATTATGAATATAATGCTCGTCGCCGTCACCGAACGCACGAAAGAAATCGGCATCAGAAAAGCTCTCGGCGCGCGGCAAGCCGACATTTTAAAACAATTTCTGCTCGAATCGGCGACGCTTGCAGCAATCGGCGGCATCACCGGTTTAATTTTGGCGAAACTGCTCGGCTACGTTATCAGCGCGTTTTTAATTCGAACGATTATTCCCTGGTATGCGGCGGTCATCGCCATCGGCGTTTCAGCGATAGTCGGCATTTTAGCCGGACTTTTTCCGGCGTGGAAAGCCGCGCGCCTCGACCCGATTGAAGCGCTAAGAGCAGACTGAACATTTAATATTTATCATTTATCATTGAACAGCCGGACAAACTGATAAATATAAAATATAAAATGTAAAATGACTTATGAATTTTCTTCGCAGCAGTTTTTACGAGAATTTGAAAATGGCGATTAATACGTTGCGCGGAAATAAACTGCGCTCGTTTTTAACCATTTTCGGCGTAATCATCGGCGTGATAACCGTGATGCTGATTTCTTCGATTATCAGCGGCATTGATACGGCGGTCAAAAAACAGGTCGAATCGTTCGGAACGCGTTCGATTTTTCTGAGAAAATTCGATATTCAGGCGGTCGGTAACGGACGCCGGACGCAGGAAGAGCGAATGCGTAAGCCGCTGACGATGGAAGACGCCGCGGCGCTCAATCGCCTTCCGACAATTGAAGTCGCCGTTCCCTTTCTTGACATTACCAATAATTTTTTCGGACAAAAGCTGCTTGTTTCCGGCAAAAACGGTAAAACTTCTTCGAGCGTGCGGCTGCAAGGCACGCTGCCGGACGTGGAAAAAACGAACACCGTTATTTTGCAGGAAGGTCGCTGGTTTACGCAGAACGAATCGGACGAAAAAGCCGACGTTTGTTTAATCGGCTCATCGGTGATTGACGCTTATTTTCCGTTCGGTTCGCCCATCGGCGAAAATTTGGAAATCGGCGGCAGAGTTTTCCGCGTCGTCGGCGTGCTGGAAAAACGCGAGCAGCTTTTCGGCGGCGGCGGCGGAAGCAACGATCAAAACAACGTCATTTATATGCCGATTGAGTCGGCTCTGCGCCTGAAACCTTACGCCGACGATTTATTTCTGCTCGCCGTCGCGCGCGAAGGGCAATTGGATAAAGCGAAAGACGAAGTGCAGGATTTGCTGCGCGTTCGCCGTCAGGTTAGCTTCGGAGAAAAAAACAATTTCGGAATGGAAACCGCCGCCGGAATTATCGAGCAGTTTCAAGCAATCACGGCGGGCGCGGCACTGGCGATGATTGTCATCTCAAGCGTCGGTTTGCTGATCGGCGGCATCGGCGTGATGAATATTATGCTCGTATCCGTGACCGAAAGAACTAGAGAAATCGGCATTCGCAAGGCAATCGGCGCGAAACAATCGGATATACTTCTCCAATTTCTCATTGAAGCCGCGACCTTAACCGGCTTTGGCGGACTCGTCGGGCTGTTAATCGGCTGGGCTTTGACGTTTTTAATCGCGCTCGTTTTTCCGTCTTATGTTCCGTGGTGGGCGCCGCCGCTCGGATTTTTCGCCAGCGTCGGCATCGGAATTGTTTTCGGATTATTTCCCGCGTGGAAGGCGGCGCGGCTCGACCCGATTGAATCTTTAAGATACGAATAAAAAAGTAAGAGTCCTGAGCGTGAATGGAAAGAGTTTTCTCACTCAGCACTCAGGACTCAATTATTTTGATTTAAGATGAAAACAATGCGGTGATGACGCGAAAGGCGACGTTGAGCAGGGCGACCAGCAAGACAATCGCCCACGCCGCGCCCGAAGATATTTTGCCGACGATTCGCAAGCCGATGGCGGCTAAAATCCAGCCCCAAATAAAAAACAAATCGAATGTGCCGAGAATCGCGTTCAAAACCGGCGAGGATTTCGCATCCATAAAAAACGCCGGACTCGCCTGCACCAATCCGTTTTGACTGGCGGCAATGTCAATGTCGTCGGGGGATTTCAAAAACAAGACCAGCAGATTTGCCAGCATCGAAACCACGAACGGCGGAAAACCCGAATAAATCCAAACCGCCAACCCGCGCAGAAACGTCGCGCTGCCGCCCATCGCGTTCGCGCCTAACCAGTAAATCAAACCGCCGATCAACAGTGTAACGAGAAACGCCAGCGGAGCGACCGCGTAGGTGATGCCTTTGACAATCGGGCTGGTTTGCTGCCGCAAAGTCGCCTCTTTTTGTTCGGGCGATTGGTTTTGATAAAAGGAACTCGATTCGAGCCGTTCACGAGCGATGCGTTCAAAACCGATTTTTGTATTGAAGGCGAAAATAAACGATCCGAATAAAACGACCATTATCAACCCCGCGAGCAGAAAGCGCGGTTTGCGGCGCAAATCTTCAAACGTCGCGCCCGGCTCGTAAAAAATGCTGCTCAAAGTTCCGACTTCCGACATTTGCGCCGATTCTACGGGCGGCGTGTTGTCAACCGGCAGCGGCGGCGCTTGCCAGTCGTCCGGCTCGCCCGACTGATTTTGATTCGGTAAATGCTCGTTCATAAATTACCCCTCCGTTAATTTTAAATTTAGATTTGAACTATTGATCGGAAAACTGCTGAATGCGCCTTATGATACGCTAATTTTCGGGCGGGCGTTTCAATTTAATTCGGGCGGTCGTCTATTTTAGCGGGCGCGGAATCATAACCTTCGACGCGGATGCACGCCGCGAAATGATTCGGCTCGATTTCTCTGAGTTCGGGAACGATTCGCGCGCAATCTTCAATTGCCCACGGGCAGCGCGTGCGGAAACGACAGCCCGACGGCGGATTGATCGGCGTCGGAACGTCGCCGGTTAAAATAATTCGCTCGCGTTTTTGTTTCGGGTCGGGAATCGGAATCGCCGATAAAAGCGCTTTTGTGTAAGGATGCAGCGGACGGTCGTAAAGCTCGCGTCCTTCGGCAATCTCGACGATTTTCCCCAGATACATCACGGCGACGCGTTGGGAGATATGCTCGACGACCGCAAGACCGTGCGAGATGAAAAGATATGTCAAACCGAATTCCGTTTGTAAATCCTGCAAAAGATTGACGACCTGCGCCTGCACGGAAACGTCGAGCGCGGAAACCGGCTCGTCGCAAATAATCAATTTCGGATTCAGCGCGAGAGCGCGGGCGATGCCGATGCGCTGCCGCTGACCGCCGGAAAATTCGTGCGGGTAGCGGTGCATATAATTCGGGTCGAGTCCGACTCGTTTCAACAAGTCCGCCGTTCGTTCTCGCTGCTCGTTTTTGTTTCCGATGCCGTGAATCTTCAGCGGTTCGGCGACGATTGACAAAATGCTCAAACGCGGATTGAGCGAAGCGTAAGGGTCTTGAAAGATAATCTGCATCTCGCGCCGCAAAAGCTGCATTTCCCGGTTCGGCAAACCGACGAGATTTTTTCCTTCAAAAAGAACTTCGCCGCTCGACGGCTCGTAAAGACGAAGAAGACATTTGCCGACGGTTGATTTTCCGCAGCCCGATTCGCCGACTAAGCCGAGCGTTTCGCCCGCGAAGATGTCGAACGAAACGCCGTCAACGGCTTTCACTACATCGTCGCTCGATTCAATCGGGAAATGCTTGACGAGATCGCGAACTTCGATGAGTTTTTGTTTTTGAGGTTCAACCGCGCTCATTTTTTCTTTGATTTAACTAACTTTAAATTTATCGGAAATTCTACGTTTTGGTAAATCTGACCGAGCGAGAGCTGACATTTAATTGATTTTAAATTTATAGAGTCAGATGTTTGCTCATAGATTCGCAAAGTCCATTCTTTTTGAGCAACGCGCTCATAATGCTCGACTCGCATTTCGGTTTGATGAACAATCACATAGTCGGTCAAACTTTCCAAATCATGATAATCCATCCGTTTTTCGATTCGGTCTCGATACGCAGTGGATTTTGACAAAACTTCAAATAT
>CADCUR010000112.1 GCA_902805935.1 uncultured Pyrinomonadaceae bacterium
CATTGAAAGTTGATGATGAAAAACTAAAAAAAACTCACTACAAAGCGGTTCAGGACACTCGACAAGCTATCAAATATATTTTTGAAAATGCTGAGAAATTCGGCATTGATACAAACAATGTATTTCTTATCGGAACGAGTGCGGGCGCAATAACCGCGCTGCACACCGTTTATCTCGATGATAATGAAGTGCCAGAAGATTTATCTAAGAAATATGGCAAATTAGCGAATCGTGAAAATATCAAAGGCATTATCAGTCTTTCAGGAGCAATCTACGATTTATCTTATCTTAAAGGCGATGAGAAAACTCCATTGATGATCGTTCACGGTAAGGACGATCAAATCGTTCCATTTGATAAAGGTTTTTATCTTAAACTAGAAAGCTTGACGCCTGTTTTCGGAGGAAAGGCAATTTATGATGAAGCCATAAAACAAACCATTCCAGCAAAGGGATATTTTTATGAGTTCGGACACGCTTACCCCGCCAGATTTCAAAAAGACATTTACAAAAATGCAAATGATTTTATTCGTATGTATTTAACTTGTCCTAAATCTTAAATCTTTCAGGTTGCTCGTCTGCGCTGCGAGCCTTTTCACATCCGCGTTCGCACTCGTCTAAAAACTTTTCCGAAACAGATACGAGGCTTTGATGAAAAACGTCCGCCCGTTGCCGCGAAAGCCCGGTTCAAATTGTCCGTTATACGGATTGTAACCGTTGTAATTCAGATCATCGTTGTAACCGGCGTAGAGAGCCGTGCCGGGGCTTGGCGTCCAGCCGACGACGAGCTGCGGGCGCAGGCGCGTGCTTAAAGTCGAGTAATCAAGGCGCAGGCGGGCAAAAATGTCGCGCGTAAATTGATACGTCGAGCGCAAAGAGAAAATGTTATCGTCGAACGCCGTTCTGCCCGTGTCGTATCTCGTCAGGCGAACTTTGTTGTAATTCAGTTGCGCCTGCCACGCTGAAGTCGGCTGATAGCGAAAAACCGATTCTATGTAAAGCTGGTTGCCCGCACCCGGGTCGAGCGGATTGTTCGGATTCAATAAAGCCGCGCGGCTGACGCGCGGATAATCCGGTCCCCCACCCAAATCGTAATCGAGCTGTCCCCAAGTATGACTGAGGACGAAAAGAGCGAAAATTTGTTTGTTAGGCGCGGTCTCGATAAAGCCGTAAAGCTCGCGTTTGTGAGCGGAGCGTTCCGAATCATCGCCGAAAAACGCGCCGCGCCGGGTTGCCGAACGAATCAAGCCGAATTCAGATTCAAACACGCGCTCGTACCCGAATTCAACTCCGCCGCCGACGAAGGTTTGCCGTTGAAACGCGAGCATTCCCTGCGTGTTTGACTGCCAGTTTTGCGTTTGCCCGAGCCAATTGTGGCTGATAACGGCGTCATTGCTGATGCGTTTGAAAATAATTTTCTTTTTGGCATCGCGGTCGGTTTGGTATTGGATGAATGAACGGTGCTGGTTCGTATCAACGCGCGGCGTAAAACCGACATCGGCGCGGTAATCTCTGGTTCTGCCGACGCCGTTAAATGTGAAGAAAAGATTGCGGTCGGAACGCTCAATCGAATACGAATAGCCGAAGCCATTGCCGGTGCGGTATTGATTGAAAGTCGCTGGATTGGAATTCGTTTGGTTATTCGGGTTGGTGCCGCAGATTTCACGATTGCGGGCGGCTTGCTGCGGATTCAAAGTCGGCTCGAACCTCTGGTCGAAAAAGCATCGGCGCGAATGCGTGCCGAGAACTTGGAACTCGGTTACGATTTTCGGACTCAAACGGAAACGCCCGTCGAATCCGGCAGTGTTATTGTGGCGTTCAGTGAAATTATAAGTCGTGGCGAAAAATCCCAAACTGTGCTGTCTGCCGACATCGCGTTTCAGACGAATGATGCCGATGTCGGCATTCCGGTCAACGAAACGCTCGATGCCGTTGCACAGAAGGCTCGGATTTGTAATCCGTCGCTGCTGGCAGTTCGACAAACCTTCGCGCTCGTCGAGCGAATAATTGCCGGGCGCATTGTCGGACGCGTAAAGCACGCCGAACGTATTTTTTCCGCGTCTGCCCGTGAGTTTCAGGGCGATGTCCGGGTCAACGATGGCGCGCGTGTTGACGACGTTCATTCGGGTGTTGAAAATATCAATTCGCTCTAAAAAGAACGGGCGTTTTTCCGAAAAGAAAATTGGGAAACGCTGGTTGGCAGACGTAACGGGCGCGTCGGCTTCGACCTGCGCGAAATCCGGGTTGTAAGCAAAGTCGAGCGTGATCGTCGGCGTTAAACTGAATTTGGCGGTCATTCCGAATTCGCCTCTTATTCGGTCGTTCACGTAGCGACCCGCCGGGTCGTCATTAAAAGAAAACCGCGTGCGTCTGCCCGCTTCGGAGACGGTGAAACTCGGATTGATTTCGAGCTGCCGCGTCGTGGAAATGTCTTCGAGTCCGGTAATGTGACCTGCTTGATTAAGCGAGCCGGAAATGCTGCGGTTGTTCGGCATCCAGGAATTGTATTCGTTATTGTTGTATTTGACGCGGCGGAAAATATGTATGCCCCACTGTTTGTTTTTGCCCGCTTCGTAACGCAGCGATTTAAACGGAATCGCTGCCTCAATCGTAAAGCCGTCGTCGGTTAAAACGCCTTTCGATTCCATCAACAAATCAACGCTGTAATCTTCGCCGCGTCCCTCGGTGTAAGTTCCGTCGGCTTGAATGCCGAGCGGGTTGAAAAAGACGACGTAAGCTTGACGCTGGTCGTTGAAAGTGTCGAGGTAAAGCAGAACGTAATCGTCGTTGAAAATGTTGTCGCGCCGGGCGACGGTCGCCCGCACTTTGTCGCGGTCTTGAATGACGCGGAAAGCGATATAGAGATTCTTCGCGTCGTAGCCGATCATCGTTTCGGTCGGGTGCGTCGGCTTGACGTTATCGCCTGGATTGGTTTGAAAAAATTCGCCGAAAACGGCGGCGTTCTTCCAAACCGCATCGTTCAACTGCCCGTCAATCACCGGCGGAGTTTCGAGACGCGGAATGCGCGCCGGCGCGTCTTTCACCATATAACGCGGCGCGGGAACGGTCGGCTCAACGCTCGTTTCGACGACGGCGGTTTGCGGCTCGGTCTGCGGAACCGGCACAACCGGCGAAGCGCTCGGCGACGGCTCGGCTTCAGTAACTTTCGTCGTCGAAGTCGGCGCTTGAGCCATGACGCAAACCGCGCTTAGATAAATGACGAGCAGTAACGCCGCCGGACTTTTTATGTTAATGGACGAAAACTTTTCCACTTTTTTCAGTTCCTTAATTCGATTTTGTGTAAATTTATCGGGCAAACCGTCGAAGTAAACTTAGGGTTTTCAACGTCTCGTCTGCCGGAAAGGTTTCAAAAGTAGAACACCGACGCGGTAATTTTTGTGACAAGATTTTTTTTGAGATTTATTTTAAAAGATTGCTCGCCACCGTTTGCACGCTGAAGACGAGCATTACTAAGACGACCAGCCAGCCGGTGATTTGCAAAAAAAGCGGATGATGGTAATCGCCGACAATTTTCGTTTTTCGTGAGGCGAGCAAAATCAAAGCCAAACCGACGGGCAAAACGAATCCGTTAATCGTTCCCGCCAAAATCAAAACTTTGACCGGCTGACCGACGAGCAGAAAAACGACGCTCGAAAATAAGATAAAAGCGACAGTCAACCATTTGTCGTTGCGTTCTAATCGCGCGTGAAAGGTTTTCAAAAAAGAAACCGAAGTGTAAGCCGCGCCGACGACCGACGTAATCGCCGCCGCCCACATCACGACGCCGAAAATTTTATAGCCGATCGCTCCGGCGGCGTTTTGAAACACGGACGCGGGCGGATTTTTATCGTCAACCGTCATTCCCAAAGCAATCACGCCGAGCGAGGCGAGAAAAAGCAGAAGCCTGATGACGGCGGTCAGCAAAATGCCGGTTGTCGCGCCTCGATTAACTTCGCGCAGAGAACCCGCGCCCGTCACGCCCGCGTCAATCAGGCGGTGCGCACCGGCAAAAGTGATGTAGCCGCCGACCGTTCCGCCGACTAAAGTTACAATCGCCAGCGGCGAAACGGTTTCGGGATAAACGGTGCGAAAGGCGGCTTCGGCGAGCGGCGGGCGCGATTCGAAGACGACGTAAACGATTAGCGCGAGCATTACCAGACCGAGAATTTTGACAAACCAATCCATTGCCTTGCCGAATTCCTTAAAAAGAAAAAGCGTGATGCCCAAAGCCGCGCTCAAACACGCGCCGATTCTGATGTCAATGCCGAACAAAACTTCCAGACCTAACCCTGCGCCCGCGACGTTGCCGATGTTAAAAGCCAAACCGCCGAACACAATCAGCAGCGCCAAAACGTAACCGCTTCCGAAAATAGTTTCGTTCGCCACGTCCTGAGCGCGTTTGCCGCTGACGGTCAGCACGCGCCAGATATTAAGCTGCGCGAAAACGTCTAAAATTACCGACAGCAAAATAACGAAGCCGAAACTTGCCAGCAATTGTTTAGTAAAAACGGTCGTCTGCGTCAAAAATCCGGGACCGATTGCCGAAGTCGCCATCAGAAATGCCGCGCCAAGAATAACCGATGACAGAGAAGATTTTTTCATAGCGATTTCTGTGCAAAAAACAAAAGGAAATTTACAGGGATGGACAGGATGAACAGGATAAAATCGTTTTCTCGCGTATGTTTATTTTCGGTTAAATCTTTCTTAAATTGCTCGAATCGAGACATTATTTTCCATTAGCCTGCAATTTATTTCGCGCGCGAATTCGAGTGCGTGCGCGCCGTCGCCGTGGATGCAAACCGTGTCGGCTCGGATAAAAATTTTCTCGCCGCTCGTTGCCGTGACCGTCCGCGCGGTAATCATCTCCAAAACCTGCTCGCAGGATTTTTCGATTGATTCGATTAGCGCGTTCGGCTGCGAGCGCGGCGTTAAAGTTCCATCCTGCTGATAAGTTCTGTCGGCGAACGCTTCGCTCGCTGTTTCGAGTCCGATTCGTTCGGCTTCGGAAATCAAAAAGCTGTTTGCCAATCCGTAAAAAATTAAGTTTTCATCAATCGCGCGGACGGCTTTCGCCAATGCTTCGGCGACCGTTTCGTCGGTCGCGGCTTGATTGTAAAGCGCGCCGTGCGGTTTGACGTGGTGAAGCCGCCCGCCGAAGGCTTCGCACATTCCTTTGAGGGCAGCGATTTGATAAAGCGCAATGTCGAAAATCTCTTCAGGCGACATTTTCATCAGGCGTCTGCCGAAACCCTGCAAATCGGGAAACGACGGATGCGCTCCGACGCGGACGTTTTTCTTGAATGCCGTTTCAACGGTTTTTCTGATAACCGACGCATCGCCCGCGTGAAAGCCGCAGGCGACATTTACGCTTGAGACATAATCCATCAATTCAGCGTCATTGCCCATTTGCCACGCGCCGAAACTTTCGCCCATATCGCAATTCAAATCAACGCTCAAAAGCATATTTTAATGGTTCTTTTATTTGATAATACAAAAAAGATAAATTTCTTTGATTCTTTAACTTAACTAGGCGAT
>CADCUR010000113.1 GCA_902805935.1 uncultured Pyrinomonadaceae bacterium
AAACTAACTTTAAAAGCATAAGCGAGTAATGTTTCTTTTATCAAAACATTACTCGCTTAGGAAAATTCACATCTGTGAAAGATGCAAAGTTAAATTACGGAGTATCCGGTGTCGGAGGCGTCGCGCCAGCCGGAACGACGAACAAGCGTGTTCTGAGTTCAGTGCCTGTGCCTCTGACAAATGTAAATCGGTTTGGATCTTGGTTACGGAAATTGATGTGGTTTCTGATCAGCGTTTCGCGTCTCGTCACATCTCTGTTCGAACCGTCAGTGATGATTACAGCTGTAGCTGTCGGATCATTTTGCAGTTGCGTAAAGAATGCGTCGAGTCTGGCTCTGACTTCATCGGCTGGCAGAACTTCCAAAGTGTCAATTAGACTAAAAGTCGCCGGAGCCGCCACGATGCCTGTTTCAGAAGCGGTTCTTTCCGTGCAGGTCTCACATAATCCGCCAATGTTAACCGTCGCCGTCACGTTCGTGCCAGCCATTTCCGGCGTGGTTTGAACTCTGATAGACGGCGTTCCCTGACCTTCGATAATCGTGCCGCTTGTAACCGACCAATCATAGGTTACGGTAGCTTGGCTGCCGCCGGTAACGGTCGCCGTAAAGGTCATCACTTCGCCTGGAGCAACCGCCGCGGTCGGACCCGTTACGTCTAATGTCGGGCAGGTGCATTCGACTTCGCATTCGCAAGTGGCGACGGTAATCGTTGCAGTTTGCGTTTTACCGCAAACGCCGCAACTGTCGTCAACGCCTGCGGTAAGCGTGTAACTTCCCGGCTGCGCGCCGGTCAAATCCCACTGAACGTTAGCGCCCTGTCCGACAATGCGCCCGCCCGAAACCGTATAGTTATAGGTCAGCACATCATTTTCAGGGTCAACCGCCGTCGTCGTAACGTTGACTGACATGTCATCGCTACAATTTTGTCCGGCTCGCGGACGTTGCCCCGGAGGACACGGGGTGGTCACGGTGGTTTCGCTTAGTGTGACATTCGTCACATCGGCAAATTTGTTGATAACTTCCTCTTTACGCGCGTTGCGTCGCCCGGCAGTGACTTGGAAAATAAAGCCGTGCGGGTCGGTAGAGGTTAAAAATCCCGGCGGGACGCCGCTGAATGACGAATTGAATGAGCCGCCGCCCGCGCCCGGAACTGTTGCCACACTGCTAAATGTGTCGTCACCAAAACTATCGTTATCTTGCTGATTGAAATGATAACGATACGCCGCACCTAAACTGATATAGCGGGTCGGGTAGAAACGCGCCCCGGCGAGACCGTCGAGCGGGCTGTTTTCAAAAGCGTTCGGAGTGCGTCCGCCGACATACTGCGTCGAACGAAATTCAAGAATCGGTTGAAAATAACGGTTAACCGGAAAGTCAACGCCGATACCTGCCAGAACTTCATCAGGACGATCTAAAAGCGTGACATCGCCTACCGAACCGCCGAAATCAGCCTTAACGCTGCTATTATAAATATAGCCGAGGTTTGCCGAAACGTTTATATATTTCGCAAGCCGCGCATCGCCGAATAAAACCAAACCGAAATCGCCGCGACCGTTATCACTAAAAAAGTTAGGTCCGCCGCCGCCCGGACTTGCGCCGCGCTGCAACTGATTAAAGCCGCCGCCGCGTCCGCCCGCGCTATCGCCGTAAAACCGATAAAACGGAATCAGTCCGATACCGTACGGATTATTAGGACTAGTAAATCTGAATTTCGCGCCGACCGTAAAAGTATTAAATGCCGATTCGCCGTAAGTTCGATTGATGAACGGCGCGTCCGGCAAATAGCTCGGAGCAGTTGTAAAAGCAGTCGGAATAACTGATGCAGCGGCTCCGGTGCCGACTGTGGTCGTCTGCAAAACTATGCCCGGCAAAATGCTTCCGTAAATTGAACCGACGCCCGGAAAGTTATCCGCACCGTTTCCGCTCGAAGCAATCGGAAAACCGATCACACTCGTCGCCGTCGGAACAGTGGTCCGTCCGCCAACAAACGGAAATTGGATAAACGGTTGATTGTTAAGAAACACCGGACGACCGGCAAACGCTCCGCTGCCCAAAACAATCGCTGGCGGCGTTCTTACAACATTGCCGATTCTAAGTTGGGAATTAGGAAGATAAAAACTTGAAAGATTTCGCGGCGAGTTTACTTTAATCGCGCGATAAGCGTCAGTGTTAAAGAACAACTCCAAATAGTCGTTCACGCCAGCCTGAAAGCTGAGCGGTATTTCGCTAATATCAACATTGCCGGGATCGCGGTCGTAGTTGCTAAACGCCGCACTGAAAGTGAACTCACCTGCTCTTAAGGTTTGTCCGTCATAGATTGTAAAAAGACCGGTCGGACCTCCCGGAGGACCTCCGGTGCCAACAGTTGGCGCGGTGTTTCTCGGGTCATCCGCCGACCTTAATGTTTGGGCTGACATATTAAAAAACAATGCCAGTATCGTAAGCGCAATTATAAACGCGTTTTTAGCGAGTTTCATTACATTCCTCCGCCGAAAATAATTTTAAAATTTGAATTTCAATTTGTAACTTGCAAGACCGTGGGAAAATCAAGCCTTACTTAAGCTAGTCAATTATTACATACACTTAAAAACTTTCAAACATAAATAAAAAAAGGCAGAGAGTTTGGAAAGATTGTTTTCTTCGATAAAAACTTTGGCGAGTTCCAAGGAAAACAATCCGCAACTTCGAGAGGCATTTGTGTGTCTCCGTCTGTCTAAATCTCTGCCTTTTTTATTTTACACCAGTTTTTTATTTTCACGCATCGGTCGCCGATTGGTAACGGCTGACAGTCTGTAAAACTGTCGCGCTGCTTGCGCTATGAAAGTTCAAATCTTTCCCGATGCACCAAACTTTTATAAATTTTTGTGAGCGAAACTCAAATGGCTGAGTAGCGGTCTTCCAAACCGAATGTTGCGGGTTCAAATCCCGTCGCTCACTCCAAACGTTTTACAGGCGTGTAGTTTCAATCGGCAAAACGTCGGTCTCCAAAACCGAAGTTCTCCGTTCAAATCGGAGCGTGCCTGCCAATTTTTAATTTCCAACAAAGAGCAAAGAGCAAAAGTCTTTGCCTCACTTCTCACCATTTTTTCTTTGCGGAAGATTAGCCTAATTGGTAAGGCAGTGGTTTTGAAAACCATCGCGCAGCAAGTCGCTTGCGGGTTCGAATCCTGCATCTTCCGCCAAATTTCACTTGGCTTCGTAGCTCAACGGAATCAGAGCGCAAGAATACGAATCTTGAGGTTGCGGGTTCAAATCCTGCCGAAGTCGCCAGTTTGTTTCGGGGTCGTCCAACCGGCAGGACGCTTGACTTTGAATCAAGAAACAAAGGTTCGAATCCTTTCCCCGAAGCCAAATCTTTTTATTTCTGGGCGTTCCGCAGATGACGATACGGACTTGCCTTGGGAGCAAGTTTTCGCTGGTTTGAATCCAGCCGCCCAGACCAATCTTCTTTATTCTATTTTTTTGCGCCGACGTAGCCCAACGGCAAGAGGCACTGGTCTTAGAAACCAGGTGATGTGAGTTCAAATCTCACCGTCGGTATTAATTTTTTCACGTCGAAGTGGCGGAATGATGAGACGCATAAGGTTCAAACCCACCTTGTGAGAACGAGACTCGTGCGGGTGAAAACCCCGCCTTCGACACCAATTTTATTTTCGGGCTGATGATGTAACCAGAGAGCATAGAAGTCTTGCAAACTTCTCGTAAGGGTTTGAATCCCTTTCAGTCCACCAATTTTCAATTTGCTCGCGTAGCCCAACCGGAAGAGGCAATAGTTTCAAAAACTATTTACGTGCGAGTTCAAATCTTGCCGCGAGTATTTCCCTTTTTTATTTTTCGTGAGCGCGTGTAGCCCAACGGCAGAGGCGATTGGCTTAAACCCAATTTATGTAAAAGTTCAAATCTTTTCACGCGCATTTCTCAAGAGGACGTAGGCAAATCGGTTAGCCGCCAGCCCTTCAAGCTGAAAATTGCGGGTTCGAGTCCCGTCGTCCTCGCCAGATATTTAAACGCTGCTTGGAATCAGCGAAAAGGCGCTGATGAGTCCAACGCAAAATGCCAGAACCGCATAAATTGAAGCGATTGCTTTGTTGTCTTCTTCGATTTGCATCGGTATCAGCCAATACATAGCCTTGAATAAAATGATTTGCAGGACGCCGACAATTCCCGCCCAAATCAAAAAGTCAATGTAATTGACTCCGTGGTAGGAAACGGAAAGCATCGGAAGCGTAAAACCGATCAAAGCTCCGCCGAGCGATATTGCCGGAGCGAGCTTGCCCGCTTTAATCTGCTCGTATTCGTGATACGGCGTCAACCATTGATAGATTTTGCCGAACACGCCTAACAGCACGAGGCTCGAAAAAGTGTATAAAAGAAAATTTCCTAATGCCTGCAATGTAATATATTTCATTCTCTCCTCCTAATTGACGAAATAATGCGGAACGAAATGCGAGCCGTTGCCTGAGATGATTGTGTCGTCTTCGCGGATTCCGATTCCCGCCGCCTCGTCGCCGATAATCCACGAACCGACGACCGGATGCTTGCCTTGAAAGTTCGGCAGCGGAGCGTATTCCTGATAGACGTAGCCGCTCGAATCGTATTCGGGCAAATGATGCGAACCGTCAACGAGCGTGTCGGCGAACGTGCCTGAAAGTTGAATGTTTGCTCCTTCCCTGCCGAGAATCGGTTTTTTGACGAACATATATTGAAAATTCGTCGCCGGTTTTTCGTCTTCAAAATACGCGGGCAAAAGGTTCGGATGATTCGGGTATCTTTTCCATAACACGGGCAAAATAGCTTTGTTCGACAAAAGCATTTTCCAAGGCGGCTCAAACCATTTTGTCGGAGAAGCGATGACATTTTCGCCGAATTCTTCTTCCATCATCCATTCCCACGGATAAAGTTTGAAAGCATAATCAATCGAATTTCCAGCCGCGTCAACGAACTCGCGGGCTTGCGCGTCATATCCGACGTTTTCGATTTCTTCGATATGAACTTGCCAGCCGCCCTGCATCGCCGTGTCAGCCAGATATTCGAGGTTACCCCAATCTTCATACGGACCGTTTTTCGTCGCCAATGTATAAAGCGTCGGGTCGCTGATTTGTCCTTTAGCTTGATTCCACCTGGCGACGAGTTTTTCGTGAATGCTGTTGAACTGATCCACGTGCGGAACGTCCTCGACTTCTTCGAGCCACTGCCACTGGGCGACGGCGGCTTCGAGCAGAGCCGTCGGCGTGTCGGCGTTGTATTCATACATCTTTATCGCGCCGGAAGGTTCGACCAGCAAATCGAATCTGCCGTAAATATGAAGGTCGCCGTTTTTCCAAGAGCGTTCAATCAGAGACTTTGAACCGTCATTCAATTTAAATCCGTCCGGGTAATCGCCCGACTCAACAATGTCTCTGACCGTTTCCATACATATACCGTGCAGAGATTCGGACGCCGCCTCGACCAAATCGGTTTTCAATATCACAGCGTTCTTTCGAGCGATAAGGAGCATTATTGGACTGAAGGAA
>CADCUR010000114.1 GCA_902805935.1 uncultured Pyrinomonadaceae bacterium
CAAACAAATAGATAAAATCATAGTTTTAATCATCAAAACCGGACAAGTGGAAACCCATTCCCTCGTAACCACACCGCCGCCAGACTTATTTTACGCGGCAGAAAGTTTGTTTTTGCCGCTTCGGTCAATGTAGTTTTTATCTTTGCAAAGCGCAATTTTATTTTGGCTTGTGACAAATCAATTTATCTTATCAATCGCTCGACGAGCGCGAATTTTCTTAAAAGCAGCGTGAGAATCTTATCAAACGGCGAAGGATATGTGAAAAATTTATCGCCTTGCCTCAAGAATGAATAGTCTCGGCTGTGAAGTTTGCGTTTCGCCGAAACGTGTGTAAATGCAGAGTTAATTAAAACGAGTTTCAGAAAAAATTCGACAACTCGAAACGGCAGACACAAAATAGTAAGAGTAAATTGACTGGAGAAGATATAATTGCTTCTTCAAATGTGAAAATTTATTTCTCGCGCGTTGTTAATAATCCGTCGCCGCGCACGTTATATATTTGTAGATGACGATACAAAGGAGACTAACGTGAACAACGCCGCCGCTAATATGCTATTTACAAGCGATTTAATAGACTCCGCCGAAGGCGCAACCACGCAGAAAGCGATTGCAGGAAACGCCGAGCTTGAAGAACTGGCGGTTCTTTTCCGTGATTATCATAAAGCGATCTTCCGCATCGCATACCGGATTACGGGCAGCCAGAGCGACGCTGAGGACGTGCTGCAAACCGTCTTCCTGCGGCTCACTCCGAAACAGGCGCGGCAGGATTTTTTGCCGAACGCGGGAGGCTATCTTCATCGCGCGGCAGTCAACGCCTCGCTCGATTTGCTCAGGAGCCGCAAACGCGCCAATTCCGTTTCTTTGGATGTCATAGATTTTAATCAAAGCTCGAAGCTCTCGGCGGCGAGTCCCGAAGACGATTTTGCAGACGTTGAACTGCGCGAACTCATTCGCCAGGCGGTGGCTAAACTCGAAGGGCGCGCCGCGACCGCGTTCGCGCTCCGTTATTTTGAAGGCTACGACAACGCTCGCATCGCACAAACTTTAGGCACGTCGCAAATGGTCGTCGCGGTCACGCTGCACCGCGCCAGAACACGTCTGCGTAAGGAGATCGGCAGTTATTTGGAGAAACATTATGAAGCATAATAAACAAAATTTGGACGCAATCATAGACGCCGCCGCGCGCGAAATACGCGACGAGCAGATAGACGAATCAATCATAAATCAATCCGCAACGCGCGTGTGGGCGCGAATCGGTCAACAGACGGCGGACGAAAATTCTTTGTCCGCAAATTCATATTTAGGAGATTTTAATAAAATGCACACAAACAACAATGCCGAACATATTAGTGGATGCGCGGATTTCCAATCGCTCATTCCGGCATATCTCGACGGGAAACTTTCGACGGCTCGCACGCTGCTCTTCAAAGATCATACGAACGAATGCATTCCGTGTCGTCGGGCGCTAAAATTCCAAAGCGCTGACCAGAGAACAAAGACGGCAACGGTTGGCGCTCCTCAGCCGGCGCGTAGCCTGGCGCTCCGGCAGCAACGCTCATTTATGAACGGATTGAGCAAAAATAATGTTGCGCGCTGGAGCATCGCGGCGGCAGTCGTCATCTGTTTAGGATTTGCCGGATTGTTCGTCTCTGAGCGTTTCGACTGGTCGGGACGCACGCTTGCCGCGACAATCGAGAATGCGAGCGGCGCGGTTTATGTGGTTTCCGACGCTCAGAGCCGTCAGCTGGCGGCGGGCGAGCAGCTTCAGAAAGGCGAGCGCGTGCGCACGGCGAAGGATTCAAACGCTGTGCTGCGACTCGCGGACGGCTCGACGGTCGAGATGCGCGAACGCTCCGAGTTTTCGGTCAGCGAAAACCGGCGCGGCGTCACCGTGCGGCTCGAACGCGGCGATGTAATCGTCGAAGCCGCCAAACAGCATAACGGTCGCCTGTATGTTCAGACGCCCGACTCGCTCGTCTCCGTTAAAGGAACGATCTTCGCGGTCGAAAGCGGCACGAAAGGCTCGCGCGTTTCGGTCGTCGAAGGCGAAGTGCAGGTCAATCACCAGGGCAAAGACGAAACCTTGCTTCCCGGCGATCAGACGACGACGAACCGCAATTTGGACAAAACTCCGGTGCAGCAAAACGTCGCCTGGAGCCGCAACGCCGCGCGTTACGCGGATCTCGTTTCGGAATTGGCGAAGCTGCGGCGCGACGTTAATCAGCGCGTCCAAATGCCCGGCGTCCGTTACTCTTCCAAATTCGTGGATGTCGTTCCCGAAAACACTGTGTTCTACGCGGCGCTGCCGAATTTGACCGATACGCTCGCCGAATCGCAGCGCGTGATGCAGGAGCGCATCAGCCAGAATCCGGCGCTTGCCGAATGGTGGAAAGGTAAAAAAGGCGACGGTTTGGGCTTGAATGAAAAAACGATCGCGCGTGTGCGCGAATTCGGCTCGCAGCTCGGCGAAGAAATCGTCGTCAGCGGCGAGATGGATCAAAAAGGCGAGCCGAGCGGCATACTTGTTTTGGGCGAAGTGAAAAACGCGGCGAGCTTCCGCGCGTATCTCGACGGACAGCTTGCAAACTTCGCCAAAGAATTGGGAGAAGCGCCGAGCGTCCGCATCATTGACGACCCGATGATGGCAGCAATAACTAATACTTCGACGCCGACGATTGCCAACAATGATGCGAAAACGAAAGACGCGACGGCGGAAAACGCCCGAACTAAATCCGAAGTATTCGTCTGGATTCACAACGACATCTTCGCCGCGTCTCCGCAAATCGAGCGTCTGCGCGGACTAGCGACGACATTGAACGCGCCGGACGCGAATCGCTTCAAAAATTCGGCGTTTCATCAGCGCATCAACGACGTTTACAGAGACGGCGCGGGATTAGTCGTCGCCGCCGACCTCGAAAAAATCGTCGCGCAAATGGTCGCCAAAGAGCAGAAACCGGACGCGGAGCGTTATCAGGAAGGTCTCAAACAGCTCGGCGTGATGAACCTGCGCCACTTCGTCGTCGAACAGAAGCAGGTCAGCGGCAAAACTTTGAGCCGCGCGGCGCTGACTTTCAACGAACAAAAGCGCGGCATCACGACGTGGCTCGCCGCGCCGGGTTCGATGGGCGCGCTCGACTTCATTTCGGCGAACGCCAACGTCGCCACCGCGTTCGTCGTCAAAAAGCCCGAACTGCTGGTTGACGATCTGCTCGGATTTTTAGAGACGGTCGAGCCGGACTTGCGGCGCCGTATGCAGGAAATCGAAAAACAGCAGGGCTTCGACATCCGCAACGATTTCGCCGCTCCGCTCGGCGGCGAGTTCGCCTTCGCCATTGACGGTCCGATCTTCCCGACGCCTTCGTGGAAAATCGTTCTGGAAGTTTACGACCAAGCGAAATTGCAGGAAACGTTCGAGCGCGCCGTCGAAAAGCTCAATCAATTTTCCGTGCTGCACGGTAAAGGCAAATTGAGTTTGGAGAATACGCCGGCTGGCGACCGCACCTTTTACTCGATAAAATCTGCTGACGCGGGACTCGAAGCGCATTACACATACGCGAACGGTTACCTCGTCGCCGCGCCGAGCCGCGCGCTGCTCGAACAGTCCATTGCGAATCGGGACGCGGGCAACACGCTGGTTCGTTCGTCGAGATTTATGAGTGCGCTGCCGCAGGACGGCAACACGAATTTCTCCGCCGTTCTTTATCACGATCTCGCGCCGCTAATTAAACCGCTCGCGGAAAGAATGAAGAATGCGGGCGGCGCAGAGTTGACCGAGGAACAGCGTCAACAGCTCGGCTCGATTGATGCGAACGCGCCGCCGACGCTGGCTTACGCTTACGCGCAGGGCGACCGTATCACGCTGGCGGCGAACACCGAGGGCGGCGCGTTCGGTTTAAGCCCGGCGAGTCTGATCGGTCTGCCGCATTCATTCGAGATGCAGCACATTCTAATGAACGCAATGGGCGATAAGAACGTAGAGAAGAAGTAATGAACGGAAGCCGCGCGAATTAGCACGAAAACCGACGGACGCGCGAAATCGTCCGTCGGTTTGGCAAAAATATACTCAAGACGCTACAGACAAAATTTTATCCAAAGAATTTCATTTCGGTAATGTAAAAGCCGGAGAATCAGTTTTCACAAATTCGGCAATTAATTAGAAGCTGCTGCTGAGTCAGGTATGCTCATTTCCTAATGATGATACTAAGTAAGGAAAAGAAAATATGCTTAAAAGATGCCGGGATATATTTATACGAAAAATTATCGTTGCGTTTTTGTTGATGGTCGGTTTCACTGCCGCCGACATTTTGGGACAGCAGACTATGACCGCTAAAACTCAGCCTTCTGATGATGAATCGGCAAAGAAAGTGGATGCGTTTCTTTCTCAATGGGACAAAAACGATATGCCCGGATGTTCGGTCGGTGCGGTTAAAGACGGCAGGCTTGTTTACAAACGCGCCTTCGGGATGGCAAATCTCGATTACGACGTTCCAAACACCACTTTGACTTTGTTTAATCTAGCTTCAGCGTCAAAACCATTTACGGCAGCCAGCATAGCTTTATTAGCGCAGCAGGGGGAATTGTCGCTCGACGACGACATTCGCAAGTACGTGCCGGAAATTCCGAAATACGACGAGGCGATCACAATCCGGCATTTGCTTCATCACACCAGCGGAATCCGTGAATATCAGGCGTTGGTCTTTTTCGGCGGGGGCAGCCCCGATAACGCCCTTAATGATAAAGACATATTAAATATGTTGGCGCGTCAAAAAAATATCAGTTTCGCGCCCGGGACAAAACACCAATACAGTAATTCCAATTATCATTTGCTGGGAATCATCGTCGGGCGCGTGAGCAGGAAATCTTTGCGGGCATTTGCCGAGGAAAACATTTTCAAGCCGCTGGGGATGAAAAATACACGGTTTTTCGATAACCGAAATGAAGTAGTCAAAAACCGGGCTGCCGGTTATATGGTCGGTCAGGATAAAAGTATCAGCGCACGCGCTTCATTGTTCGATCTAGTCGGTGGCGGCGGAGTTTTAACGACTGTCGAAGACTTGGCTTTGTGGGATCAGAATTTTTATGAGCCGAAGGTCGGAAACAAAGAATTGATTCAGCTTTTGACTTCGCCGGGCACATTAAACAACGGCGAGAAAACGGGTTACGCCTTCGGGTTGTTTCTGAACAAGTATCGAGGTCTTCCGGTATTTAAGCACAGCGGCAATATGCAGGGCTATCGAGCACAGACCGTCACATTCTCCGAACAGAAATTTACGGCAATCGCTTTGTGCAACAATATGGCGATTTTTCCGAGTGCAATTGTGGAGAAGCTCGCGGACATCTATCTGGAAGGACAATTGAAACCTGATGTGCCGAGCCAAAAAAGAGTTGCGGAAACTTTACCGCCGGCAATCGCACTGCCCGAAAAGGAAGCGCTGCGCTACGCAGGCATTTATGCAAACTTGGAGACCGGAAAGGT
>CADCUR010000115.1 GCA_902805935.1 uncultured Pyrinomonadaceae bacterium
TTGTAATTATGCAAATTAAGTTCCGTTTGTTTTCACAAATAATTTTGCGACCCGAATCTCAAAATTATCCTATGCTAAAGTTAAATCTTTGTTAAAAACCAGTAGCACCCGGTTTTATTGCCTGTAAGTTTTATTGAGAATATGGTCGGCAAACTTATATGCCTTTTGAAACGATATAATTGTCGGATGCGAAAAAAAATTAAATCGTTGAAAACAAAATTGCAATTCGCTGATTCGAATTATCTTGTGGCAACTTTTGAGCTGCATTGGCGTTCTAATACAGGAGCGAAAAATTCTGTCATTTTTTGATTGCCGGTAAATGGCAAGCGGTTTCGATGATTTAGTCTTTTAGGTATTTTGAGCGATTTGTGCGGTTCGGTAGATGAATAAATGATAATTATTTTTTTTGAAAAATTTATTGGTTGAGCAGATAATATCGGTTTGGTGAAATATATTGTGTTGGGTATTTGAGCGTTTTGAGCGTTTTATTGAAACTTGACTTTATAGTAATAATAGTTTAGATTAAACGCGCAATAAAAATTGTCTAAGGCGTTTAGACATCGGTTACGGGAAATATTATCAAACGAAAAAGGGGGCTTTATTATTATGTCGCGTTTAGGATATACGGAAGTTGAAAATAAAACGCCGGTGCAGCATCGGATTATGGCTAATCTGACGGTGCAGGCGAGTTGGATTGATGCGGAGAGCGGAAACGCGGTTTCCATTAATGGTTTTACCGAAAATCTAGGCGAGAACACGGCGTTGGTTAATTTGGAAGTTTTGCCGCCGGTCGGCAGCGAAGTTAAGTTGAGAATCTTTGATGAGGAAAAAATTATCATCGAAGTTCCGACGCAGGTCATACGGGTCGAGCGCGATCCAAGCAAACCGCTTGCCGCGCTTTCAGTTCTCGAAAACTTGAAAAAATGGAAGCAGAACGCTTTGACCGCCGCCCAAAATTGGGTGACGCGAAATTGGCAGCTTAATTACGAAGAAGAATGGGTTAATTAAACCCGAATCTTTTTTGTTCATTTTTGTGAATGAAGAGCGGAGACGAGTATTTACACTCGTCTCCGCTTTTGCCTTGATCAGGATTTTCATCTTAGGCGAACGAAAGATAAATCGGACGCATCTTTATAGGACGAATGAAAAAGATTATTTCCATATTTCTGATTTTATTTTCGGCGAATTTTGTCGTCGCGCAGGCGGTTCAGCAAAAGCCTCTGACGCAAGCCGAATACGTCAAAATGCTCTACGATTTGCAAAAAAATCCGGGCGTAAAAGACGAACTTGTCGAAGCGATACGAAAACGCGGCATCGCATTTGAACTGACCGACGGCTTGCGCGGGCTGACGGCTTCAAAAAGCCGAAGCGACGCGGATTTGCGCCGCACGCTCGAAGAAGCCGCGCGCCGTAAAGCCAATCCTGAACGGGCAAAGCTGCCTACGGAAAATGAATCAGCGGAAGTTTTAAATAAAGCTCGTGAAGCGACTTTAGCGGCGGTTGAGGAAATGCCTGATTTCGTTGTTAAACAGCAAATCGCGCGTTCCGCCGCTTACGCCGGAACGGATAACTTTCGCAACCTCGACCGTTTGGTCGTCGCCGTCAGTTATCGTTCGGAAGGACGCGAAGAATACCGGATTTTATCGCGCAACGGGATTTTAGAAACTAACCCGCAGTTGAAACAATCTTACGAAGAAGTCGGCGGCACAAGTTCGACCGGCGAATTCGTGACGGTTCTGGCGAAGATTTTCAAACCCGAAAGCGAGACGAAATTTGAACTCGTTGACACTGACATCATCCGCGACCGTCGCGCTCTGGTTTTCGATTATTCGATTAAGCGCGATAAAGCGAAACAGGTCATTACAGTCGCGGGCGCGTTTGACGACACGACGATAACTGGAATGAAAGGCAGAGTTTGGATTGACCGCGAAAACTTTCGCATCCTGCGCGTTGAAAGCCAGGCGACCGAAATTCCCGACAATTTTCGGATTCGCGCGGCACGTCGAACGATTGATTATGATTGGGTGACGATTAGCGATGAAAAATATCTGCTGCCGTTGCTGTCGGACGTGCGTTTGACATCGAAGGAAGACCGCCAAACATTTGAAACGCGCAATGTCATTCGATTTAAGGATTATCAAAAATACGGTTCGGAAGTTAAAATTTTGGATGACGATGAAGAGGTGCCGGAAGAAAAACCGAAGCAGTAAGCAGTGAATTCGAGTGATTTTTACAGAGCGAAATAAGCAATCAGCGCGGGAACAATCAGCCACAGCAGACCTTTGATAAAGAAAAACAAAAAGCCCGCCGCGGCAAAGCGTTTTATCCATTTGGCAAAGCCTTTCGTTTCGTTCGGGCGTTCGGTTTCCTGCATTTCAACTTAAAAATAACCAGTTTACCCGAACATTTCAAATTGCTTTGTGATAAGTTTGTCCGAAGTTATGAAAAGACGTTTCTTGACAATTGAAGCGCGGATTGTTTGGATAATCTTAACAGCGTGCGTCTGCATCTCGGCGCAGAACGCGCCGCCGAAAGAGGAAAACAAACGCGAGGCTGATTTGATCGAACTAATCACGCTTGATAAAACCCTGAAACTCGACATTCGCTATGCGCGGACGGATAACTTCGTCGGCAAAGCCGTTTACCCAGAAGCACGGGCGTTTATGCAACGACCCGCCGCCGAAGCCCTTGTCAGAGTTCACCAAAAGCTCAAAAAACATAATCTCGGACTGATGATTTTCGACGGCTATCGTCCTTGGTCGGTAACGAAACTTTTCTGGGAAGTGACGCCGGAAGACAAACGAAAATTCGTCGCCAACCCGCAAACCGGCTCGCGCCACAATCGCGGCTGCGCCGTTGATTTGAGTATGTTCGATTTGAAAACCGGAAAACTTGTCGAGATGCCGACCGACTTTGACGATTTCACCGATAAAGCCAGCCCGAACTATGATGGCGCGAGCGAGCCGCAAAAGAAAAATCGAGATTTGCTGCGCCAAATGATGGAAGCCGAAGGCTTCACGGTCAACAAAAACGAGTGGTGGCATTTCGATTATAAAGACTGGGAAAATTACGCGATTTACGACATCGCTTTCTCGCAAATCGGAAACGTTGACGTAAAAATCTCCGAAGCGGTCATCGAAGAAAAGTCAGGCTGGAAACAGTTTTTCGACGCCGCTCAAGTGACGGGCGGAATTTACGTTTATGATTTGCGGAAAAACAAATTTTCGATTTACGACCGCGAGCGAATGAATCGAGGTTTCGTGCCGGCTTCGACTTCAAAAATCATGCACTCGCTCATTTTCTTGGACTTGGGCGCGCTCAAAGACGAAAACGAAGTTTTGAAATGGGACGGCGTGCGGCGGCGGGTCGAGGCGTGGAATCGAGACCACAGTTTGCGCTCAGCATTTAAAGCGTCGGCAGCGTGGTTTTATGTCGAAGCGTCAAAGCGCGTCGGACGCGAAAAAATGCAGAAGTATTACGATGAATCGAATTACGGCAATCGCAATACGAACGGGTTCGGCAAGGATTATTGGGTTGCGGGCGATTTGCGCGTCACGCCGAAACAGCAGATTGATTTTCTCGTCCGTTTTTACGAAAACCGCTTGCCTTTTTCGCCGCGTGCGGTTGCAGTCGTCAAAGATATATTAATAGAAGAGCGAACCGACAAATACGTTTTGCGAGCGAAAACCGGCTGGTCGGATTCATACGCGCCGCAGGTCGGTTGGTTTGTCGGTTACGTGGAGAAAGAAAATGAGGTTTATTTTTTCGCCGCCGAAATTGATATTAAAAAAAACGAAGACGCGGCGAAGCGAAAGGAAATTACCAGAAATGTTTTGAAGAGTTTGCAGATTATCGAATAGCTCCTCCGGCAAAAAGTTTGCTTTCAATCTATGAAAATCCAACCCGCCGCTTCGCTTAACGGAGTAATCCGTCTGCCCGGCGATAAATCCATTTCGCACCGCGCAGCGATTTTCGCTTCGATGGCGACCGGAAAAACGCGCATCGAAAACTACGCGACGAGCGCCGACTGCGCTTCGACTTTAAATTGTCTGAGAAATCTCGGCGTTGAAATCCGGCAGGAGGATTCAACGGTTTTCGTTAAAGGCGTCGGCGCGGACGGATTTACAAAACCGCCAAGAGAACTCGACTGCGGCAACAGCGGAACGACGATGAGGCTTTTAGCCGGAGTTTTGGCGGGACAGAATTTCGATTCTGTTTTAACCGGCGACGCGAGTTTGTCGAAACGTCCGATGCGCAGAATCATCGAGCCTCTGACCGAAATGGGCGCGCGAATCGAATCCGAAAACGGTTGCGCGCCTTTGAAAATCCACGGTGCGAATCCGCTGCAAGCGATTTCATATAAACTTCCGGTCGCCAGCGCGCAGGTAAAATCCTGCCTTCTTTTAGCTGGCTTAAACGCCAAAGGAAAATCCCGCATCCGCAATCCAAAATCCCAAATCGAAACTCCGACTTCGAGAAATCACACCGAACTGATGCTGCGTTATCTCGGCGCGGAAATCGAAGAAAGTTATATCGAAGCCGAAGGCGGATTCGTGCAGGAAATTTCCGTCGCCGGAAATTCAACGCTCGTTGCCAAAGATTTAAAGGTTCCTTCAGATGTTTCATCGGCGGCGTTTTTCATCGTCGCCGCAAGCTGTCTGGAAAATTCGGAAATCGTATTGGAAAACGTCGGCTTGAATCCGACGCGGACGGCGATCCTCGACGCTTTGCAATCGTTCGGCGCGGACATCGAAGTGTTAAATCGAAACGAAATTTGTAATGAAGTTGTCGGTGACGTGCGGGTTCGCGGTCGAAAAATTCTCGTCTCGAAAGCGGCGTCAAATTTAATCGGCGGCGATATAATCGCTAACCTAATAGACGAGATTCCGATTCTCGCCGTGTTCGCCGCGCAAATCGAAAACGGTTTGGAGATTCGCGGGGCGGCTGAACTGCGCGTTAAAGAATCGGACAGAATCGCGGCGGTTGTCGAAAATCTGCGCCGGATGAATGCGGCGGTCGAAGAATTTCCTGACGGTTTTCGCGTCGGAAAATCCAGTTTGAAAGGCGCGACGGTTGATTCGTTCGGCGACCACCGGATTGCGATGGCTTTTGCGATTGCCGCGCTGTTTGCGGAAGGCGAAACGGAAATCATCGGCGCGGAATCGGCGGGCGTTTCGTTTCCCGAATTTTTTCAAACGCTCGCCGGTTTGCGCCGATAACTTTAAAAAGAGAACCGCCTGCCCGCATTCTTTATCATCTTCAAAACTTGCAGGCGATTTTTCACCTTGTAAATCCTGCTTATCCTGTTAAAATTTCCAACTGTATTTTTGTGCCGAAAAAATCCGATGAGCGTTGAAACGAGAATAGTTCTGACCGGCTTTATGGGCGTTGGCAAATCAACCGTCGCGCGTTATCTCGCATCCTTGCTCAAATGCGAAAGAATTGACCTCGACGCTTTCACCGAACAAACCGAAAAAAGAACCGTCGCCGAAATCATCACGACCGAAGGCGAAACTCGTTACCGGCAAATCGAAACCGAGAATCTGCGCCGGATTTTGTCAAACAAACAAGCGCGGGTGATTGCGCTCGGCGGCGGCGCGTGGACAATTGCCGAAAACCGCCGCCTGATAAAAGAAGAAAGCCTGACGACCGTCTGGCTCGAATCGAGCTTCGAGCATTGCTGGCGCAACATCAAACTTTCAAAACGCGAGCGTCCGCTGGCGAAAAACAAGCTGGAAACAAAATGGCTTTTTGACGACCGGCAGCGGTTTTACTGTCTCGCCGACTGGCATTTTATCGTCAAGCCCGACCTGACTTCTTTTGAAATCGCCAGAAAAATTGCCGAGGAAGTTTTTTCAATGAAGTTTGAATGAAAATTTTTATAAATACCGCGAATTCGGATTGACAAGCCGATGTCATTTGAGTAATTTTTCAATAACCGTTAAAAAGAAGACGGAAAGGATGAGCCGCAAAAGCCCTGAGACGGATTTTTGCGGTTTAGATTTGTAGATACTTATATTAAATATTTTTCGAGTATTTCTCAGGAGGAAATAAGATGAAAATTAAAGTTTTAGCAGTTCTCGGTCTGGCGGCGGTCGCCGGTATAGCTGGTTGCCGTAGCGCAGCCAACACGAACACGACGGTCACGACCAATACGAACACCGGAACGATGAACGCCAACGTAACGATGGCGACGCCAACGATGTCAACGCCGACGGCGGCACCGGACACGGCAACAAAAGCTACTGTTGAGGATGCTTTAAGGAAAAAAGGCATTACAGGCGTCACTGTTGATGCAACCACTTCGGGCGTAACTCTTCGCGGCAGCGTGGCGAAAAACAAAATGGCGGAAGCCGTCCAAGTCGCTCAAGAAGCGGGCAAGAAACCAGTCAAGAATGAGTTGTCGGAAATGAAATAGTTTTTTAATTAAAAGGAGAGCAAGATTATGTTAATGGAAAAATACCAATCCTTAATTGATATGGCGAACCAGTTGGGCATCTCAGGGCTTAACGTCGTGGAAAGCGATAACGTGCTGAAAATTGACGGCGTTGCCGGCAGCGCCGAAGCCAAACAGCAGCTTTGGGACGAATACGGGCGGCTCGACCCGGATTATCGTTCGGGCGATGTGGTGATGAACATCTCCGCGCCCGAAGGCGACGCTTCATCCGATGGCGGTTCGGGTTCGAGTTACACGGTTCAATCGGGCGATTCTTTAAGCAAAATCGGCTCGAAATACGGCGTGAGCTGGCAGAAAATTTTCGACGCCAACCGCGACAAGCTCGACGACCCGGACAAAATTCAACCCGGACAAGAACTGACTATTCCGCAAGGATAGAAAGTTTTCCAATCTGAATTTACAAGGCACTTTGGTTTGTCTGCATCGGCAGGCGAATCAAAGTGCTTTTTCGTTTAAGGAGAAAATTATGATTTACGCTCTTAAAACTTTTGTTTTCGTTTTATTTCTTGTGCCAATTGTCAATGCGCAAAATTTATCACGCGAGCAAAAAATCCAAAAAATCCAGGAATTGAACGGTCAAATCAAGATACTCGAAAAAGATATTTTATTGCCTGACGCGAAGGATTCGGAAAAGGCGGGGAAAGAAAATCTCAATGTCATCAGAATTCTTCCGCGCGAAAAATACGACCACAAACTTACAATTCAAGGCGGTGGCTCTTACTACTCTTTTACCAAAAAATCACATAATTATCAGGACACGGCGCAAATTGGCTTGGAGCAAAATAATTTAAAGGTCGGTTTCGCTGGCGCTAATTACGGTTTTATCGCTGATTTGGGAGAGACTTCATTAGTTGACATTTCGAAGGAAACTCTTGAAGTAAACTTTCTCAATAATTACAGACCGCCGACGAACGAACCTGAGATTAGAATCGAACAGCGCAGAGCGCACGATTATAAAATTGACGGACTATCTTATAAAGACAGGTTGCCCGCCGTAGTCGGACACGCTTACGTTTTGCGGGCGATAAGTTTTGATGAAGCGGACATTCTTGTCGCGCTTAAAATTCATCGCAAAGATACGGACGGAAGTTTAATAATTTTCTGGAAGTTAATTGAACAATTTGAAACGCCCCACATCGAAAGAGAGATACCATCTGCGATTATTCAACAAAATTCCGAAACGGAAAGCGAAGTTTCAGATTATGCTGCGGCGCAAGCCGTTCAAATCGCGCTCGTGCAGAGAGAATTGAATAACGTTTCAGTGGAGGCGACGACAAAGACAATTACTTTACGCGGAAATATACCGAAAGGAAAAATGGCTGATGCGGTCAGGATTGCCATGGAAATTGGTAAAAGAAAAGTTAAAAATCAACTCACCGAACAATAAATTTTACCGATTAAGGATTGATTAAAACGTAAAGTCTGTCTGCCCAGTCGGATTTGCTGCTACGCAAAATTTCGTATTGAATCGCGGCTGAATCGCGGTCGCCAGCTTTGAGATAGGCTCGTCCGAGATTGTAACGCGCTCGTTCGAACTCTGGATTGTAACCGACAGCGTTGTTAAACGCTTCGACGCTTTCCGGCGTTTTTCCCATCTCCAAATAGCTTTCGCCCAGATAATTATACGTTTTCGCGTCGGGCTTGTAGGTTTTCAACTGCTCGAAGGCTTCGATTGCCGAGGAAAATCGTTTTTGTTTGAAATACGCCGCGCCGAGTTGTTCCCAGGCATTGGCGTAATCGGGTTTGATGGCGACGGCGCGTTTGTAGGCGAGAATTTCTTCATCGCTGCGGTTTAATTTGTTCAGACTCAAACCGAGCGCGTATTGCGTGTCGGCATTACCGCCGTCGAGTTTCGTCGCCTGCCGATAGGCTTCCGCCGCGTCTTTGTATTGTCCGAGCGCAAAGCTCGACGCACCGATGTTGACAAAGGTTTCCGCCCATTCGGGTCGCAGCTTTGCCGCTTGCCTTGAAGCCTTCAGCGCCTCGGCGTGACGCCCAAGCATTCCGTAACAAAATCCGGCTTGATACCAGCTTTCTGCGTATGCCGGGTCAATCTCGACGGCTTTTTCAAAATACGCCGCCGCCCGCGCGTATTCGTCGCGCGATAAAATTCCCAAGCCCTGCGAATACAACGCTTGCGCGGCGGCGCGTTTGTTTTTTTGCGCTTCAACGTTGAGCGACGAAAAAGTCTGCAACTCGCCGATTTTTAATTGCGTAATTCTCTGACTCGGAACGGCGAAATTCAAACTCTGACCTTCGGCGGCTTGGAGAGTAGCGACGCCGATGACTTGCCCGCGCATATTAACAACCGGCGAACCGCTCGAGCCGGGAGAAATCGGCGCGGTGATTTGAATGATTTTTCCGTAGCCGGGAATTTCGCGCACCGCCGAAACGATGCCGTTCGAGACCGAGCCTTCCAAACCGAACGGATTACCAACGACGACGATTGATTCGCCTTCCTGCGGTGCGGACTGCACGAGCGGCAAAGGCGCGGCGGACCCCGGTGGCACTTCGACTTGCAGCAAAGCTAAATCGCCTTCGCCGTCAATCGCCAGAACGCCGCGCGCCGCAAATTTTTTGCCGTCAATCAAATGAACTTCGACCCGACTGGATTTTTCGATGACGTGCCGGTTGGTAATGATTCTGTCGTTGGAGATGAAAAAACCGCTGCCGCGCGAAAGCGTCACGCCCTTCGCGTCGAAAGTTTCGATGGCGACCGCCGAAGGCTTGATGCGGCGCACGAGTTCCGGCAAAAAATCCTGTGCGGACGCACCCGAAGCGAAAGCCAGAAGCAGGAAAGCGATTTTAAGAGCGGCGTATTTCATCAAAGCGTTTTTATATTTTCCAACCGAAGTATAAAGGTTTTACTCGAATCAAACAAACTCAAACGGATGAGACGATTTGCCAGGTCAGATGCCGGATTTTGATTGGTTCGTTGCCGCCAATAACTAATTTCTTGCTTCACGAAGCGAGAAATACCGTCGCAGAAGGTAAAGATAAATTAGCAGATTGAAACCGACGAGAAACAATCCGAGCGTTATTCGCATTTCGGGCGAGAGCGGCGCGTATAAAACGGCGGAAACGTAGTAATCAATAAAACCCGTTTCGTAGCCCGCCTCGCCGCCAAGCTGCCGGAGACTATTTTCGAGCGTCGTCAGCGGACACGCCCACCAGAGGAATTCGATTAAGATGCCCCATACAACCGCCGGAACGTGCAGCCACGCCAGCCGCCGCCGACGCAGAACGAGCAGTCCGCCAAGCACTACGAAAATGACAAAGCAAAAATGCAGAACGAGGACGATTTCAGCCAGGACGCGATATGCCATTGCTAAAATTTATTGTTTGGTTTTTAAGCGCCGCGTAAATTCAGCGACTTCCCCGAAACTCTGCGCGTAAAGTTCAGCGGGAAAACGCCGCCGGATTTGCTCGTCGGCGAGCGCTCTGCCGCCTAAAATAACCGGGATTTTGAACTTGCCGGCTTGCTCTGTGAAAATTTTATAATCGCGCGCGTTGCGTTCCATATCGTTCATCACCGTGACAGAAATACAAATCAATTCGGGCGTATGCTGCGCGATTTCCTCCGCCAAGCTGTAAAGCGGCGTGTTCGCGCCGAAGTTTAAAACTTCCCAGCCTTCGTTTTCAAAAATTGTCTGCGCCAGGTGCGTCGGAAGTTCGTGAAAATCTGCTTCCATCGCGCAGCATATCGCCAGCGCGCCGTTCATCGCGGGAACGGGAAGCACGTTGCGCAATTTGAAAACCGCGTTGCACGCCGTGCGAGTCGCAATATGTTCCTGCGTGATGCTAAGTTCGCCGTTATACCAAAGCTCGCCGACGCGCCGCATCGCCGGACAAATCAAATCGTCGAAAATGCCCGGCAAAGACTCGCCGTGCAGATGCGCTCCAATTAACTTGTTAGCCGCTTCTTCCTCGCACCCGCCGACGAGCGAATGAAAAAGAGCCGATTCGGATTGATGGAGACTTGCGCGGCAGCGCGTCGCCGCGCGAACGGCGGATTCGTCGCCGTTGGAAATTTTCAATCCGAGATTTTGTTCGCGCTGAAAACGGGCGACTTCCTCGACGCGAAAACGCCGGTGTCCGCCGCTTGTCCGCTCGGAGCGCAACAGTCCTGCATCTTCCCAACGCTTCACGGTCGCGTCGCTCACGCGGCACAAACGCGCCACCTCTTTAGTGGTAAAGCATTTTAATTCCATCAGTTTGTTTTTTAAATGACTCTCTATCAAAATTCTAACAAATTTTTCTGAACGACGAAGCGGAGGGAGAATATCGTCTTGCATATCTTACATAATCTTACATAAACCGCACAAACCGAACAAATCAAATCCGAGATATTGTGGGCATATCGAATAAAAAGCTGGATATTTGACAGCAAATCTTTTGAGCGGTATTATAAAAATCGCACAAACCGCTCATCGGCTTGAGATGGATTTGAGCAAATTATAACGAGCAAGGGGCAGTCAAAGCCGTTGTTGTTTTATCCGAAGCGACAACGGCTTCTTTTACGTAGTTTGCCCTTTTCGTTCTTTTGGATTCCTGCAAATTCGGTTAAAATCAAAACAAACGAATAGAGGAAATACAAATGACAAAACGAATCGCCATCGGCGCAGACCACGCGGGTTTTGCGGACAAGGAAAAAATCAAACGGCAACTCGACATGCTCGGCGTCGAATATGAAGATATCGGAACCGATTCGACCGAATCGGTCGATTATCCGATTTACGCTCAGAAGGTCGCGGAAAAAGTGGCGAGCGGCGAGGTCGAGCGCGGAATTTTAGTTTGCGGTTCGGGTAATGGAATGCAAATCGCGGCGAATAAAGTTCGCGGCGTGCGCGCCGCCCTCGCCTGGAACGAGGAAACGGCGCGGCTCGCCCGCGAGCACAACGACGCTAATGTTCTGAGCGTCCCGGCGCGGATAATTTCCGCCGAAGAAGTGTCGAAAGTTATCAAATCGTATCTCGAAGCTGAATTCGAGGGCGGACGGCACGCGCGAAGAATCGGCGAAATCAGCGATTTGGAAAAATCCGAGATGTCTTAATTGACGCTGCCAAAAATAGAACCGTGAAACGACACGAAAATAGAATAATTATTCGCGTCGTTTCGCGGTTAAAATTTTCCTTTCGTTAATTTCGTTAATAAAAAAATTCTTTTAACTGTCTAAATTATTTTGCCGGTAAGAAAAACTCGTTATCGCTTTTGATTTAATCTTTTGTCTAAGCAGTTGCTGGCTGGTAAATTCTGTCGGCAAACGATTGAGCGGTCAAGACTTTTCGTGCAGTTTATTCTTGACTCTTTCGGCTTTGCCAAGTAATTTGAATTTAAGTTTGGTTTCCTTGATTACAACTCGTGTGAAAAATTTACCACAAAACGACCGAATGGGTGAGCGATTCTGGTTTTTGCGCCGTCCGGTGCAATTGGCATTGGACATCGCCGTATTGTGCGGCGCGTTTTTTCTGGCGTATCTGTTGCGCTTCGACTTTGAGATTGGCGAATACTATTTCGACAATGCGCTCAACCAATTGCCGTTCGTCGTCTTCGTCCAGTTTGTCGCTCTATTTCTCGTCGGCACGTATTCAATTATTTGGCGCTATGTCAGTCTCGACGACATCAGAGCGTTTTTGAAAGCTGCATTAATCTCCGCCGTTATTTTAATTTTAATCAGATTGCTCGTTTCAAATGAACAGTTCGCGCGCTGGCAGGTTCCGCTTTCGATTATTTTGATAGACACGGGTTTGGCTTTTGCGGGTTTGCTCACCCTAAGGCTGCTGCGTCGCTTCGCTTACGAATTCGGCGAAAAACGCACGTTTCAAAACGGCAAACGCCGCTTTAAACCGACGGCGACGCTTTTTGTCGGCGCGGGTAGAGTCGGCGCTTTAGCCGTCCGGGACATTTTGGGACGCGCCGACGCCGAACTCGATGTGAAAGGCTTTATTGACGATGACCGCCGCAAAAAAGGCGGCAGCGTCGGCGGCATCAAAGTTTTAGGCACGACCGACGATTTGGCGCGTCTGGTCGGCGAACTCTCCGTCGAGCAGGTCGTCATCGCCTTTGACAAAGCGCAGGGCAAAGATATACGGCGCGTCATTGATATTTGCCGCGAAATTCCCGTCCGAACACAGATTGTGCCGAGTCTGCACGAAATCATCCACGGACGCGTTCAAGTCAGCCGCATCCGCGACGTGCAAATCGAAGACCTTTTGGGACGCGAAGCCGTCCGGCTCGACGACGAAAATCTGCACGAGCTTTTAAACGGCAAAATCGTAATGGTGACGGGCGCGGGCGGCTCAATCGGCTCGGAACTGGTCCGCCAGATTACGGGGTTTAATCCGAAACTTCTTTTGCTGGTCGAAAGAAACGAATACGTCTTATTTCAAATCGAACGCGAACTGTCGAAAAATTTTCTGCAAATCAATTTTATTCCGCTCATCGCCGACATCGGCGACGAACCGAGAATGCGCGAGATTTTCGCCGAATATAAACCATCGGTCGTTTTCCACGCCGCCGCGCACAAGCACGTTCCGCTGATGGAAAAAAATCCGACCGAAGCGATTAAAAACAACGTGCTGGCGACGAAGACGATCGGCGAACTCGCGGGCGAAGCGGGCGTCAAAAATTTTGTTTTAATCTCGACCGACAAAGCCGTCAATCCGACTTCTGTAATGGGCGCCTCCAAACGCATCGCGGAAATCGTTCTGCAAAATTTGAATCGAATTTACGCGACCAATTACGTCGCCGTCCGCTTCGGCAATGTGCTGGGTTCAGCCGGTTCGGTCGTGCCGATTTTCCGCGAGCAAATCCTAAAGGGCGAAGCGATTACGATTACCGATAAGGAAATGACCCGTTATTTTATGACGATTCCCGAAGCCTCGCAATTGGTTTTGCAGGCGGGCGCGCTCGGCAAAGGCGGCGAGATTTTTATACTCGATATGGGCAAGCCGGTCAAAATTCTCGACCTCGCCGAAGATATGATTCGCCTTTCGGGACTCGAACCTTACGAAGACATTGACATCATTTTCACCGGCATCAGAGGCGGCGAGAAACTTTTTGAAGAACTCGAAATCACGGGCGAGAATCTTTTGAAAACGACGCATCCGAAAATTTTCATCGGCAAAATCGCCACTTATTCCGGCGAGGAAGTCGGCAACATCGTCAGCAATTTCCGCCAGGCGGTCGAGGAAAACAACGCGGCGAAAATCCGCCGTCTGCTTAATCATTTTCTGCCGGAAGCAAAAATTTCCGAAGAGAAACAGAAAATGCTGGCGGCGAAAGCCGCGCCGTCTGAAAGTTTAATCGCCAATCAATCTTCTGCGCTCGAAATTTAACGGGAAAAATTTTGACTAATTTTAACTGTTGTTTCCCAGCAAAGGAAAAGGAGAATTAAGCCCGAAACAACACAAAATATCACATACGATTCAGTTTAATTTTCGTGTGTTATTTCGCGGTTTGAACGATTAGGGTTAAAATAATTTTATGGCAATTTTAGTGACCGGCGGCGCGGGTTATATCGGCAGCGTCGCGGTTGAAGATTTACGCGCACAAAACGAAACGGTCGTCGTTTTAGACAATCTCGTTTACGGTCATCGGAAGGCGGTTGATTCGTCCGTCGCTTTTTACGAAGGCGACATTGGCGACGCTTCGCTCGTCGAAAAAATTATCAAGCAGCATAATATCGAGGCGTGTATGCACTTTTCGGCGTTCGCCTTCGTCGGCGAATCGGTCGAGAAACCGCAGATTTATTACGAAAATAATTTTGTTCAGACGTTGAAACTGCTTGATGTTTTAATCGAAAATAACGTCAAAAAATTTATTTTCTCTTCGACGTGCGCCACTTACGGCGAGCCGCAATACGTCCCGATTGACGAAAAACATCCGCAATTTCCGACCAGTCCTTACGGCTGGTCGAAATTTATGGTCGAACGCGCGCTCGTGGATTACGACGCAGCATACAATTTAAAGTATGTCGCGCTTCGATATTTTAACGCCTGCGGCGCGTCCGAAGCGTGCGGCGAAGACCATCATCCCGAAACGCATCTGATTCCGCTCGTATTATTTACCGCGCAAGGGCGGCGCGATTCGATTGCGATTTTCGGCGACGATTACCCGACGCCGGACGGCACGGCGATCCGCGATTACATACACATCTCCGATTTGAGCCAGGCGCATCTGCTCGCGCTAAAACATTTGCGCGTCGGCGGCGCGTCGGAATTCATCAATCTCGGCAACGGCGGCGGCTATTCGGTCAAAGAAGTCATCGAAGCCGCCAGAAAAATTACCGGCGCAGACATCAAAGCCACGGTTGCGCCGCGTCGAGCGGGCGACCCGTCGCGTCTGGTTGCCGACGCAAAAAAGGCGCGTGAAGTTTTAGGCTGGAATCCGCAATATCCCGAAATCGAACGAATTATCGAAAGCGCGTGGACTTGGCATTCACTGAATCCGAACGGTTACGAATAGCGAATAATAATCAAAAGTAGTGTTACGGAAGTTGATTTTGTAACACAACTTGATATTCTAATATCAACGAACAAAACTTTTGATTATTAAATTTATGCGAATTGTAACCTTTTCCGCCGTCCTCTTATCTCTCCTTTTTGCTTTAAGTATCCGCGCTCAAAACACACGCACGTTTTCCGGCGCGGTCATCACGCAGCAATTCGAGTTGATTCCCGGTGTGTCAATCGAAATCGAAACGTCGGGCGAAAAAATAACTGCGACGACCGACGCTGAAGGCGCGTTTTCCGTGCAAGTTCCGAATGAATCTATTTCCGTCAAATTTTCCGGCAATAATATCGCGCCGGTCACCAGAATTTTCGCGGCTAATGATACGCTCGTTCGTTTGCAAATCAAAACGTCTTTTGTCGTGCGACCGATAAATGAAAACGTGACGATTGAGGCGAACACGATTACGCCGGAAGTCGAATTTCGCAACGACTCTGTTTATAAAAACACTTTATTCGGACGCGACGACCAATTAATTCAAACATTGAATGCCGGAATCAACGCGGGACAGCACGAAGGCGGCGGAAAATCGCTGGAGATTCGGCGTTTCGGTTTCAACACCGACCACGGCGGCGTGAACGGCGGCGTTAAAATTCTCGTTGACAACATTCAGCAGAATCAGGGAACGCAGGGTCATGGACAAGGCTATTTGGGAAATTTAAAGTCGCTGTCGCCCGAACTCGTCGAAAACATTTCGATTATCAACGGACCGTTTTCCGCCGCTTACGGCGATTTTTCAGGGTTGGGCGTGGTGCAAATTCGCCAGCGCGAAAGTTTGCCAAACAAATTTACAGCGCGGATTCAAGGCGGCTCATTCAACACGGGACGCGGATTTTTCGCTTACAGCCCGCAAATAAAAGATGTGTCGGCGTTTATCGCTTATGAGCCGAGCTATACGGACGGACCTTTTGAAAATCCGCTCAGATATCGACGCGATAATTTCACGGGAAATTTTACGTGGAAATACAAAGATAACGAAGCCGTCGGATTTAAATTCAACGTCGGGCGCAACGATTTTACGTCATCGGGACAAATTCCGCTCGACGAAGTTTTCGCCGGACGGCTAGACCGTTTCGGATTTATTGACCCGGAAAACGGCGGAAAAGTCGAGCTTGGAACCGTCGGCGCTTATTTTCGCAAAGAATGGAATTCGGGCGCGACTTTCAAAGCCGACGCATTCGTCGGACGCTCGCTTTTTGATTTGTGGTCGAACTTCACGTTCTTTTTAGCCGACCCGCTTTACGGCGACGAAATTCAGCAGCACGATTCGCGCCTTCAGGAAGGCGCAAACGTTCAATACTTGCATCCGTATAAATTTTTCGGCACTCAAGCAATCGTCACCGTCGGCTCGAATTTTCATTTCAATCAAATCAACGTCGGGCTTTATCCGTCAATTGCCAGAAACCCGAACCGTAAATTTCTCCCAGAGAATTTGAGTAACCCGGATGTGCTTTTAACTTCGGCACAGGCGAACGTCAATAATTACGCCGGTTACGTGCAGAACGGAATGGATTTTTTTAACGGTCACCTGCACGTCGAAGCGGGGCTTCGCTGGGATTATTTCAGCTTCGACGTTGACGGTTTTGAGTTGAGCGACACGGAAACGATTCTCAGAGGTAAAGAAAGCGCCGCGCGTTTTCAGCCGAAATTAGCTGTTGCGTGGGCGCCTTTTGAACGATTTCCGATGACATTTTACGGAAACTACGGGCGCGGCATCGCTTCGCAAGACGCTCGCGGAGTGGTTCGCAATCCTGATGCGCCGAAAATTTCGACGACGGATTTTTATCAAACGGGAACTTCATACAACACGCGGAGATTTTCGGCGACGAGCAGCTTCTTTTTCATTGACCGCTCGAACGAGCAAGTTTATATTCCCGACGACGGCTCAATCGAGTTCGCCGGACGGTCGCGCTCTTACGGAATCGAAGCGAAAACCAGCTTAAGAATCAATCGCTTTTTAAGTTTCAACGGCGGCTTGACGCAGGTTTTGAAAGCGTTTTATCCGGGAGAATTTTTCGAGGCAAACAACTCGCGCCGCCGCGTCTCGATTGACAGCGCGCCAAAGACAGTTGCTAACGGCAGCTTCGTTTTGTCGGAGTTGGGCGGCTTTAATTCCTCGCTAAGCTGGCGGCATATTTCGAATTACCGTTTAGACGGCGAAGACGACGCGATTCGCGCCGCCGGTCACGATGTGGTTGATTTTTCAATTTCCAAACGCTTGCGGCGATGGATTGACCTTAATTTTTCGGTTGATAATCTTTTCAACAAACGCTACTTTGAAACGCAAAACTTTTTCGAGTCGCGCATCTGCCCGACGTGCGAGCCGTTCGAGAGAATTCACGCCACGCCCGGTTATCCGACAACGTTTAATGTCGGCGTAACTTTCCGGTTGGGCGCGAAAGAATGAATTTTGCCATCGAAAAAAAAAGAGTATAATCCGGGTTATGGAAAGAGTTTTATATCAAAAAGATTACTACGGCTGGTTGCAGGAAAACGCGCGGCTGATTCGTGAAAAAAAGTTTTCTGAAATTGATACGGAAAATCTCATCGAAGAATTGGAGTCTATGGGGAAAAGCGAAAAGCGCGAGCTGTCGAGCCGTTTGACCATTCTGTTGATGCACCTGCTTAAATGGCAGTATCAAGCGGTCAAACGCTCGACGAGTTGGCGCAATACAATCGCCGTGCAGCGCATTGATGTTCGAGAATTGTTAGAAGACAGTCCGAGTTTGAGAAACGAAGTTTCAGACCGAATCGAAACCGCCTACGAAAAAGCCAAACTCGCCGCCGAAGTTGAAACCGGAATCGAAAAGCAAAATTTTCCCGCCGCCTGTCCGTTTTCGTTAGAGCAAATTTTGGATGAAAACTTTTTGCCGAACGAGTAAAACTGAATGCAAACCAAATTAACTAAAAACAGAATTTCAAAAAAAGCGGCGAGCTTCACCGAGTCGGTGATCCGCGAGATGACGCGCGAGGCGGTTAAATACGAGGCGGTTAATCTCGGACAGGGCTTTCCCGATTTCGCCGCGCCCGAAGACATTAAACGTAAGGCGCAAGAGGCGATTGCCGCCGATCATAATCAATACGCGATAACTTGGGGCGTAAAAAGTTTCCGCGACGCGATTGTCGAAAAGACAAAATGGTTTTTGAATTTGGACATTGACGCGGAAACGGAAATCACCGTCACCTGCGGCTCGACCGAAGGAATGATTGCCGGAATGATGGCGACCGTTGACGCAGGCGAAGAAGTCGTCGTCTTCGAGCCGTTTTATGAAAATTATGCGCCCGACGCGATTTTGTCGGATGCCGTGCCGGTTCACGTTCCGCTTTACCAAACGGCGGACGGCTGGCATTTTGAAAAGGATGAATTGCGCGCCGCTTTTAACGAACGGACGAAAGCGATAATCATCTGCAATCCGAACAATCCGACGGGCAAAGTTTTCTCGCGTGAAGAATTAGAATTCATCGCCGATTTATGCAAAGAATTCGACGCGATTTGCTTTACTGACGAAATCTACGAACACATCATTTATGATTTTGGATTGCCGATTTTGAATTTTGGATTGAATGAAAACCAGCAATCGGACGAAAACCGACTGCCACTTCCTCAGACAATCCAAAATCCAAAATCTAAAATCCAAAATCATATTTCTATGGCGCAGATTGACGGAATGCGCGAGCGAACGGTCGTCGTTAATTCGCTCTCGAAAACTTATTCGGTCACGGGCTGGCGCGTCGGTTACGTGATTGCGCCGCCCGACATCACGTCGGCGATTCGCAAAGTTCACGACTTTTTAACCGTCGGCGCGGCGAACCCTCTGCAGCACGCGGGCGCATATGCGCTCGGTTTGCCGGCGAGTTATTACGCCGAACTGCAAAAAGAATACCAGCGCAAGCGCGATTTTATCGTTCCGGTTTTGCAAACGGCTGGTTTCAAATGCGAGATGCCGCAAGGTGCGTATTACGTGATGACCGACATTTCCGATTTCGGTTTTAGAGACGATGTTGAATTTACGAAATATCTGATTCGTGAAATCGGCGTGGCGGTCGTGCCGGGTTCGTCGTTTTATCACGATAAAACTTTGGGTTCGCAAAAGGTCAGGTTTTGTTTTTGCAAAAAAGACGAAACGCTTCGTGCGGCGGCTGAGAGGCTGCAAAAACTGAAATAAAATGCGAGCGGTGAAATTGCAAAACAAAAACCTGTCATTCGTTTGAATGACAGGTTTTTCTGTTTTACATAATTAAAACGTTTATCTTCTGTTCGCGTTTGCGTTTGTCGTTGCGCCCGCGTTGCCGCCGGTCGTTTGATTAGTCACCGAATCATTGGCTTGAACTTTTAATTCATCTTTCACGCCTTTTTGTCCTTCGATGCCTTTAGCAGCAGCTACAGCAGCCGTTTTCTGCGCGGCGGTGCCTACCGTTCCTCTCAAAGTGATGACATCATTGTTGACATCAACATTGATGGTCGAATCGCGCAAATCATTGCTTGTCGCCAACGCGGACTTCGTTTTGAACCAAATCCAGCTATCGTTGGCGCCCTGACCAATGGTGCTAGCTCCTTTCTCGGCTTCGTATTTCGTGCGGTCGCGGTCATAGTCAGCACGGGAAACATTTGAATTCAGCACCGTGTTAGTCGTGCCAGTGTTCATCGCTGCATTCGAGTTGCTGTTAACGACAACCGCGACGTTTGAATTTGCCCCGTTCACTGCTCTGTTAGCAGTCACATTTGCAGTATTGGTTGCCGTACTGCAGCCGATTGAAGCCGCGGCTAAAGCGGCGGCAGTAAAAATTGTTAGTCTTCTCATTGTAAATTCCTCTTCTTCTTCTTCTTAAAATTAAAAATATAAAGTTTAAAAACTTTACAAAGCAATCCTAGTATATTCAGCCCGCGCTTGGCAAAAGCAAAAGCGCCCGAAAATCGTGTTTCGTGGGTAAATTTATTAATTTTTTTATCCGGTTTCGAGCGTGTTTTTCGCCGCAGAAGCAACTTTATTCTTTGGCGGCGCAACAAATTCGTTAAATTTTCCCGAGAATTTTTACAGAAATTCTCACATCAATCAAAATTTTTTGGAGGTTTTATGTTACGCAAAATAATAGCTTTTACCGTAATTTCGGTTGTCGGTTCGGTGGCGGCTAACGCACAGGAAACAATCATCGCGCCGAAAGGTAACGTTACGAAAAGAGTTCAAAGTATCTTTTTAGACGCGCCTTTCGAGCGCAGTTACCTGGGCGTTCAGACCGTCGAAATAACAAAGGAAAATTACGCCAAGTTCGGACTCGCGCAGGTGCGCGGCGTCGGCATCGAAAAGGTCGTCGAAAATTCACCGGCAGCAAACGCCGGTCTGCAAAACGGCGACGTGATTGTGCGTTTTGAAGGCGAAGAAGTAAAAAGCGTTTTGAAATTAACGCGCTTGATCGGCGAGGTCGCGCCGGAGCAGACCGCCAGAATAACGGTTCTGCGCGGCGGCAGCGAACGCGAGTTCAGCGTCACGCTGGGCAAGCGAGAATTACCACCGCCGCCGATGGGCAATTTCCGTTTTGAAAATACACCGGCGCTGCCAGCCTTGCCGCGAACGCCACAAGTGCAAACCGTTCCGTTGCCTTCTTTTGAAAGCGGCGACGGAAATAATGTTTTCATCTGGCGCGGTGCCGCGAGCCGTCAAATCGGAGTCGGCGTCACGGCTCTGACCAAACAATTAAGCGATTATTTCGGCGTGCCGGAAGGCAGAGGACTTTTAATCAACAATGTCCGCGAAAATTCACCGGCAGCAAATGCCGGTCTGAAAGCCGGCGACATCATCGTCGAAATAGAAGGCAAGGAAGTTAAAGGGCAGACGGATTTGATTCGCGCCCTTGGCGAAAAAAAGGAAGGCGACGTTTCGCTGACTATCATCCGCGACCGCAACAGGCAAACCGTGCGCGTCACGCCTGAAGCGTCCAAAGACGGAGCGATGCGTTTTGAAGAATTTGAAAACTTATTTGAGGCTCATCCGGGTCAAATGAATCTTCGGTTTCAGACACCGCAACCGTTAGTCGCGCCCATTCCGGCAACTCCTCCGCTGAGAATCGCGCCGCGCATTTTATAAAGTAGAAATAAAGTGAAAAAGTGAAAAGGTGAAAAAGGGAAAAAGTTAGCTGTAAGTATTCAAGCTAACTTTTCCCCTTTTTTACTAATGAATTCATTTTAACCGATAAGGCGAAAATTTTCATTGTTTTTGCGTTTCCAAACGAAGCCGTCGAGAACGTAATGCGTCAGTTGCGGCACGGCGAGCAGCGGCACAAGATACGTTTTCCAATCGCTCGTATTCCAGTTCGCACCAAAAAGATAATCGCGCTCGTGCCACACGCCGCGATGCCAGAAAATTTCTTCCGTGTAAGCCAAAGCCCACAGAGTAGCGAGAAAAACAATCCAGTGGCTCGACACGGATTTGTAAAACCGCCCGGCAGTTTCGCGCCGCTGACGAGCGTAAAAATAAACAAGAGCGAAATACGGAACGCCGTGAATGATTACGTTCGTCACCGTAAAAGCGTAATCGGAATCGAGCGCGACGATGCCGACATACCAGCAAACGGCGGTTGTCAAAACGATGATGTCTTTGCCGACGTTCAAAAATCCGGTCGTGAAGTAAAGATAAATTGATTTGCCGAAATAAGCGATTAAAGCCAGAACGTAAACGGGAAAAAGAATCTGCTCGACAACGCGCGGCAAGTTGAAAAAATCATTCTCGACAAACCATTGAAAGTTACGCGGCAAACTCGTCATCCAAAACGCGAGCGGATAAATTGTAGCCAGATAAATCGCCAAGGCATCAATCCACCAAGTGAGATTTGATTTCTCTTTCAATTTTGCGCGGTAAAGATTTACCCAGCCGTATTGCTGACGCACAAAATGAAAAACCGCAAGCAAAGCTAACACGCGCCAAAACGTCAGCGCGCTTTCCGAATAAAGCGCCACGCCCGTCGCATAGCCGAAAACCGGGACGAGCGTGTAAAGCCAGATTCTTCTTTTGAATTCTTCCGCGTCAAAATAAACGCGAAAAGAAGTTGACCAAACGTGCGCCACATCAATCAACAGCACGGCGGAAATCCAAGTCCAATCCGGCGATTCATCGTTTAAGATTCCAAGCTGCCAGCCGACCGCGAGAAGAATGAGCGACACGACCGCGCTGCCGAGAAAAACCGACAAATCAATTTCTCGGGAAAAAAGCCAGTAATTTTGTTTGGTCGCAAGTTCCACGAAACGATTATACTTTCAAAATTTCATTTGCCGCACGCAATCCGTGATAAAACGCTTCCTCGAAGAGAGCGATGCCGCTTAAATCCGAATGCGCGAAATGAATGTTGCGATACGGCTTGTTTGCCTGCTGGCGCGCGCCGCTCCACAGGAAATTCGGGCGCGGCGAAATCATCGCGTGTCCCCAGCGCATTATGTCAATTCGAGTTGTTAATTGAAAAATATCTTTATGAGCGCGGCTCAAATCCGTCAAACAAATGTCGGCAAGATCGCGCCAGCCGAGACTGAAAAGTTTCGCCCGCGCGTTGTCTTCGGCGCACATCGGATAATAATAAGTCAAAACGCATTCGCCGTAATCAATACCTTTCTGATGCGTCGCGTTCACGTAACCCAAGCCGGGACTTTCATACAAAACGTTGTCCCAAGCGAGCGGGAAATCTTTGGCAAATTGCGTCTTTGGTCGGTCTCGCAAAAACAGATTCGCCACGAACCAACTATTGTGGTGAAATTCTTGCACAAACGCGGGCGCGGATTGTTTGAAATCTCTAATCAAATAATTTGCCGTGAAAATCGGCGCGGCGAAAACGACCGTTTCGCAATGAAAACCTTTTAGCTCTTTTGTTTCCGTGTTCAGACAAATAACGTCAACGCCCGTTTCATTCGGTATGATTTCGAGCGCGATGGTTTTCAGCCGCGTTTTGTCTTTTATTCGTTCGTATAAATGATTGATGAATCTGCCGTTGCCTTCGGGAAAAGTGATAAAGGCTTGCGATTCGTCGCCGCTTTTGCGAACGCGCGAGCAGAAATAAAAAAGTCCCGCCCACGCCGAAGTCTGCTCTAATTTCAAACCGTAATCGTCGCGGCAGGCGTAATCGCAATACTGTAATAATCTCTCGGAAGTGAAATTTTTTTGACGAAGCCAATCGGCAAACGAAATTCTATCGAGCGCCGTCGCTTCAGCGTCGGTCGAGCAATTCGCAACCGGCACGACGAAAGCGCGTCTGCCTTTCGAGTCGCGCCAATTTACCCAGTAATCAATCTGCTTTTGAAATTCCGCCAGTTGAATTTTGTCCGCTTCGCTTGCGCCGACATTCAAATAAAGTCCTTCATACCAGCGACCTTTGTAAAAAATTCTTTCTTCCGGTTCGCGGCAGAGAAATTGTTCTTTGATTGTAATGTCGCCGTCTGAATTCACGCCGTCGGTCAAATTTATTTCGTCGAGCAGAGCGATCAATTCCGCATTTTCCCGAAAAGGCACGGGCAAATAATGCGCGCCCCACGGATAACCGATTAATTTCGATTCGCCGCTTTGCGAAGTTCCGCCAATTTTGTTTTCGAGTTCGACGAGAACGTAATCGTTAAAGTTTTCTTTTTGAAATTTCCAAGCGGCGGCGAGTCCGGCAACGCCGCCGCCGACAATCGCCGTTTTTACCGTTTCCCAATTTCCGGCGGGAACTTCAGCGTTTCGGTTTTCTCTTAAAAGATGTCCGGCGTTGACGTTCGCGCCGACAATTTCGCCGTCGGGAAAATCATTTGCGGAATTTGAACTGCGGCACGCCGCGAGCGCGAAGGGTAAACCTAGAAACGCGGACAAGATTTCACGGCGGGTGAACTGCATTTTTCCAAAATGGCTTTCGCGGACGATTTAATTTTTCACGTTATATAATTTCCGAACGACCGGCAACTGACAGGTGATAATTTTGCGGAACACAAACTAAAAACCAAATGTTTTTTATTCGACGAGTTCGCCGATGCCGTAATCGTGGCGCAGGGATAGATAGCTGTGCGCCTGCACTTCGTCGCTGACGCGCGGGCTTAATTCGAGTTCGCGCAGCGGCAGGCGGTCGCTTAGTTTTTTCAGAGACCATTCGAGAAATTGCCGCAGCGTTCCGCCGTTCTGCGCGGCGAAATCCGCCTCATCGCGTTCCATCTGCGCGACGACTTCGACCGCCGTCGCGCCCCGGTATTCTTTGTCGTTAAAACGAAAAATCATTTGTTTGATAACTTAAAGCTCGAAAAATTCGCCGCGGAGAGTATGACGACTTTATATCATTTCTTATGATAACATCTACCGTAAAAATGCGGTTGCCGCGTCAGTGTTTTCTCTGATGCGAAAAATTATTTCGGGGAGCGGTAATTATTTTAGATGAGAGACGACAAACCGGGAACAACTAAACTCGGGCGGCAGGAAATCGAATTTCGCCTGCGCGAGCGCGAACGTTTTTTGCGGACGCTCATCGGCAATCTGCCGGGCGTGGTTTTTCGCTGCCGCGCCGATGCGGAATTCACCAAGGAATTTTTGAGCGACGGCTGTTTTGATTTGACCAGCTACCGCGCCGAAGAACTCGTCGGCGCGAATGCCCTGATGACGTGGACCGAGTTGATGCATCCGGAAGACCGCGAGCGCGTCCTGACGGAAGTTCGCCGACTGATTGAAGAACCGTCGCTTGAAGGGCGGCAATTTCAAGTTTCCTATCGCATCAACGCCCGCGACGAATCGGTCAAGCACGTCCGCGACCGCTTTCGCTTCGTTCGCGACAGCTTGGGGAAAATTTCCGCGCTCGAAGGTTTTATCACCGACATCTCGAAGGGAACTTTGGCGGACGAGCGCGTTCGTGAATCGGAAAATCGGTATCGTTTGCTCGCCGAAAATATGCGCGACCTCGTGTGTCTGCACGACCTCGAAGGACGTTATCTATATGTCTCGCCGTCGTCGGAAACTTTGCTCGGCTACGCTCCCGAAGAACTCGTCGGCACGTCGCCGTATGATTTGTTTCACCCGGAAGATGTCGAACGACTGCGCGACGACGCCCGCCTGCTCAAAGGAGAAACCGGAATTGTTCTCGAATATCGAATGCGCGACAAACGAAGTGAGTATTGCTGGTTGGAAACGATGGCGCAAACCGTCGTTGCGCCAGGCGGCGCGGTCGTTCAACTGCAAACCGTTTCGCGCGACATCTCAAAACGCAAGGAAGCCGAAATCGAAACCAGAGCGGCGCAGGACGAACTCGCGCGTCTGCTTTTCAGCGAACTTTAAATCGAAAAACAAATCGAGCCGCAGATGTCCGTCTGAATTCTGACATTTGCGGCTTGGGCTTTTTACAAGTTCGAAATATACCGCGAATGATTAAATCTTGGTTCTGCGTGACGCGCCGCAAAAATTGCGCGACTAACTTGCCGCCTTTGAAGTTTTCGGCGAGATGTTTAAGATAAAAACAAGGAGAAATTAAAAATGCCAAACGAATTTAACAAGCAGAAACAGGAAGCCGATGAAGACCGCGACCCGCAAAACGTAAAACGAGACGGATTTACGGCAGAGGAACTAGGTGAAGCATCGGCTTATAACGATACGACCGAACTAGCCCAGCAGATGCGGCGCGGCGACGAAACAAAAGGCGACCCGAACGACCGCGATGTCGTCGGCGCCACGAACGCCGCCAACGACGACAAAAAACCAGTGCCGCGACATCAGCGCGGCGGCGACGACGTTGCCGACAAAAACCCGGAAACCATGGAAAATTGAAAGAGAAGATTGAAGAAAGTTTAAGAAAGAAATGGCGGCGCGAATAAATCGCTGAGCGGTAAATCGTCAATGATTTTCAAAGTCGCAAATTACTCGAATCTGCGCCACTCGCTTTCGTAATACCTTACAAGCGCTTGGTTATCGAGCCGGTTGATTTCGATTTCTTCGCTGCTCGGCAAAGCGGTGTCTGACGAAAACTCGAACATTGAAGCGAGCGTCTTGTCATTCAAAAACTTTAAGCCCAAATTTTCGGGAATCGTCTGCGGCGCGTCGAACGCATCGAGTTTAGCCAAAGCATAACCCCAAATTCCGAAACTCGGAACGGTCGTTTGATAAGGTTTGACGGAAAAGCCCGCCGAACGAAGCGTTTTGATAATGCACCAGTAAGAATTTCTGGCAATCAGCGGCGACGTGCATTGAATGACGACCGAAGCGTTTGGTTTTAATTTCGATTTCAACAGATTGTAAAAGCGCGTCGTGTAAAGTTTTCCGAGCGCGAAATTATTCGGATCGGGAAAATCTACAATTGCCGCGTCGAACGATTCGACCTGATTGTTGTCGAGCCAAACGTAAGCGTCTGCGTTGACGATTGTCACACGCGCGTCTCCAAAAGCATTTTTATTAAGCTCAGCCAGCGCGGGCAAAGCCGTAGAAAGTCCGGTCATCGCCGGGTCGAGGTCAACGAGCGTGACCGATTCGACCGACGGATATTTTAAAATCTCTCTGATTGCCAAACCATCGCCGCCGCCGAGGACTAAAATTCTTTTCGGACTGGCGGGCGCGGCGAGCATCGCCGGATGAACCAACGCTTCGTGATAGCGGTATTCGTCAAACGAATTGAATTGCAGATTGCCGTTCAGAAAAAGCGCGTAGCCGGTTTTGCCTTTCGTGACGACGATGCGCTGATACGAAGAGCTTTTCGCGTAAATTATATTGTCAGTAAAAAGGTTGTCTTCAGCTAAAGAAGTCAGCGCATCGGCTTTGATAAACGCGATGGCGAGCAAGACAATAATGACGAAACCTTTGACGCGCAGAATGTTCACGTCGCGTTTTCTGATTAAATTTTCCAGCAGCCAAGTTCCCCAAATTCCGACGCCGGCGTTCAAGATTCCGAAAACCAAGCTCGTTCTGGTCAATCCTAATTTCGGCACGAGAAAAATCGGAAACAAAAGCGAGGCGACGAGCGCGCCGACGTAATCGAGCGCGAGAACGCGGGCGACGAGTTTTTTGAAATCGAGTTCGTCTTTCAAAATCCGCATCAGCAGCGGAATTTCCAAACCGACCAGAACGCCGATGCCAAAAACCAATCCGTAAAGAATCACATTGAAATAGGAAACATTGGCGAAGCTGAAGAAAAGCAACGGCGCGGAAAACCCGCCTAAGACGGCGACGGCGAGTTCGATTTCGACAAAATGTTTGGCTAAATTTTTATCGAGAAAACCCGACAGCCACGAACCGACGCCCATCGCCGAAAGATAAATGCCGATAATCAGAGAGAACTGCGTCACCGAATCGCCGAGAACATAACTCGCCAGAGTTCCCGCCAGCAATTCGTAAATTAAACCGCAGGTGGCGATGACGACAACATTGAGAAATAAAAGCGGTGTGCGATTCATATAAGGGACGAGGGATGGGGGTTAAAGGATGAAGAAGAACAAAAGCCAAATTGGATTTGGATTTATTCATCCCTCATCCTTCATCCCTCATCCCTGAATTGCCGCCGCGATAATCAGCGCGATGCCGATCATAATCGAGCCGACGACGATACCGAGCGCGACGTTCTGGTCGTGTTCGATTTCCTTTTTGATCGGAAACATACGGCTTAAAATTCCGTAAGCGACGGCGAAAAAAGCGATCCCGATGAAAACGAAAATCAGCGTCGTCACCAAAACTTCCGCCAGCGCATCGAACTTGACGACGAACGCCAGCGCGTTAAAATTTAAAATTGTCGTTAACATTATTTTCCTCCACGAAACCCGGTGTAAATAAACGGCACTCCAAGCCGCGAACGGCTGCCCGAATTGGCGAACTCCCAACCGAACCATGACGACGCAGCGTAAATTAAAATCACTCCGATCCCGAAAATTAAAAAAAGAGTTTTGAACATAATTTAGTTTCAGGTTTCAAGTTCTAGGTTTCAGGTTTTTGTTCTATGACTTGAAACCTGAAACCTAGAACTTGAAACTTTTAAGAACTGCTTGAGCTGAACATACTTTCGCTCCAGCGTTTTGACTCAAACATAAATTTGCGAATCAAACCAAACATCGGCAGCAGTGCCAGCACGCCGAACGCCAGACAGAAATTCACGCCGCGATTGATATTCTGCTCGACTTTGACCGTCACCGGCAACGGTTCTTGAAAATTCTGCCACGTGCCTTCGACGCGCAGCGTATATTTTCCGGCGGGCAAGGATGAAAGCGTCGCGTCCTGCGTCTGCGCGCCTTCGGTCCACGCGCCGTCGCTGTCCGAACCTTGATAATACTCAATCGGCACACTGACCGACTCGATTTCGTTGTTCTGTTCGTTGATTAAATCAACGTCCAAATCAGCGAACGAATTATTAATTGGCGCATAAGCCGTAATCCGCACGTTGCGGTTGCCGCGCAGTTCAAACGGCGGCGAGAAAATTGTTTGCGCCGTCGTCGCGCTTGCCGTCGGCGGCAGAACGATTTGCTGATTCAAAGGCGTGCTTGAAAAACCGCTCAAAGGAATCATCAGCGCCGCGACGACAAGCAGAGCGCCGAGCATCAGCAAACCGTATTTGATATAAAATCCATCGGGCGCGGGCTGATTCGGCGCGACCGAAAAAGGCTTCGGCAAATCGGAAAGGTTAAACGCTCGTTCGATTTCGCGGTTCGTCATGTAAGTGCCGCTCGACCAATTCACTTCCGAATTTGTGATTTCCTGCGAAAGCATCAGCGGCGGCGCGATGTAATCAATCGCCCGCACCGTTTCGCCCTGCTCGACGCGCCAGTAAAATTCGCCGTGCACGTGTTCGACGCGCGCGGGCGCGTCTTGAAAAATTCTGTATTTTTTGCCCTTGTATCGAACCGTCGGCGGCATTCCGGTCGGCGATCTGAGAATGCCGATTGATGCGTCCACGTCAGCCGCGTTGATTGGCTCGACAAAATTCCAATGATTGTCCGAATGAACGAGCCAGCGAAAGCCGATGTTCGGATTGTAAAGCAGATATTCGTGCCAGAAATAAGTTTCGCCTTCAATCGAAACGCTGCGGACGACCGCGCCGATGATTTTAAATTTCGCGTCGTTCGCAAAAGTGCCTTCCGAGCCGATTTTTAGAACGAACGGATTTTCGATTTTGGCGAGCGCGCGGAGAAATTTCAGATTGCCCTGATTAACGTCAAGAAGAGAATTACAAAATGGACAAGTCACGCGCTCGGCTCGATCTGGCGCGTTGAGTTCGAGGCTGCCGCCGCAATTCGGACAGCCCATTTTGCCGACAGCAACTTTTCGTGCTTCGCGCTGAGCCGGTCGCGCGTCAGAAAGTCCTATGTCGGCGAGCGAAACTTCTTGACCGACAAACGTCCACGGCGGATTCATCGAATAATCAATCGTGGCGAACGCGACGCCTGCGCCCGACAAATCGGCGTAATCGCTGCGCTCGTTCGGCGTTAATTTGTATGGGATTTCGCCGTCCGCCGCGATTGCCGTCGCCGTGCCTTTTTCCGTAACGACGAACGATTGGTTCGGAATTTCCGAAATCGTCTGCCCAATTCGCAGCGTTTCAAACGCCGGAACGGATGCGCTCGCGGGCAACGGCTGATAAAAAGTCAGATAAAATTTTCCCTGCGCTTCGGCGAGCCATCCGACCCAGCCGTTCGAGAACGTCGCATACCATTCGTCCCACACGCCGCCGAGTTCGTGGCGATTCTGGGCGCGCCCCGTGAGTTCAAAACGATTACCTTTATACGTTCCTTTCAGTCCGATTTTCAAAGGCGATTCGGATTCGGCGATCTCCGCGACTTTGCCTAAATCCTCTAAATTCCTATCGGTTCGCGCCACCGCCGAACGGCAAAACGGGCAGACGAGAACGATGGTCGAACCGGCTTTGAATTCAATCGGCGCGGCGCACGACGGGCAATTGGCGGCAAGAACGCTCACGCTTCACCCCCGGCGATTTTGGAATTTAGATTTTGGATTTTGGATTTTTCGTTGCCGCGTTCAATTTTCTGCACATTAACCGTTTTCGCGCCGAGCATTTCCATTAAATTCGCTTCCCAATTCCACGTCGGGCGCGTGCGGCAGCAGTAAAGATTGAAAGTGGCGGTTTTGTATTCGGGGTAAGTGTGGCAGGCGAGATGCGATTCGGTAAGCGCGACGAGCCCCGTGATGCCTCGCTCGCCGCCGAATTGATGCCAGAAACCTGCGCCGAGGGTTTTCAAATTCAAATCGGCAACGAGGCGGCTGAAAACTTCGCGCAAAGTTTCGACCTCGCGCAGTTTTTCCGCTTCGCAGTCAAAGGCTTCGATTAACCATTCAGTTCCGACAATCATCTGTAATTATTTTGCTTACGTTTCTTCGGCGACAAAAGTTTGTCGCAATTTATCGTGAACCTCGAAAAATTTTCTGCGTTATAATGTTACGTGTGAAGTATGTCGAAAAAAACTATAACCAAAAAATCCTCGTTTGTCATTTTATTGACGATTTTTTGCAGCCTTTTTTCCGGCTGTTTTTCGATTTCCTCAAGCCCGACCGCGAATGACAACCGCGCCGCCGGAAACGTCTCGACCCGTTACGAAAAGGCGGAAATCGTCGGCGCCATCAAAACCGACGAGATAACGGAAAGCAGCGGCATCGCCGCTTCAAAATGTCAGCCGGACGTTTTCTGGACGCACAACGATTCGGACGGCGGCACGTTTATTTTCGCAGTCAACTCAAAGGGCGAAAAGCTTGGCACGTGGGAAGTAGGAAATTCAAGAAACACCGATTGGGAAGACATCGCCGCTTTGAGAAACGCCGACGGCGAATGTTTTCTATATATCGGCGACATCGGAGACAACAGGCGGGCGCGCGAGTTTTTGGCAGTGTTTCGCGTTCCCGAACCGACAATTTCGGCGACGGGTAAAACTTCAAACGAGAAAACGCCGCTTTACGCCGAATCAATCGAACAGATTAGATTTCGCTATCCCGACGGAAGTCATGATGCCGAAACCCTGCTCGCGCATCCGCAAACCGGCGACTTGTATATTTTGACGAAACGCTTACGCGGCGCGGCGAGCGTCTTTAAACTCTCGAAAAACTACACTCCGAAAAGAATCAACCCGCTCGAAAAAATTGCAGATTTCTCGGTTCCCGCCGTTCCGAACGGATTTTTAACCGGCGGCGACATTTCGCCCGACGGCAGGCGCGTCGTTCTCTGCGATTACTTTTCGGCTTACGAAATCGTTCTGCCCGAGGCGGCGAAAAACTTTGACAACATCTGGCGCGAAAAACCTTTAATCGTCGAACTCGGCGAAAGAGAACAGGGCGAAGCGGTTTGTTATGCGGCTGACGGCGCGGCGATTTATGCAACGAGCGAAAATGCAAATTCCCCGATTATCAAAGTCAGGCGAAAATAAGTCCAAGTCCAAAGTTATAAGTCTGAAGTCTCAAGTTAAACGCCGCAAGTCAGGCGTGTTTTACGACTTTGGACTTTAGAACTTTGAACTTTGGACTTTTTGAGCGCCGGTTAATTTGTTTATAATCAATTTTGTAATAATTTTACGGAGGACTTTATTTTATGCGAACCGAAACTTTAGAGTTCAGCAGCGTTTTAGGCGACACGACCGCCTACGTCGCTTTGCCGGACGAAACTGACGCCGACACGAAAGCCGTGATTGTCGTTCAGGAATACTGGGGCTTGAACGACAACATTAAAAAAATCGCCGGACGCTACGCCGACGAAGGTTTTATCGCCGTCGCGCCGGATTTATACTTGGGAGAAGTTACCGCAGACAAACAGGAAGCGGCGAAATTGATGAAAAATCTCAAAACCGAAGACGGCTTGGACATTATCAATAAAACGATCATTACGCTACAGGACAAACACGGCGTGACGAAAATCGGCATCACAGGTTTTTGTATGGGCGGGACTTTCGCGCTCGAAGCCGCGTGCAAACTCGAAGGCTTGCGCGCCGCCGCGCCTTTTTACGGCGACATTCCCGACGAATTTACTTTGAAAGGCTTGAAATGCCCGGTGCTTTTTATTTCGGGAACGAAAGATCAATGGATAGACCCGGAAAAAGTCGCTGAACTCGAACGCATTGCGAAAACCGAGACGCTGCCCATCGAGTCGGTTAAATACGAAGCCGACCACGCGTTTTTTAACGAAACCAGACCGGAAGTTTACGACGAAGCGGCGGCAAAAGACGCCTGGAAAAAGGTGATTGCGTTTTTTAACGAAAACCTTTAACCGGAAATTTTGACGGTTAAGAGGCGCGGAGTTTATTCGTGATTTAATGACGAATAAATTCCGCGTTTTCTCAATGCAGCGCCGGCGAAGTTTCGGAGCCGCTGACTTGCGGCGAAAGAAACGTCTTCCGTCTTGTCCGCGTCTTTGCCGCGCTGTTTGGCGAGATACATTTTCGCGTCGGCTTCTCTGACCGATTTCTCTAAATCGTTAATGTCGCTGAAATTGGCAAACCCGAACGAGACTCCGATTGATATTTTTTCCGGCGCGCCGAACAATTTTACATCTTTCAAAAGCGCATTGAGTTCGCCCATTCTCTCAATTGCCTGAGCAGTGTCAAACCCGGGCATCACAACGAAAAACTCGTCGCCGCCCCAACGAAAAATCAAATCGTCAGTTCGCACGAGAGAGCTGATGGCACGCGCCGCCGAACTGATTGCCGCGTCGCCTGTAGCGTGTCCGAAGCGGTCGTTAATCGGCTTTAGATTATCAATATCAAACACGCCGACGCAGCCCGAAATCGCTTTCTCGTCACGATTTTGTTTTTGCAGAAAACTGTAGAAGGCGTGGCGCGTAAAGGCGGCGGTCAGTGGGTCAACGTGAGCGAGCTGTTCGAGCCGGTCGTGTGCTTCTTTGAGTTTGCGATTAGTTTCCTCAACGTCCTCGCGGACTTTTTCGAGCAGTACGATGACCATTCCGAAACCGAGCATCACTTGCAGCACAAGGTCAATTATCGAACTGAAAGACAGATGCGTTTCCAAAAGCGGCGAATATAAAGTGTGACGCAAACTGAAGACAATCGTGTAGTAAAGAAAATCGAGCGTTAGCAACGCGAGCGCTGCTTTCATCACCCGCCAGCCCGTGTTATTTGGCGAAATTTTGCCGGGCATTCGCAGCGCAAAAAACGCGAGTGCGAAAGCCGCCGCCATAATAAAAGAATGAAAGTTAAAAATCTTTATAAATTCGTTGTTGTAAGCAGCGACTAAGGCGGCAGTCAAAGCTGCCGGAGCCGCGAGCGCAAACAAGCCCCGAAGGTTAATGGTTTTGCCGCAGGCGTAATTTCGGCAGCCTGCAACGAGCAAATAAGCGAATGCGTATTCGCCCAAGTAATAAATCAAAAAAAACGGCTTGGCGAACGATTGATAATTTAGAGCCAGATAAAAACCGGCTAATGCCAGACACAGCGCAAGCCACGCATACTTCCAATATTTCAGAGCAGTGGATTTTAGCGAACTGTCTAGAGAAAACGACAGCAGCGCAACCAGCAGAATGCCGAAAAATTGAATCGTCAGAGTGACCTTTAAATCCATGACTTTTTGAGTTTAACGAACTATAAAAAACCTTAGCGATAAGGTCGCGTATGGATTTTCGTGAGATGCAGAAACTCACGTAATGGTTCGGTATAAGAAATTTTAACGTGTCACAAAAAATTTGTCTATGTTTTCAAAGATTTCGGCGGCGCTGATTTTTAATGATTTCGTGGAGTTCCGCAGCGTCAGGCAAAGCGGTTCTCGCGCCGAGAGCGCGGCATTTAAGCGCGGCGACGGCGTTCGCCATTTGCGCCGAATCTTCGACGGTCTCGCCTCGGATTAAACCGTAGAGCAGACCGACGCGAAACGCATCGCCCGCGCCGGTCGTGTCGCGGCAACCGCCGGGAACCATAAAGCCCGCAGTTTTGACAAACTCGTTTTCACAGAAAAGGAGCGAGCCTTCGTCGCCGAGCGTCATACCGACAATGCAACAGCCGAATCGCGCTTTTATCTCGCGCAGCGCGGCTCGCCGGTCTCGTATGCCGACGAGCTTTTCGGGAAATTCGGCTGAACAAATCAGAATGTCAACGTGCGGCAGCAGTTCGGCGATTCCGTCGAAAACATTGTCAACATCGCTCGACACAATCGTGCCGGTCGCTTTCGCCTTTTGCGCCATTTGCCGGCAAGCACGGGCGTCGTGCGTGGTGAAATGCAAAATTCTTCCCAACGCCGCCGCGTCGAGCGGCGCCGCGGTCTCGTCATAAGCCAGCAGTTTATCGCGCTGCCAGATGACGGTTCGCTCGCCGTTTTGCTCGTCAATCACGATAAAGGCGATTTGCGTTTTCGCGCCCGCGATTTGTTCGGCGAACGAGATGTCAACCGCCGCGTCGCGCAGTGTCTGCAACCCGAAATCGCCTTCGCGGTCGTCGCCGAAACGCCCGACGTAAGCCGTTTTCAAACCTAACCGCTGTAATCCGACCATCGTCGTCGCCACTTCGCCGCCAGCAGCCCGCGTATAATCGGAAAGTTCGATTTTCGACGAATACGCCGGAAAGGTCGGAACTTGAATCAAAAAATCAACCGCGTTCGTGCCGAATCCAACGACATCGAACTGTTTATTTTTCGGCAAAGCAAAAGGAAATTTCATAATCAAAAGGCAATTGTTACAGACAGTTTGAGATGATTGAGCCGACGAATTTTAGCGGTCGAAAAAAACGCAAAACGCTCTTGCCAAACCGTCGGCAAACGAGTTAGATTGACAATCATACATATAATTTCATTTAACTTTTTTAAGTGAAGAAACGCAATAAATATACTTTAGATTGTTTGGAGAAAAGAAAAAATGCCGACCACAGCTTGTCCCGAATGCAGCGAAGACGTTTATGTTGATGCCGACTCCGAGCAGGGCGATACTGTCACTTGCGACGAATGCGGAACTGATTTGGAAATCGTCGGACTCGACCCGATTGAACTCGATATACACGAAGAAGACGCGGATGATTTTAAGGAAGACGCCGACGAATACGAATACTAACCGTTCAGATTCGAGCGGCTACTGGTTTGACGGTTTGTTCTCGTAACCGTTGCGGTTTTGCTTGATTTGAAGGTTTTTCGGAGTTTCGATTCTGACGCGGCGAAACCGTCCGTCGCGGCGCGCGTCCGGTTTCGGATAAAACGCTAAAACGTAGGAAGACGTAATTTCTTCCGCCAGCGATTTAAAGAGCGGCTCGAAACTTTTTTGCGTCGCGTAAAAAGCGCGTCCGCCGGTTTTCTCCAGCAATCCGCTGGCTTCAAGCGGCGTGAGCAGCGGTTTTTTATCTCTCTGGAGACGCGAAAACGACGGCAGAAGTATCGAATAGACCGTCGTCTCCGCGTCATTGGCACGTTCGACGACGGTTTTCGGCGAAACCACGTCGCCGACCGGAAAACCGTCGGTGATTAAAATAACGGCGCGTTTCGGAATTTTGTCTCTAACGGCGGACGGCGATTTTTTTCTCAGCAGCCGAATCGCATCGTCAACCGCGTCGTAAGCGTGTGTGGAAAGACCGTCTTGCTCACGAAAAAGTTTCTCAAAACTTTTTTCGAGCCGGTCGGGACGATTGGTAAAAGACTGCAAAATTTTGACTTCCATTCCGAAAGTCATCAAGGCGAAATAAGAATCGTAATCGGCGAGTTTTTGGACGAAAACGCGGAGCGCG
>CADCUR010000116.1 GCA_902805935.1 uncultured Pyrinomonadaceae bacterium
CTGCTCGTAGTTACCACGCCGCGTTTGCGATCTTCGATGTTCTGTTATGGGATTTGGGATGCGTTTGGACTAATTTGATTCGCCGAACCGCCGCTATTGTATAGCGAAAGAAAATAAGTTTTCGCCTGCGCGTTCAGTTGAACGTCGCGCCGCAAATCGCATTGTGTTAAATTGACGGTTTTCATCCCGCCGAAATCCTGCTCGCTGCGCTGCCGTTTGCCTTTGATATAAACGGTGCTTTCGGTAGTTTGTTCGGCGACTGTATTGCGCGTTTTGATTTTCACGTCCGCCAGAATCGGCGAACAGGTTAAAATGGTAATTGCAAAAATCCAGAAAAATAATTTCGTTTGTTTCATAACTTCTCCTTAAATAATTCGTCCGATTTACACCGGCTTTTGATTACTTGTGAAAGAAAGCCAAAAAACATCACGCGAGAATTTTTCCGCCAAAGAAAAACGCCGCTTTGCAAGCGGCGTTTAATCGAAAATTCGTTTGTCTAAAAGAAATTATTTTCTTTCCGAATTGAAATAAAACTGCGAAAAGTCCGCGCGCTTGCCCGCTTCGTCAGCACCGCTCACAATTAGCAGGTAATCTTCGTCGGCGAAAAGTTTGGCTGGCAGATTTAAAGCGACGCGCCCGCCAATTTGTTTGATTTTTCCGCTCCAAACCTGTCTGCCTGTCACTGTTTCGATTCGCGCTTCGATTTCTTTGTATTTCCCGGCAGCAGGCAAATCGAAAGTCAAACGAACCTGATCGGCGTTTTTCGGCAGAACAAGTTTATTGGCTTCGCCTCCGCTGCGAATCAGCCCCATAACGAGCGCCAGCGTAACGGTTGATTGAGCGGGCGGCGCAGTCGGTCGCGGCGTCGGCTGCACGTTTTCCTTCGGATCATATGTGCGCGGCGTTTCTTTCGGCGCGGCGTTGAAGTTCTTCTGAATCGACGGACTAGCTACAGGCGAAATTTGATTCGTGTTTGCGGGAATGTCGTCATTTGCTTCCGGCGGAGCGGTCGGCGTCGGCTGTACGGGAATCGTTGTCGGCGCGGGAGTCGGCGAATAAACTATTTCACTATTGGGCTGCGTACGAAAAGCGACCCACAAACCGCCGACGATAAACAACAAAACGGCGAATCCGGCTGCGGGGACGAGCGCGCCGGAAGCGAAAAAGTTTTGAATTGATTGCCAAAAGCCTGTCGGTTTTTCCGCATCAGTTTCAGCGACGGCGACATTAACCGTTTCCGTTTTTTCGTTTTGCAGTTCACGGCGAAAAAACCGCGCGGATTCAACCTTCGCGCGGTTTTCCGGCAAAGCCAGATAATAGCTTTCAAAAAGTTTACGCTCAGGCGCGCCGAGTCTTTCACCCACGTAATCGTCAACTAGGTCGTTTTCGGCGTCTTCGATCTGCTCGAAAAGTTGGTCGTCACCGAGAAAACGGTCCTCGAGCGCAATCCGTTCGGTTTCGGGCAAATCGCCGAGCAAAAACTGTTTGATTTTTTCCTCTTTAATCGATGTTTCCTTCACATTTTTTCGCTCCCGCATACAAGTGGCGAAAGAGCTGATTGCATCACGCAAAATTTCTTATTTTTTTCCGTCTATGCAGTTTTTTATACAATCTTCCAATTTGCCGCGCGCGCGCAGAGCACGATTTCTCAGCGCGTTCATCTCCAAATTCAAACGCTCGGCCATTCGTTTTCGATGCTCGATTCTGATTGAACCGTCCGCCTCGGCGTTGTAATATTCGACGACGATTTGCCGCATATCTTCGGGCATCTCGCGCATACAGCGGTTAAAACAGCGCAACTTTTGTTCGTCTGCCGGGTCGTCCGCAAATTCTTCCGGCTGTTTGACGAAAGCAGCGGGCGGCGCATCTTCGAGAGGCACGTTCGTGCGCTCTTTGCTTTTGAGTTTTTCGAGCAGAACGAAACGCGCGATGCCGCCGATAAAAGCCGACATATCGCGCACAATTTCGCCTTCGTCTATCTTTCGAGCGACGCGATTTAAGGTTTCGTCCGCCGCTTCTTCCGCATCAAAAACGCCGCGCCACTGAAAAAGTTTGATGAGGCGCGTCCGCGCCGCTTCGTATTTCGCGCCCGATTCTTCAGAATCGGGAGCAAACGCCGCGAGCAATTTAGCAAACGCATCGGGCGTTAAAACCCAGTTTTTTTTCAGTGTCGAATTCGCTTCCACCTAAAAGTCCTACCGCCATTCGCCCTGAATGGTAAAAGCTGCCCAAAAGTAAGGCGATTTGTAACGCCCATCCTTGCTCATCTCGATCTGCGCCGCCCGCAGAGCTTCCGCCGGACGCTGTTTCTTGTTTAGCATATTTTGATAAAAATGTTTCATCAATTCGGCGGTCGCCGCGTCGTCAACTTTCCACAACGAAGCGACAACGCGCGGTGTTCCAGCGTACATAAATCCGCGCGTCAGTCCGATTAGACCTTCGCCGCGAATGTCTTTTCCCAAAGCGGTCTGACAAGCCGACAGCACAACCAGATCGGAATTCAAGCGCAGATTGTAGATGTCGTTCAAGCGCAGAAAACCGTTTTGCGGTTCGCCTTTTTCGTTTACCAAGGACAAAACCAAGCCAGACAATTCGGGATTTTTGCTATTCAAAAGTCCGTGCGTCGCAAAATGAATGATTCGGTAATTTGACAGATTTTCTCCAGTCGTCTTTTCCGCGTTGGCGGCGAAATCAAGGGCTTTCAGTCCGTTGTTCGCCGGAAGTCCGGCTAAGATCGCTTCGGCTTCGCGGCGCGAAAACGGCAAGCGCGGAATGGATTTTAAAACTTCTTCGCCGCTGCCGCTTTCGACGGCTTCTTCAAGGGAGCGTTGTAGTTTTTCATTGGCGATGCTTTTCGTTTTTGCCGCTTGCCCGTTTTTCACTCGCGGATCGTCGGGCGAGAAAACCGGATCGGCGAAAACCGCCAGCGAATTTGCAGCGGGCTTTCGATTCCGGTTTTCTCGCCGCAATATTGCGAGCGTAGCCGCCGACGGGAGATTTACAATTTCATTCGTTTCGATTAAAAACCGATTCTTTGCCGTCGGGTTCGGCAAAGCGGCAAACGAAATGTATTGCAGCGCGCCTTCGCTGACGACAACAACTCGTTTGCCCGCAAGTTTTTCGCTGATTGGTTTGAGAAGCATTTCGCTCAAAGCGTTTCCGGCTTGATTGTCCGCCGCGCCGCCGTTTGTTTTTAGCGATTGGTAAAAATGTCTGGCGGCATTTTCGATTTCTTCGCGTTTCGGCAATTTATAAGCGGAAATCGAATCGTTTGTCACCAACCAAAGCGAGCTTTGCCGGTCGCCCAGAGCGTATTCGAGCAAAACCGTGTCTTTATCGAGCAAGGTTTGAATTTCCGCTGCTTTGAGCGGCGCGGGCTGTGTCAAAGCCGCATAGTTGGGATTGGCGCGCCGAATCTGCACGGCGAGTTTTTCTCGCTCCTCGGTTAAATCGGTAATTTCCTGCGCCACAATCTTCAAATCATCCGCTGAAGCTTTGCCGCCCGATAAAAGGCGCGTTTGTCGAGCGGCTTTCGCGCTCAAACGATTGTTGATTTCGCTTTCTTTGCGGCGTAAATCCGCGTCTGTGCTGGCTTTGAAAGTCGTGCCTGATTGATTCAACAGTTCGACGAGCGTCCGCGCCTTTGACCGCTCGGCGACTTCGAGCGACCGCGAAACATACTCGGTATTTTTCGTTTCCTCTGCCAGAAGCTGAAGAATTTCGACGTAAAGCTCGTAGAATTTTTTGTTTCCGGCGAAAAACGTCGCGCGCAAATCGCTGCGACTCAAATTCGATCGCATTGATTCGGCTATTTGCACGCAGTTTTCGATTGATTGGAGCGCTGCCGGCAATTCGTTTCGGTCGCGCAGGGCGAGCGCGATGAGATAATTCGCGTTGACCGTCTGACGCTGATTTTGGATTTGTTCGGCGATCATCAAAAGCTGCCGGTAATTTTCCAGCGCCCGCGCCGTATCGCCTTTTTTATGATGCGCCAAACCGATATGTAGCAACGCTTGCGCGATGCCCTGCTGATAGCCGATTTTCGTAAAAAGTTGATGAGCTTGGGTAGAGTAATCGAGTGCGGCGGTGAAACGGTCGAGCAAAATCGAGTTGTAACCGATGCTGTTTAATTGCGTGGCAATCGAGTTTTCATTTTGCATCGCGCGCGCCAGTGTGAGCGCCGTTTGGTAATTCTCAATCGCCTTTTCGTAATCGCCTTTAGCGTTGTAAATGTTGCCGACGGCGTTTAAAGCCGTCATTTCGGTATCGCGCCGACCGATGGCTTTTGATACTTCCAGAGATTGCCGCTGCATTTGCAACGCTCTCTCGTAATCCCCGACCATCCGGTAAAACTCGCCGTAATTGCGCAATGTGGCGGCTTCGGTATAGCGGTCGCCGATTTTGCGGTGAATTTCTAATGCCTGCGCCGTGTAATCAAACGCTTTATCGAATTCGCCTGCATCACCGGCGCTGATGGCAAGGTTTGCCAGCACGCCCGCCACATAGTTCGATTCACCTATTTCTTTGAAAATCTTTAAAGCTTCTTCGTAATACTTGATTGATTTGTCCGGCTCGCCCAGATAACCGTGAGTGACGCCCAGCGTATTCAAAGAAACGGCGACCGCGCTCAGGTTACCCGCCGAACGATTCAGCGGAATGGCTTGTTCGTTGAGCTCAATCGCGCGCCGGAAATTTCCCTGCTGGCTGTAAACAATCGCCATCTGCGCTAAAACTTTGGCTTCACCTGCCGGGATTTTCAGCTCGCGAAAAATCGCCAGCGATTGGTTGAAATCTTCGATTGATTTTTGCGGTTCGCCGAGTCCCAAAACGGTCGCGGCGATATTATAAAGCGTTTCGGCTTCATAAATCCGGTCGCCGATTTTGCGAAACAAAGCGAGCGATTCCTGTGCAGCCGCAAGCGCCGATTTTCTGTCGCCGATGTTAAATAGCGCGATGGTTTTATAATAAAGCGCCTGAGCCAAGCCTTTATCGTTGCCGGTGCCGCGCCAGACGGCGGCGGCTTCGTCGAAACGCTGCGCGGCTTCTTTAAAGGCTTCCGCCGTTCCCTGTTCGGCGGTTTTGTTGCCTGCGAAAACCTTTTGGTGCGCGAGGTCTTCCCGCCGGTCTTGTTCGGTGGCTGTGCGCTGAGCGGTGAGTTCAATTTTATAACCGCCCGCCTTCGCTGATTTATCAACGGTGCGAACTTCGACCCGGTAAATGCCCGCTTGCGCAACGAAAAAAAACAGTCTTTCCGTGCCGATTTCGCCGAAAGAAAATTCGGCTTCATTAATTTTCTGATTTTCCGAGTTATAGACGGCGGCGGTGACATCAAGCTTTTGCTGTTCGACGGCGATTATCACAGCTTGCCCGGCTTCGGCTTTGACAAAAAAGTCGTGCGCCTTACCGCCTTCTATTTCACGTTCGAGCGCATTGCCCAAAGTTAAAAACTCAGCTTCTCTTA